>NZ_PSXZ01000047.1:0-695 GCF_002931375.1 Pseudoclavibacter sp. RFBJ3 | reverse complement strand
ATGAACGCGTTCATGCTCGCGCAACTCGGGGACAGCAGTCCGCTGCTCAGCGAACGCACTCTGGAGCAGATGCACGAGCCAGCCCTCAGCGCCGAGGAGCTCGGCGGTCTCGCTGCAGGACCTCGCATGACCCTGGGCTACTTCGAGGCGGACAGAAACGGGCACCGGATCCTCAGCCACGGAGGCGACCTCACCGCGTTCCACGCGCAACTCGACCTCTACCCAGACGACGAAGCTGGCGTCTACATCTCCCTGAACAGCACCGGGTTGAACGGGGACGCGTCGACTGCGATCCGAGACGCCCTGTCTCGCGGGTTCGCAGACCGGTACTTTCCCGACGAGCGCGACGCAGCCGTCGTGGAAACGACGACCGCAGCCGAGCATGCAGACGAGATCGTCGGCGCCTATCAGGTGTCGAGACGCAGCGAGTCCACGTTCGTTCGCCTTTTCGCCGCCCTCTCCACCGTGGAGGTGTCTCCAAGCGCGGGCAATGCGGTGACGATATCGGCGGTCACCGACTTGGCCGGGACTCCCGTGGATCTCGTCGAGGTGGAGCCCTGGGTCTGGCAAGAGGTTGATGGGCAACGACGTTTCGCCGTCGACCAGCAGGACGGACGCGTGGTCGCGATCGGCCTCAACCCGGCGTTCGCGCTCCAGCCGATGTCGCCGAGTCGGGCGGCGTTGCCGATCATCGC
>NZ_PSXZ01000005.1:0-306398 GCF_002931375.1 Pseudoclavibacter sp. RFBJ3 | reverse complement strand
AATATGTTTCCAAAAGGAATCCTTACCCCCCCCAAAGGAAGAGGTACGGGATCAAATTGGCATTTGACATAGTGCACGCTGTTGAGTTCTCAAGAATCGAGCGCTTCCCTCTTCAAGCCTCACGGCCATCTCTAAGGAGCAATCGCTTGCACTGCGAACCCCGGACAAGAACCACGGACCGTGAGCATGAAGCTCATCCTCCGCACAACCAACTGGAAGAACCAGAGGCTGACGATCTTGCTACCCGGTGAGGCAGGAGTTCCGAGTGTAGATCATGTTGCTCCAACTTGCAAGAACAAGTGGCAGATGCTGATCTTTCTTTCGGACTGTCCGGCCCGTGCGACCCGCTCTCGCGTTTCGCTCCGTTGGCCTGACGAGTGATTACATTACGCAGGGCGGGGTCGGCGCACAACTCAGGGCGCATCCCGGGCGTGTCGATGCACGCCCGTTCCCCGGTCAGGCCCGGAAAACCAGGCCAGCGAGGGTCTTCTTGCCCCGACGCAGGACTGCGACGCCGCCGGCCAGCGCTGCTGATGCACTCACGACCGAAGCCTCGTCGGCAACCCGCTCGTTGTTGAGCGAGACGCCGCCCTGGGAGATCCCGCGACGCGCGTCGCCGAGACTCTTCGCGAGCCCGGTGTCGACAAGAGCCTGAGCGACCAGCGTTCCATCGGCAACCTCCGCGTTCGGGAGCTCGAGAATCGCAGAGCGAAGCGTGTCTCCATCGAGCGCGGTGAGCTCCCCCTGCCCGAAGAGGGCGGCCGAGGCCGCGATGACTGCGTCGGTCGCCTCCTGTCCATGCACCAGCGACGTCACCTTCGAGGCAAGCGTCTTCTGGGCGACGCGCTTGAACGGCTCGTCTGCGACGAGCTTCTCGAGCTCCGCGATCTCGGCGCGCGTCAGGAACGTGAAGATCTTGATCCGCGCGATGACATCGGCGTCGTCCGTGTTGAGCCAGAACTGGTAGAAGGCGTACGGGCTCGTGAGGTCGGCATCGATCCAGATCGCGTTGCCCTCGCTCTTGCCGAACTTCGTCCCATCCGAGTTCGTGATGAGCGGTGTTCCGAGCGCGTGGACGCTCGCACCCTCGGTACGCCGAATGAGATCGACGCCGGAGGTCAGGTTCCCCCACTGATCGCTGCCACCCGTCTGCAGCACGCAGCCGTAGTTCCGGTGCAGCTCCAGGAAGTCGATCGCCTGCAGGATCTGGTAGCTGAACTCCGTGTACGAGATGCCAGCCTCGGAGTTCAGTCGCGCAGAGACGGCATCCTTCTTGAGCATGGAGCCGACGCGGAAGTGCTTGCCGATCTCCCGCAGGAAGTCGATCGCCGAGAGCGGCGCCGTCCAGTCGAGGTTGTTCACCATGCGCGCCGCGTTGTCGCCCTCGAACGACAGGTAGCCGTCGATCTGTCCGCGCAGCCCCTCGACCCATTCCGCGACGGTCTCTCGCGAGTTGAGCGTGCGCTCGGCCGTGGGACGGGGGTCGCCTATGAGTCCCGTCGACCCGCCGACGAGGCCGAGCGGCTTGTGGCCCGCGAGCTGCAGTCGACGGAGGAGGATCAGCTGCACGAGGTGCCCGAGGTGGAGACTCGGAGCGGTCGGATCGAAACCGCAGTAGTACGTGATCGGCCCCTCGTCCATCCGCGCCTTCAGCTCGGCCAGATCCGTCGAGACGTGGATGAACCCGCGCCACTCGAGTTCGTCGATGACATGCTCGAAGGTGGTGTCGTTCTGCTGGGTCGTCAGATCACGCGTAGTCACCGGGCAACCGTATCAAGCACCTGCCGCCTCAGCGCCGCCCCGCGCGGAGCGACTTGTGCGCGATATAGCGCGAAACGGACGGGTCTCCGTCGATCCAGAAGCGCCAGTCGAACGGCAGAGCACCACCGGGAGCGCCCACGCCGACGCGGAGCCCGCGCACCACCGCCCCTCTGCTGGAGCGTTCGCCCGGAACAAGCGCGAACGGCGCCTCATCGAGCCGGGCACCGTCATCGCCGAAGGTCGCGCCGAGGGCCCTGACCAGGTTCCCGGGCCCACGAGCCAGCTCGTGGTCGCGCACGGGTGTCCCGGAACGGCGCCCCGCACCGCGGCGGGCTCTCGCGAGTTCGACGCCATCGACCACTTCGCCTGCCCTCAGGAGCACTGCGGATGAAATGCCGGACTCCCCCGCCACGACATTGATGCACGTGTGGAGCCCGTAGATGCGATACGCGTAGACGTGACCTGCCGGCCCGAACATCGTGGCGTTCCTCGCCGTCCGGCCGCGGAAACCATGCGACCCGGGATCCCCGGAGCCGGCATACGCCTCCACCTCGGTGAGGCGCACCGAGACCGTGCCGTCCGCGGCCGAACGCGAAAGGACCGCCCCCAGCAGCGCGTCTGCTGCCGAGAGCGGTCCCTCGAGAAGGGCCGCGCGGAAATCGTCATCCACGCGGACACCTAGGATGTGAGCTTTGCCAGCCGCTCGCGGAGCTCGACGATCTGCTCAGCGACGCGGACAGGTGCCGTACCGCCCCTGCCATCGCGAGTTGCCACGGACCCGTCGACCGAGAGCACCTCGCGCACCTCCGGCGACAGGTGCTCGGACACGGCCGAGATCTCCTCGTCGGTCAAGCCATCGAGGTCGACGCCCTTGGACTCCGCTGCCTGCACCATGGAGCCGGACACCTCGTGCGCGATGCGGAAGGGGACCTGCCGCTTCACCAGCCACTCGGCGACATCCGTCGCGAGCGAGAAGCCCTGCGGTGCGAGTTCGCGCATGCGCTCACCGTGGAAGGTGAGCGTCGCGACCATGCCAGTGAAGGCGGGGAGCACCAGCTCGAGCGTCTCGACGGAGTCGAAGATCGGCTCCTTGTCCTCCTGCAGGTCCCGGTTGTACGCAAGCGGGAGTGCCTTGAGCGTCGCGAGGAGGCCAGCCAGGTTGCCGATGAGGCGACCCGCCTTGCCACGCGCGAGCTCCGCGATGTCGGGGTTCTTCTTCTGCGGCATGATGCTGGACCCGGTCGAGTACGCGTCGTGCAACGTGACGAAGCCGAACTCCTTCGTGTTCCAGAGGATGATCTCCTCCGAGAAGCGCGACAGGTCGATGCCGATCTGCGCCGCGATGAACGCGAACTCCGCGACCAGGTCACGACTCGCCGTCGCGTCGATCGAGTTCGGGGATGAGGACGCGAAGCCCAGCTCGCGGGCGACGCGGACCGCATCGAGACCGAGGGTGGAGCCCGCGAGGGCCCCTCCACCGTAGGGCGACTCGTCCAGCCGGCGATCGAAGTCGCGCAGGCGGTCCAGGTCTCGAAGGAGCGGCCATGCGTGAGCGAGCAGGTGGTGCGAGAGCAGCACCGGCTGCGCATGCTGCAGGTGCGTGCGCCCCGGCATGATGACCTGGATGTTCTGCTCCGCCTGCTGGGCGAGGACCTCGACGAGCGTCTCGACCTGCTCCGCGATGATCGCGCTGTGATCGCGAAGGTACATGCGCACGAACGTCGCGATCTGGTCGTTGCGACTGCGACCAGCTCGCAGCTTGCCGCCCAGCTCCGGACCCGCGATCTCGATCAGGCCGCGCTCCAGGGCACCGTGCACATCCTCGTCGTCGTCGGCCGCCACGAACTCGGCGGACACGACGCGACGTTCGAGCTCGGTCAGCGCGTCCAGCATGCCCGAGAGCTCGGCGTCATCGAGGTATCCCGCCGCCGCGAGCGCACCAGCGTGCGCTCGCGAGCCAGCGATGTCGTACTTCGCGAGCTGCCAGTCGAAGTGCGTCGACTTGGACAGCCGCGCGAGCTCCGGGGACGGCCCGTCGCTGAAGCGACCGCCCCAGAGAGCTCCCGGCGTGGTCACTCCCCCGGACTTCGAGGCGCCCTCGGATGCAGCCATGCTCAGAGTTCCGGCTTGTCGCGGCGAGCCGAGATCTTCGACGGAAGGCTCCACAGCTCGATGAATCCCTTGGCGTGCGACTGGTCGAACGTGTCGCCGGTGTCGTAGGTCGCGAGGCTGTAGTCGTAGAGCGACTCATCCGAACGGCGGCCGGTGACGACCGCGCGACCGCCGTGCAGCGTCATGCGCACCTCGCCGGAGACGTGCTCCTGCGTGTGGTTGATGAACGCGTCCAGCGACCGCTTGAGACCGGAGAACCAGAGCCCGTCGTAGACCAGGTTCGACCACTCGGCCTCGATCCCGCGCTTGAAACGGGCGACGTCGCGCTCGATCGTCAGGTCCTCGAGGTGCTCGTGCGCCTCGATGAGGGCCAGCCCGGCCGGGGACTCGTAGATCTCACGGCTCTTGATGCCGACGAGGCGGTCCTCGACGACGTCGATGCGGCCGACGCCCTGGTCGCCAGCGAGCTTGTTCATGAGCTCGACGACCTGGATGGGCGTCAGCGATTCCCCGTTGATCTTCACCGGGACGCCCTGCTCGAACGTCACCGTGACCTCGGTGGGCTCACGCGTCAGGTCAGGATCCTGCGTGTACGTGTAGAGGTCTTCGATCGGCGGGTTCCACGGGTCCTCGAGGAACCCGGTCTCGACGGCGCGACCCCAGACGTTCTGGTCGATCGAGTACGGGCTCTTCTTCGACTGCTCGATGGGCAGGTTGTGCTCCTGCGCGTACACGATGGCCTTGTCGCGAGTGAGCGCGAGGTCGCGCACGGGTGCGATCGAGGTGAGCTCCGGTGCGACAGCCGCGACCGCCGCTTCGAAGCGGACCTGGTCGTTGCCCTTGCCGGTGCAGCCGTGCGCGATCGAGTCTGCGCCGAGCTCGCGAGCGGTCTTCGCGAGGTGCTTCGCGATGAGCGGGCGGGACAGCGCGGAGACGAGCGGGTAGCGCTTCTGGTAGAGGGCGTTCGCCTTGAGCGCCGGGACGATGTAGTCGCTCGCGAACTCCTCGCGCGCGTCGACGACAACCGATTCGACAGCGCCGCAGTCGAGCGCTCGCTGTCGCACCTGCTCCATGTCCTCACCGGCCTGGCCGACGTCGATCGCGAGAGCGACCACGTCCTTGCCGGTGGCATCCTTCAGCCATCCGATGCCGACGGAGGTATCGAGACCTCCGGAGTATGCGAGAACGACGCGTTCCGTCATCAATGCTCCTAGCGTTTGAGTCGTGTGTTCAGTCTATGTGGGGTGGATGCGCGGGTCAGGCCGCGGCCTTGGCGAGAAGCCAGACGAGCAGCGCCTTCTGGGCGTGGAGGCGGTTCTCCGCCTCATCCCAGATGACCGACTGCGGGCCGTCGATGACGGCTCCGTCGACCTCGTACCCGCGGTCTGCCGGCAGGCAGTGCAGGAAGATCGCGCCAGTGGCGGCGTTCGCCATCGTGGCCTCGGTGACTCGGTAGGCGCTGAGCGCGTCGATGCGGGACTGCTTCTCGTCCTCGCGGCCCATCGAGACCCAGGTGTCGGTCACGACGACGTCTGCCCCCGCGACCAGCGTGTCGATGTCGTCGCCGACCACCACGGAGCCACCCGTCTCGGAGGCGATGCGCTCGGCATCGGCGACGACGTCGGGGCGCGGCTGGAAGCCGACGGGGGCGGCGATGCGAACGTGCATGCCCGCCGTGGCGCAGGCGAGCAGGTAGGAATGCCCCATGTTGCTCTCGCCGTCGCCGAGGAACACCAGCGTGCGGCCGGCTGGGTCGCCGAGGTGCTCGTTGACGGTGAGCAGGTCGGCGAGCAGCTGGCACGGGTGGAAGTCGTCGCTCAGCGCGTTCACGACCGGCACGAGCGCTCCGTTGGCCATCTCCTCCAGGCCGCTCTGCGCATAGGTCCGCCAGACGATGGCTGCGACCTGGCGCTCGAGGACTCGGGCGGTGTCGGACGCCGTCTCCTTGCCGCCGAGCTGGCTGGAGGCGGTCGAGATGATGAGCGGCGAGCCACCGAGCTCGGAGATGCCGACGTGGAACGAGACACGCGTGCGCGTCGAGGTCTTGTCGAAGATCACTGCCACGCTGCGCGGGCCCTCGAGCGGACGTGCTGAGAAGCGGTCGCGCTTGAGCACTGCAGCGAGCTCGAGCACCTCGCGCTGCTCGGCGGGGGTCAGGTCGTCGTCGCGGAGGAAGTGGCGAATCACGGTTTGGCCTTTCGGTGGGTGGAGCGGCGAAGTCGAATCATCGGGCGCTGAGCGGGCAGGTGCACGTGCCTCACGCGGAGACCTTGGTGCCGAAGCCCTCGGTGGTGAAGATCTCCAACAGCATCGAATGCGGGACACGGCCATCGATGATGGCGGCCTGGTCGACGCCACCCTCGACCGCCTCGATGCAGGCCTGCACCTTCGGGATCATGCCAGCAGAGAGCGTCGGCAGCAGGGCGCGCAGCTCGTCGAGCTTGATCTCCGAGATGAGCGAGTCGAGGTCGGGCCAGTCGCCGTAGAGTCCCGCGACGTCGGTCAGCATGATGAGCTTCGCCGCGCCGAGCGCCTGCGCGAGGGCGGAGGCGGCCCGGTCTGCGTTGATGTTGAGCGCCTTGCGGGGCGAGTCGATGTCGCTCGCGATCGAGGAGATGACGGGGATGCGACCGGCCGCGATATCCGCCTTCACGACCGTGGGGTCGACCGTCTCGATCTCGCCCACGAAGCCGAGGTCGACGGTCTCGCCGTCGATGAGGAGCTTCTTCCGCCGCGCCTGGAAGAGGCCGGCGTCTTCGCCGCTCGTCGCGACGGCGATCGGGGCCCGCTCGTTGATCGCGGCTACGAGCTCCCTGGCGACCTGCCCGCCGAGCACCATGCGGACGATATCCATGGCCTCCTCGCTCGTGACGCGGTAGCCGCCCCTGAACTCGCTCTCGATGCGCAGCTTGCCGAGCATCCGCGAGATGTGAGGTCCGCCGCCGTGCACGATGACCGGCTTGATGCCGGCGTAGCGGAGGAAGGCGATATCCGACGCGAACGCCTCGAAGAGCTCGGCGTCGACCATGGCGTTGCCGCCGAACTTGATGACGAGAACCCGCCCGGCGAACTCCTGCATCCAGGGAAGGGCCTCGATGAGGGTCTCGACCTTGGAGGTCGCCTTCTCGTACAGGTCAGAAGTGGTCATGCTGCCCCTTTCGGGCCGGTCAGAAACCGTCGGGCTGGTCGGGCAGACGCTCGGCGGCTGCCCCGCCTCGCGGGAGTCGCTCGCTCGTCAGGACGAGTAGGCGCTGTTCTCATGCACGTAGTCGTGCGTCAGATCGTTGGTCAGGATGGTCGCTTCGCTCACGCCGGCGTGCAGATCGATGAGCACGCTCGTGTCCCGAGGCGTCAGGTCGACCAGGTCCGCGGACTCGTGGGGCGTCCCCGCCCGGCAGACCATGACCCCGTTGATCGTGACATCGAGCGCCTGGGGGTCGAACTCGGCGTCGGTCGTGCCGACGGCGGCCAGGACGCGTCCCCAGTTCGGGTCGTTGCCGAAGATGGCGGCCTTGAAGAGATTCGAGCGGGCGACCGCTCGGGACGCGTCGAGCGCATCCTGCTCCGTCGCGGCCCCGATCGTCGTGATCGTCACGTCGTGGCTGGCGCCTTCCGCGTCCTGCTGCAGCTGACGGGCGAGGTCAGCGCAGACCTCGGTGAGCACTGTCGTGAAGGCCGCCTCGTCCGGGGTGACGCCGCTCGCCCCAGAGGCCATGAGCGTCACCTGGTCGTTGGTGGACATGCAGCCGTCGGAGTCGACGCGGTCGAAGGTGACCCGGGTCGCGGCGCGGAGTGCCCGGTCCAGCGCCCCGGACTCGAGGTCGGCGTCGGTCGTGATGACGACGAGCATCGTCGCGAGTCCTGGAGCGAGCATGCCTGCCCCCTTGGCCATCGCGCCGATGACGTACCCGTCGCCGTCGCGGACCGAGCGCTTCGGCTTCGAGTCGGTGGTCATGATGGCCAGCGAGGCCTCATCCCCCGCCTCGACCGTCGCTGCCAGCGAATCGGCCGTGAGCTCGACCCCGCGCAGCACGCCGTCGCGGAAGCTCTGGTCGCCCACCCCGATGAGGCCGGTCGAGCAGACGAGCACGTCTCCCGCGCCGATGCCGAGCTTCGCGGCGACGGCCTCGGCCGTCTGGTGCGTGGTCTGGAACCCGAAGGACCCCGTGTAGCAGTTCGCGCCGCCCGAATTCAGGACGATGGCCGAGATCGAGCCGCCCCTGATGGCCTCCTGGGACCAGAGAATCGGGTTCGCCTTGCAGCGGTTGCTCGTGAAGACCGCGGCGCAGGCCGCGCTCGGCCCGTCGTTGACGACGAGGGCGACGTCTCGACGCCCTTCTGACTTGATGCCTGCCGCGGCTCCTGCCGCGCGGAAACCTGCTGCTGCGGTCACACTCACGGTGCCACTCCGTCCAAGGGAAGACCGAGGGCCTCTTCGAGACCCAGGGCGATGTTCGCTGACTGCACCGCGGCGCCCGCGGTGCCCTTGCCGAGGTTGTCGATCGCCGCGACCGCCACGAAGCGGCCTGCGCGCTCGTCGATGCCGATGCCGATCGAGGCCCGGTTGGAGCCGGTCACGTCGCCCGTGCGCGGCCATTCGCCGTCGGGCAGGAGCTGCACGAACCGCTCAGCCCCGTAGGACTCCTCGTAGGCGGCGCGGAGCTGCGCCGCGTCGACGCCCGCTTCGAGGCGCGCCGTCGTGGTCGCCAGGATGCCGCGTGCCATCGGTACCAGCACGGGTGTGAACGCGAGGCTGACCTCGGCGCCGGCTGCGCGGCGGAGGTTCTGACGTACCTCGGGGTTGTGCCGGTGCTCCCCGGTCACTGCGTAGGGGTTCGCCGAGCCGATGAGCTCGGAGCCGAGCAGCGAGACGGCCGCCTTCTTGCCGGCACCGGACGGGCCGACGGCGAGAACCGCCGTCAGGTCGAGGGGATGCACGAGCCCGCGGTGCATGGCGGGTGCGAGTGCGAGCGTGATCGCCGTGACATTGCAGCCGGGAACGGCGACCCGCGAAGCGCCTCGGAGGTTCGAGCGCTGCTTGTCGGGCGCACCAGTGAGCTCGAGTTCCGGGAGCCCGTACGCCCATGTGCCGAAGAAGTCGCCACCGTAGTACTCGGCCCAGTCTTCCTCGCGCTCCAGACGGTGGTCGGCGCCGCAGTCGATGACCAGCGTGTCGTCGCCGAGCTCGGCGGAGATCGCACCGGACGCGCCGTGCGGCAGCGCCAGGAACACGACGTCGTGGCCGGACAGCACGTCGGCGGTCGTGGGCTCGAGGACCAGGTCCGCGTAGCTCGCAAGGTGAGGGTGCACGCGCAGCAGCCGCTCACCCGCATTCGCGTGCGCGGTGACGGTGCGGACCTCGAGTTCGGGGTGCGAGGCGAGAATGCGCAGGAGTTCCCCACCCGCGTACCCGCTCGCCCCAGCTACTGCAACGGAGAAAGCCATGCCGTTCATCCTAGGCCGTGCCACCCCCGCGCGAGTCCGGCCGGCGCGGGCAGACCAGCCCTCGAGCGACGCAGACGGGAATGCGGCGGGCAGCGAGCTCGTTGCACTCGTAGGCTTGACAGGCTGAGACCGTCGACACTCGAGCGTCTGCGGTGCGAGGCCAACGAGAGGACGATGTGACACTGAACACCGAAGACGCAGCTTCATCACTCCAGAGCAGCGCAGCACCCGAGGGCGTCCACGCCCTGAGCGACGCCAGGGTGCTCGAGCTCCGACAGGATTTCCCGATCCTGGATCAAGAGGTGAACGGCACCCCCCTCGTCTACCTCGACTCCGGTGCGACCTCGCAGCGGCCGACTCAGGTCCTCGACGCTGAGCGCCGCTTCCTCGAGACCGAGAACGCCGCCGTGCACCGTGGAGCGCACACGCTCGCCGCGCTCTCGACCGTCGCGTTCGAGGACGCCCGTGAGACCGTCGCGGGCTTCGTCGGCGCGGCACCCGAGCAGATCTCCTGGACCCTCAACGCCACCGACGCGATCAACCTCGTGACGGGCGGCATCCGCATCGCCAGCGCGGGCAGAGGCGGCCCCCGAGCAGAGCGGCTCGCGATCGGCGAGGGCGACGAGATCCTCATCACGGAGGCAGAGCACCACGCCAACCTCGTGCCATGGCAGCAGCTCGCCCTGGACACGGGAGCGACGCTCGTCTACGTCCCGGTGAACGACCGGGGCACGTGGAGCGTCGACGATGCCGCAGCTCTCATCTCGAAGCGAACCAAGGTCTTCGCCTTCGCGCACGTCTCCAATGTGACCGGGCTCATCGCCGACGCGAAGCGCCTCACCGAGCTCGCGCACGAGGCCGGCGCCATCGTGGTCCTCGACGCCTGCCAGTCGGTGCCGCACCTGCCGGTCAGCTTCCCGGCGCTCGGCGTCGACTTCGCGGCGTTCTCTGGCCACAAGATGCTCGGCCCCAACGGCGTCGGAGTGCTGTACGGCCGCGCCGAGATGCTGGATGCCCTGCCGCCTGCGCGCACGGGCGGATCGATGATCACCACGGTCACGATGGAGGCCAGCGACTTCATGGCGCCCCCGACGCGCTTCGAAGCCGGCACGCAACCCGTCTCGCAGGTCGTCGCCCTCGCCGAAGCCGTCCGCTACCTCGAAGGGGTCGGCATGGAGGCGGTGGCCGCCCACGAGGCCGAGATGGGCCAGCTCCTCCTCGCGGGCCTCGCAGGCATCCCCGGGATCCGCACGATCGGGGACGAGGTGGGCACCCCGCGCGCCGGGCTCGTGAGCTTCGAGGTGGAGGGGGTCCATTCGCACGACGTGACCCAGTTCCTCGACTCGAAGGGCATCGCGGTCCGCGGCGGGCACCACTGCGCGCAGCCGCTGCACCGCCGACTCGGGCTCACCGCGTCGACCCGCGCGAGCAGCTACCTGTACACGACGCGAGAGGACGTCGACCGCCTGCTCTTCGCGGTCGGCCAGGTCCGCGCCTGGTTCGGGGTCGACGCATGAGCGCCCTCGACGGCCTCTACCAGCAGCTCATCCTCGAGCATTCCAAGAAGCGAACGGGCGATGGTCCGCTGCCAGACGCCGACGCCGAGCACTTCGAGCGCAACCCGAGCTGCGGCGACGAGATCACGGTCCGGGTCAAACTGGATGCTGATGGAACAGGGCTCTCCGAGCTCGCGTGGCAGGGCGATGGCTGCAGCATCTCGATGGCCTCCGCGTCCGTGCTCAGCGAGCTCGCCGTCGGGAAGTCGACGGCGCAGATCGACGAGCTCATCGCCGCATTCCGTCTGATGCTCCGGACTCGCGACGGCTCCGAGCCCGACGAGGATCTGCTCGAGGACGCCGTCGCCTTCCAGGGCGTCTCCAAGTTCGTGATGCGGGTCAAGTGCGCCATGCTCGCGTGGGTCGCCCTCGAGGCGAGCCTCAAGGAGGCTTCGGTCTCCCGCGAGGACTGACCCCGGTCGGGGATCGGACCGCAGCCGCGGTGCAGCCGAGCCGCAGGACACAGAATCGCCCGGCCCCAATGGGGCCGGGCGATTCGCGTCAGGGTGAGCTCAGGCGCGCATGGTGGCGCCAAAGCGCTCGGACGCCAACGCCGCGCCGGCTTCCTTGGCCTCGCTCGCCTCGGAGGCCGTCAGCGTGCGGTCCGTCGCCCGGAACCGGAGCGCGAACGTCAGGCTCTTCTGCCCGTCCTCGAGCCCGGTCCCCCGGTAGTCGTCGACGATCGTCAGCTGCTCGAGCAGCGCACCAGCACCCTCGGTGACGGCGGCAGAGACCTCAGCGGCCGGGACCGCCTCGGCCACGACGAGGCTCAGGTCCTGCGTAGCTGCGGGGAAGGTCGAGATGGGCGCTGGAAGCACCTCTCTCCGAGCGAGCTCGATGACCGCGTCGAGGTCGACCTCGAACGCAGCGACCACGCGAGGCAGGTCGGCAGCCTCGGCGATGTCCGGGTGCACCTCGCCGGCGTAGCCGACAACTACCTCGGCAGCCCCGTGGCTCAGGTACAGTTCAGCGCACCGGCCAGGGTGGAAGGCCCTGTGGGCACCCTGTCGCACCTGGATCTCCGCACCGGTCGCCAAGCCGAGCTGGGCGACGAGCTCGAGCGCGTCCTCCCACGACGCCGCAGTCGGCCCGTGCCCCGGGCGCTTCGGCTCGCGGTGACCGAGCACGATGCCGGCGGCGTGCCGCGGCTGCGGCGGGAGCCCAGCCTCCAGCTCCGCGATGCGCTCAGCCGTCGGCCGCACTGCGACCGCGGGAACCTCGTCCACGCCGTAGACCACGCCGGACTCTGGCTTGAAGACCGTGCCCGTCTCGAAGATCGCGAGGTCGGTGAGACCACGCGAGACGTTGCGGTGCGCGATCGTGAGCAGACCTGGCAGCAGACTCGTGCGGAGCCACGCGGCGCGCGGGTCCAGTGGGTTGGCGAGCTTCACAGCAGCCACCTCGCCCGCATCCGCCCGACCGAACGTGACCGTGTCCGTCTCCGCGACGAACGGGTAGCTCTGCACCTCGACAGCCCCGGACGCGGCCAGCACGTCGGCAGCCGCGCGGCGAAGGCGCTGCTCGCGGGTGAGCCCCCGACCCGGAGGCGCGACGGGAAGCCGCGACGGGATGCGCTCGAAGTCGCACAGGCGCCCGATCTCCTCGACGAGGGTGACCGGCTCGGTGAGATCCCCGCGCCAGCTCGGCACCGTCACGCCGAGGAGCCCGTCGGCCTCCTCCCAGACCTCGCAGCCGACGGCACGCAGCGCGCCGATCGTCTCGTCGAGCGTGTAGTCGACGCCCATGATCTTCGAGGCGGCATCGACGGGCAGCGTCAGCGACTCCGGGGCCGGGATCTGCTCGTGCACGCTGCCGGCACGCACCACGCGACCGCCTGCATGCTCGATGAGCAGCTCCGCGACACGAGCGGCTGCCGGCTGAGCGACGCGAGGGTCGACACGGCGCTCGAAGCGACGCGAGGCCTCGCTCGGCAGCTTGTGCCGGCGCGCGGTGCGCGCGATCGAGATCGGCGAGAACGACGCCGCCTCGATGTAGACGTTCTTCGTCTCGCCGCTGAGCTCGGTCTCCGCTCCACCCATGACGCCAGCGAGCCCGATCGGGCCGCGGTCGTCGGTGATGAGGATGTCCTCGGCGCTGAGCGTGCGCTCCCTGCCGTCGAGGGTCGTGAGCTGCTCGCCCTCGCGCGCACGGCGCACGTGGATGGCGCCGCGCAGCTTGTCGAGGTCGTAGCCGTGGATCGGCTGACCGAGCTCGAGCATGACGTAGTTCGTGATGTCGATCGCGATGCCGAGCGGGCGGATCCCCGCGAGCCGGAGCCGCTGGGACATCCACGTCGGGGTCGCCGCCGTCGCGTCGATGCCCTCGACCACGAGGCCGATGAAGACCGGTGCCATGGGCTGGTCCCGCACGGACGCGTCGTCGTCGATCGTGACCTTGACGCGGACGTCCTGAGCATCCGCGGCGATGCCCTCGCCGAGGAGAGCCTCGAGCTGGGGCCGGAGCGCGGGGTCGGTGAAGGCCACGCCCGTCGCGTTCGAGTACTCGCGGACGAGGCCGCGGATGGACATCGCGTACCCGCGATCGGGGGTGACATTGACCTCGACCGCCTGCTCGGTGAGGCCGAGCAGCTCGATGGCGTCGGTGCCGGGGGCCGCACTCACGCCGAGCCGCGAGAGCACGATGATGCCGTCGTGGTCATCGCCCATCCCGAGTTCCGACTGGGAGGCGATCATGCCGTCGGAGACGTGCCCGTAGGTCTTCCGCGCCGCGATCGCGAAGTCTCCGGGAAGGACCGCTCCGGGAAGCGTGACGACGACCGAATCGCCGACACCGAAGTTGTGTGCGCCGCAGACGATGCCACGCACGTCCGCGCCGCCGTCTGCGGCGAGCTGTCCTTCTGGCGCGACGCGCACCTGGCACCAGTTGATGGTCTTGCCGTTCGACTGCGGCTCCGGCTCGGCCGAGAGCACCTCGCCGACCACGATCGGACCCTGCAGCTGGGTGCCGTGCACGGCTTCGTCTTCGAGCCCGACCCGCACGAAGGCGTCGAGCACCGACGCGGGAGAGGCCGAGGCCGGGATCTCCGCGTACTCACGGAGCCAGGAGAGTGGAGCGCGCATCAGATGTGACTTTCGTTGAGAGGAGCAGAGGGAGCACGCACGGCTAGATCACCATTCCGAACTGGGTGCTGAAGCGGACGTCGCCCTCGACCATGTCGCGCATGTCGGTCAGCGCGTTGCGGAACATGAGGGTGCGCTCGACGCCCATGCCGAAGGCGAAGCCCTGATACTCCTCAGGGTCGACGCCGGCGGCGAGCAGCACGTTGGGGTGCACCATGCCGCAGCCGCCCCACTCGATCCACCGCGGGCCGCCCTTCGCGCCGGGATGCCAGATGTCCATCTCGGCGCTCGGCTCCGTGAAGGGGAAGTAGTTGTTGCGCAGGCGGATGCGAGCCTCGTCGCCGAACATCGAGGTCGCGAAGTGCTCCAGTGTGCCGCGGAGGTGCGCCATCGTGAGCCCCTTGTCGATCGCGATGCCCTCGAACTGCGTGAAGACGGGCGTGTGCGTCGCGTCCAGCTCGTCGGTGCGGTACGTGCGGCCAGGGGCCAGCACGTAGAGGGGGACGCCGCGCTCGACGAGCGAGCGCATCTGCACGGGAGACGTGTGCGTGCGCAGAACGAGGTGGCGGTCTGCCGGCTCAACGAAGAACGTGTCCTGCATGGCGCGGGCGGGATGGTCCGCGTCGAAGTTGAGCGAGTCGAAGTTGAACCACTCGCTCTCGAGCTCCGGGCCTTCCGCGATCTCCCACCCCATGCCGACGAAGATGTCGCTCACGCGGTCCTGCAGCACGGTGAGCGGATGCCTCGCTCCGGTCGCGCGTGCCGGCCGTGCGACGGTGACGTCGACGGCTTCTGCAGCGAGACGCTCGGAGGCCTCCGCAGCTGCCAGCTCGCTCTCGCGCTCGGCGAACGCGGCGTTGACGCGGGTGCGGGCCTGCCCGATGAGCTGGCCCGCTTCCTTCTTGCTCTCCTTCGGCACGGCCCGCATGGCGGCGTTCAGCGATGCGATCGCAGAGCCCTCCGCCAGATGCTCGGCGCGCACGCGCTTGAGTGCTGTCAGGTCGGGCGCCGCGTCGATGGCGGCGAGCGCCGCTTCGACCGCGGAGCCGACGGCTTCCTGCGTGATGGGGTTCGATGAGGCGTCAGACACAAGTGTCGAGTTTAGCGAACCGCGTGCGCAACGGCTCCAGCATGTGGAAACGCGCTTTCTCACCCCGTGAGAGAGGCCGCCTCGACGACTCGGCGGGAATCTGCGTTCCTCTCGCGCGACGCCAGAAATCCGCGAGAATCCGGCGATCTTCCAGGCTCGCGGTGTACCCATGAGCACCGAAATCCTGGCAGGGAAGCACCGATCAGGTAACCATCTCGTTTCGAAAGCGAGAAATAGGCGACGACGGAGTCTGACGCTGTGGTGGAATCGCACCATGCAAAATCAGAGCGAGCACCTCGTCGTCGTAGACCACGTCGAGAAGCACTACGGTGAATTCCACGCCCTGAAGGACATCAACCTCAGCGTCGAGCGCGGTCAGGTCGTCGTCGTCATCGGGCCGTCCGGTTCCGGCAAGTCGACCCTCTGCCGCACCATCAATCGACTCGAGACGATCACCTCGGGAGAGATCCGCATCGACGGGAAGGTGCTTCCCAAGGAAGGGAAGGCACTTGCCGCGCTGCGGGCCGACGTCGGGATGGTCTTCCAGTCCTTCAACCTCTTCGCCCACAAGACCATCCTCGAGAACGTCGCTCTCGGTCCCATCAAGGTCCGCAAGCTCTCGAGGGCTGACGCAGAGAAAGAGGCAAAGGCGCTTCTCGATCGAGTCGGCATCGGTCACCAGGCCGCGAAGTTCCCCGCGCAGCTGTCCGGTGGGCAGCAGCAGCGCGTCGCCATCGCGCGCGCCCTCGCGATGAAGCCGAAGGTCATGCTCTTCGACGAGCCCACGAGCGCGCTCGACCCCGAGATGATCAACGAGGTCCTGGACGTCATGGTCGATCTCGCCAAGGAGGGCATGACGATGATCGTCGTGACCCACGAGATGGGCTTCGCCCGCAAGGCGGCCGACCGGGTCGTCTTCATGGCCGACGGCCAGATCCTGGAAGACCAGTCGCCGGAGGACTTCTTCACGCATCCGAAGACCGACCGCGCCAAGGACTTCCTCTCCAAGCTCATCACCCACTGATCGTCGGCGCAGACCCCGCATCGACGCTCACGCAAGACGCAACAGACTTCCAACAGAAGGAGAAGAAATGCGAAAGACCAAGCTCAGCGCCATTCTCGGCGCAGGCATCCTGGCCTCGCTCGTACTGACCGGCTGCGCCGAGGGCGCTCCGCCCGCTGCAGGCGGCGGCGAAGGCACCACGACCGGTGAAGCACCCGTCTTCGAGGTCGCGACGGACGTCACGATCGAGGGATCGCCCACGTTCGACGCCATCAAGGCACGCGGCGACAAGGTCGTCGTCGGTGTCAAGGAAGACCAGCCGAACCTCGGCTACCTCGACGCCGTCACCGGTGAGCGCACCGGCTTCGACGTCGACGTCGCACGCTGGATCGCCGCATCGCTCGGTGTCACCGAAGAGAACATCGAGTTCAAGCCGATCGCCTCCGCCAACCGCGAGCAGGCGATCTCCAACGGCGACATCGACTACTACGTCGGCACGTACTCGATCACCGACAAGCGCAAGGACCAGATCGACTTCGCCGGCCCGTACTTCGAGACCGGCCAGGGCCTGCTCGTCGGCGCGGACTCCGACATCACCGGAGTCGACTCGCTCGTCGCCGGTGTCACGGTCTGCTCTGCGACGGGTTCGACCCCGATCCAGAACATCAAGGACAACTACCCGGAGGTCACGACCACCGAGTTCGACACGTACTCGCAGTGCGTCGACCAGCTGATCAACGGCCAGGTCGATGCGGTCACCACTGACGAGGCCATTCTGATCGGCTACGCCGCCCAGGACCCCGACAACCTCAAGGTCGTCGGCGAGCCCTTCAGCGAGGAGCTCTACGGCATCGGACTCGCCAAGGGCGATGACGCCCTCCGCGACCACATCAACACCACCCTCGAAGAGGGCGGCGACGTGTGGCAGGCGATCTTCGACTACAACCTCGGATCGTCCGGAACCACGGTCACGCAGCCAGCGGTCGACCGCTACTAATCCCACAGGCGAGCGGCGGCGAGACACACTCTCGCCGCCGCTCGTTCGCACCTAGGGCGCCTTGCGCCCTGTCTCAGAAAGGAAGGCGAGCGTGTTCGATATCTTCACGAACCACCTCGACCTGTGGAGTGAGGCCCTTCTCGGGACGCTCATCCTCTTCTTCGGGGGCGCGCTCCTCGCGCTCGTCCTCGGCTTCATCGTGGGTGCCATGCGAGTCTCGCCGGTCCCGATCGCGCGGGCGGTCGGCGCCGCCTACGTCAACCTCGTGCGCAACACCCCGCTCACCCTCGTGTTCTTCATCTTCGTCTTCGCGGTGCCCGTCCTCTTCCCCATGGGCCGCACCGACTACCTGCTGCTCGGCGTTCTCGCGCTGGGCGTCTACACCGCCACGTATGTCGCCGAGGTGCTCCGAAGCGGCATCAACACCGTCCCTGTCGGCCAGGCAGAGGCCGCGCGAGCCATCGGCCTCCCCTTCGGGCAGGTCATGACCCTCATCGTGCTCCCCCAGGCAGCACGCGCCGTGGTCCCGCCCATGATGAGCGTCCTCATCGCACTGCTGAAGAACACCACCGTCGCTGCTGGGTTCTCCGCCGTCAACCTGGGCATCATCCGCGCCAACATGAGCGAGCGAGGTGAGAACGCGATGGAGGTGCTCATCTGGGTCGCCATCGTCTTCATCGTCCTCGTGCTGCTGCTCTCGTGGGTGCAGAACGCGCTCGAACGCCACTGGAAGGTTGCCCGATGAGCCAGACCTCTGTTCTCTACGATGTCCCAGGCCCCCGCGCGCTCGCTCGCAACAAGCTGCTCGGGATCGCGACGGTCGTCGTCATCGTCGCCCTCGTCGCCTTCCTCGTCTATCGCCTCAGCGCAACGGGCAACCTGAGCGCCGACAAGTGGCAGATCTTCGGCTACGCGGCTATCTGGACGCAGATCGCGGAGGCGCTCTGGGCCACGCTCAGCGCCTTCCTGGTCGCAGCCGTTGGTGCCTTGGCGCTCGGATTCGTCCTCGCCATCGGCCGCCTGTCGGACCACGCGTGGGTCCGCATCCCGTTCACGGTCGTGGTCGAGGGTCTCCGTGCGATCCCCGTCCTCATCCTCATGATGCTCATGTACTACGGCCTGCCGGCCATCGGCATCAAGATGGAGCCGTTCTGGGCCGTCGTCATCGCGCTCATCGCCTACAACGGCTCGGTGCTCTCCGAGGTCATCCGAAGCGGCGTGCAGTCGCTCCCGAGCGGTCAGGCTGAAGCCGGATACGCCATCGGCCTCCGCAAGAGCGGCGTCATGCAGATCATCCTGCTCCCGCAGGCGATCCGCGCGATGCTGCCCGTCATCATCGCGCAGCTGGTCGTGACCCTGAAGGACACGGCTCTCGGCTCGATCATCACGTACAACGAGCTGCTCTACATGGCGAAGCTCATCGGCGGCCAGGCGGATTACGGTCGCCCGTACATTCCCGTCACGATCGTCATCGGCGCCGTCTACATCGCCACCTGCGTGCTGCTGTCCTGGCTCGCGACCGTGGTGCAGAAGCGCATCTCGCAGAACCCGAAGGTCATCGCGGGCGCCGCCCCAGAGCCCGTCACCAATGCGGGCAATGTGACCGACACGGAGCTGATCCTCGTGCAGCAGTCCGACGTGCTGGAGCTCGAAGAGGAAGCTCGGCAGAAGACGAAGCACGATCAGGCGGAGGCGCAGCGCCAGATCGATCTGCGCAAGCAGGGCGACGGAGACCGCGTCTAGGCGCGCTCCCCGCAGGAATACTCCCCGCGGGCCGGCACCGAGAGTCTCTCGGCACCGGCCCGCGGGGAGTTCTCCGTTTCTCGAGAGGTTCCCCGTCTCCTGGGAAGTAAGCGCCCTCCCCCGACGCGCCGCTGCACCGACAGAGGCGACTAGCCTGTATCGGATGCGCGCTGAGCCCGGACTTCGAGAACTGCTGCGACTCTGGGAGTACGTGCGGCCGGTCAGATGGAGCCTCTTCGCCGGCTTCGCCTCGGCCCTGACCGCAGCCGGGCTGAGCCTCGTCGGACCGCAGATCATCCGCCTCATCGTCGATGGCCCCGTCTCCTCCGGCGAGCGGGCGGCCGTCATCTGGGGCTCGCTCGCGCTCCTCGCCGTCGGCTGCTTCGAGGCGCTCCTCTGGTACCTGCGCCGAATCTTCGTGCTCACGCCCATGGTCGGCGTCGAACGACGCGTGCGGGATCAGCTCTTCGCCCGGCTGCAGGATCTGCCGGCGGCCTTCCACGACGAGTGGGAGGCAGGCCAGCTCCTGTCGAGATCGTCCGTCGACCTCAACCGGATACGCCGGTGGCTCGCGTTCGGCCTCATCATGCTGAGCGTCAACCTGCTCACGGTCGTCGCCGGCATCGGCGTGCTCCTCTGGCTCGATCCGGTGCTCGGCTGCCTCTACGCGGTGTTCAGCATCCCAACTGCCCTCATCACCCTTCGCTTCCAGCGCGTCTACGGACGCCTCTCCCGGCGCAGCCAGGACCAGGCCGGGGCGCTCGCGACGACGGTCGGCGAGGCGGCGAAGGGGATCCGGGTCATCAAGGCCTTCGGCCGTGGCGGAGAGTTCCTCGAGTCGTTCCGCGAGGAGGCGCAGGCGCTGCGTGAGACCGAGCTCGAGAAGGCCCGCCGCCAGGCCGACATGCGCTCGTGGCTCATCCTGCTCCCCCAGCTCGCCGTCGCCACCTCGCTCGCCCTCGGTGTGATCGCCGTCGCCGACGGCAGGCTCACGATCGGCGCGCTCTCCGCGTTCCTCTTCACGGCGCTCATGCTCGCCTGGCCGGTCCGCTCCCTCGGTTTCCTCTTCGCCGACACCCTCGACGCGGCGGCGTCGACGACCCGTGTCTTCGAGGTCCTCGACACTGCGACTGCAGTCTCCGACCCGGAGCACCCGCTCCCCGTTCCGGACGGGCCTGGGGTCCTCGAGTTCCGGGATGTGCGCTTCGCCTTCCCGGATGCGCCGGACGGAGACGAGGTGCTGCGAGGCATCGACCTCACCCTCGTGCCCGGCGAGACCCTTGCGCTCGTGGGCGCGACCGGGAGCGGCAAGAGCCTGCTGAGCGAGCTCGCCGTGCGCCTCCACGATCCGACAGCTGGCGAGGTGCGGCTCGACGGCACCGACATCCGCCGTCTCCGCCGAGACGACCTCAGGGGCCACGTGGCCATCGCCTTCGAGCAGCCTCTGCTCTTCTCGGCCAGCGTCAGAGACAACGTCGCCCTCGGCCGACCGGACGCGAGCGACGACGAGGTGCGGGAGGCCCTGACCGTCGCGCAGGCCGGCTTCGCGCTCGAGCTCCCGGAAGGCCTCGAGACCCTCATCGGGGAAGAGGGGCACAGCCTCTCGGGAGGCCAACGGCAGCGCCTTGCGCTCGCCCGCGCCATCCTCGCGCGCCCCCGCGTCCTCGTCCTGGACGACCCGCTCTCGGCCGTCGACGTGCGCACCGAGACCCTCGCGACCGAGGCCCTCCGGTCGGCTCTCTCCGGCGTGACGACCCTCGTGGTCGCGCACCGGTCATCCACCGTCGCCCTCGCCGACCGGGTCGCCGTCCTCGTCGACGGTCGCATCACGGCCCTGGGCGAGCACCGCGAGCTGCTCGCAGCCGACCCCGTGTACCGGGGTCTGCTCTGGCAGGGCGACCACGTCGATGAGGTGGTCGCGTGACCAAGTCCAGCGCTGCTGCACCCCTCGGGGTGCGGGTCGAGCACCTCACGAGCGTCGACCGCGACACTGCCAGACTGCTCCGACGGCGCTCGCTTCGGCTCATGGGCCAGCTCCTCGCCCCGCACAAGGCACGCCTCGTGTGGCTGGGGGTGCTCGTCCTCATCAGCCAGGCGGCGTCGGCTGCCGGGCCTCTGCTGCTCTCGCAGGCCATCGACACGGGGCTTCCCACGCTGCTCGACGGCGACGCGGCCCCGTTCCTGGTCATCGTCGTCGCTCTGGTCCTCGCGACGATCACCGACGCCGGGCTCTCCAACCTCTTCACCCGGAATGCCGCAG
This sequence comes from Pseudoclavibacter sp. RFBJ3, assembly GCF_002931375.1. Taxonomy (NCBI): domain Bacteria; kingdom Bacillati; phylum Actinomycetota; class Actinomycetes; order Micrococcales; family Microbacteriaceae; genus Pseudoclavibacter; species Pseudoclavibacter sp. RFBJ3. The sequence continues at coordinate 285,351 of NZ_PSXZ01000005.1, read as the reverse complement.
CGCTCAGCCAGCGTGTGCTCCTGCGAGTCCGGACCCTGCTCTTCGAGCACACTGGGCGTCTCGGCCTCGACTTCCACCAGCGCTACACGTCCGGGCGAGTCATCAGCCGCCAGACGAACGACGTCGATGCGGTCGCCGAGCTCCTCGAGTCCGGCTTCGGCGACCTGGTCAACGCCGTCGCGCGGATGGCATTCATCGCGGCGGCCCTGCTCATCCTCGACCCGTTGTCGGCCCTCGTGGCGTTCGCGGTCTTCGTGCCGGTCGTGCTGGTCACCCGACGGTTCCAGGTCGTCTCCTCACGCCTCTACCGCGAGTCGAGCGAACGCTCCGCGCGCCTCATCGTGCGCTTCGTCGAGACCATCACGGGCATCCGCGCCATGCAGGCCTTCCGCGCCGAATCGAGAAACGCGGACGTGTACGGCGGACTCAACGGCGCCTACACCGACACCGGTCGGCGAACCGCGATGGCGTTCGGCAATCTCTTCACCGGCATCGAGCTCATCAGCAGCATCGGCCTCGCGGTACTGGTGCTCGTCAATGGCCTCCGCACGCTCGAGGGCAGCATCGGCGTCGGCGTCCTCGTCGCAGCCGCGCTGTACCTCGTGCAGCTCTTCCAGCCGATGGAGGCCGTCGGCATGTTCGCGAACACCTTCCAGTCCGCAGTCGCGGCCCTGGAGAAGATCTCGGGCGTGCTCGAGGAAGAGCCAAGCGTCGCGGCACCCGCCCGAGATGCCAAGCAGGATCCGGCCCGACGGACGGCGGACCACCGCGGTGTCACCGAGCCCGGTGACATCGCCCTCCGTGGCACCGCGTTCTCCTACGGAGACGGACCACTTGTGCTGCAGCGTGTCGACCTGCACATCCCCGCCGGGCAGACCGTTGCGATCGTCGGCCCGACCGGGGCGGGGAAGACCACGCTGGCGAGCATCATCGCCCGATTCGCGGACCCGACGCAGGGGCAAGCGCTCCTCGATGGCGTCGACCTCCGCGACATCCCGGACAGCGAGCTTCGACGACGCGTCATCACGGTCACGCAGGACCCCTTCCTGTTCCAGGGAACCGTCGCCTCCAACATCGGGCTCGGGCGGCCGGGCGCGAGCCGCGAGGAGATCGAGGACGCCGCGAAGCTCATCGGCGCCGACCCGTTCATCCGACGCATGCCGAACGGCTACGACACCGACCTGAGCCACCGCGGAGTGAAGCTCTCGGCCGGGCAGCGCCAGCTCATCTCCTTCGCCCGCGCCTTCGTGGCCGATCCGGAGGTGCTCATCCTCGACGAGGCCACGAGCTCCCTCGATATCCCGAGCGAGCGAGCCGTCCAGAAGGCGCTCGGCACCCTCCTGCACGACCGCACGGCCGTCATCATCGCCCACCGCCTGTCGACCGTCAACGACGCCGACCGCGTGCTGGTCCTCGATGGCGGAGCGATCGTGGAGGACGGCTCCCCCGCAGACCTCGTGGCCCGTGGGGGGCGCTACGCCGAGCTGCACAGCGCCTGGCTGTCATCGCTCGACAGCGACTGACGCGAACGAGCGCCACTCCCGCGACGCGAGCAGGATACCCCCGAACCCGACTGACGACCGCGGAAGACGAGGCGAGATTCACCGCCAGCCAGCCAGCCGGCCGGCCAGACATCCAGGCATCCGGATCACCAGACGCGCAGAGAGACAGAGACGCCCGGGCCGCCCGACGCGAGTATCGCGAAGAGGCCCGGGCGTCCAGGTGCGCTGCGGTCAGGCGCGCTGCGCGAACGCGCTCTCGTACAGGCAGACGGAAGCCGCGGTCGCGAGGTTCATCGATTCCGCTCGCCCGTAGATCGGCACGCTCATGGTCGCGTCGGCATACGCGAGCTGCTCGGCGTCGAGGCCGCGAGCCTCGTTCCCGAAGAGCCAGGCGGTCGGCTGCGCCAGCTCGCCGGCGTCACGAGCCGACAGCAGGTCCGAGCCGTCGATGTCGGCGGCGACGATACGGAGACCAGCGTCGCGAGCGCGCGAGGTGGCGACGTCCAGGGTCACCTCGACGGCGATCGGCAGGTGGAAGATGGAGCCGGTGCTCGAACGCACGACCTTCGAGTTGTAGAGGTCCACGGTCCGGCCCGTGAGGATCACCGCGTCGGCACCCGCAGCGTCGGCCGCTCGGATGATCGTGCCCAGGTTGCCCGGGTCGCGCACCTCTTCGAGGATCGCGACGAGCTTCGGCGAACCGCTCAGCGCATCCCGAATGGAAGCGGGGAACTGACGGCACACGGCGATGACGCCCTGCGGGGTCCGCGTGTCCGCCATCGCGTCGATGGCCTCCTCGCTCGCGAAGTCGACCTCGAGCTGCGCCTCCTCGGCAAGGCCACGCAGCTCGGAGTGACGCTCGAGCGCCGTGGGCGTGACGAACAGCTCCTCGATGAGCTCTGGGCGCGAGACCAGTGCCTCGCGGACCGCCTGGGGGCCCTCGATGACGAAAAGGCCAGTCTCCTGACGCTCCGACTTCTGCGCGAGCTTCCTGACGTCCTTGACGCGCGCGTTGCGCGGGCTCTCGATCATGGTGTCGACTTCTTCCTGCGCGCGAGGCGCTGCGTTGCTTGAGTGGATGCTCATCGAGCCAGGTGCGGATGCAGAGTGCAGGCCCTAAGAAAAGAACATGCGGCCGAGAGCTGGACTCTCGACCGCATGTTCATACGGCCGGCACACTCAGAGAGCGAATCGGGCCGCGGTGGTGACTAGGCCGCTGCGCGCGGAGCCGACGTGTCGGCCGGGAGCGCCTGCTTGGCTGCCTCGACGAGACCGGCGAACGTCGCGGGCTCGTTCACGGCGAGCTCAGCGAGGATACGGCGGTCGACCTCGATGCCAGCAAGGCCGAGGCCCTGGATGAAGCGGTTGTACGTGAGGCCGTTCGCGCGGGATCCGGCGTTGATGCGCTGGATCCAGAGGCGACGGAACTCGCCCTTCTTGGCGCGACGGTCACGGTAGGAGTAGACCATCGAGTGGATGACCTGCTCCTTGGCCTTGCGGTACAGGCGCGAGCGCTGTCCACGGTAGCCGGATGCGCGCTCAAGGATGACGCGACGCTTCTTATGGGCGTTTACTGCCCGCTTTACACGTGCCATGTGTGTTGATTCTCCTCAGTAAGTGTGGGTGCGGGCGGCTTAGTGGCCGAGCAGCTTCTTGGCGACCTTGGCGTCTGCCTTGGAGAGCAGCTGGTCCTGGTTCAGTCGAGCCTTACGACCCGGCGACTTGACCTCGAGGTTGTGGCGAAGGCCGGCCTGCTGCTTCATGAGCTTGCCGCTTCCCGTGACCTTGAAGCGCTTCTTGGCGCCCGAGTGGGTCTTCTGCTTCGGCATTAGTTCTCCTCTGTGGTTGCAGACTCTGGTACAGACTCTGTTGCAGCTTCATCTGCAGATTCATTCGCAGCTTCGCCAGTTGACGGCTGCCCGTGCTTGGCCGCTCGAGACGCCTCGCGGGCCGCATTCCGCTTCGCGGAAGCGTCAGCCTTGACGTCGGACTTGTTTCGGAACGGGCCGATGATCATGACCATGTTGCGGCCATCGATCATGGGGTTTGACTCGACAGTGCCGTACTCCGAGACTTCCTCGGCGAAACGCTGGAGGAGGCGCACACCCATCTCCGGGCGCGACTGCTCGCGGCCGCGGAACTGGATCATGGCCTTCACCTTGTCACCGTCTTCGAGGAAGCCGATGGCGCGCTTGCGCTTGGTCTCGTAGTCGTGGGCGTCGATCTTCAGACGGAAACGGACCTCTTTGAGGACGGTGTTCGCCTGGTTGCGACGCGCTTCCTTCGCCTTCTGGGCGGCCTCGTACTTGAACTTCCCGTAATCCATGATCTTGGCGACGGGGGGCTTCGAGTTGGGGGCGACCTCGACGAGGTCGAGCTCAGACTCCTGCGCGAGGCGCAGCGCCATCTCGAGCTTGACTACTCCGACCTGCTCACCGCCCGGGCCGACAAGGCGGACTTCACTGGCACGGATGCGGTCATTGGTACGTGGTTCGCTGATGGAAGGCTCCTGACTTCACTGAATGTGGAAAGGAGGCGTCACACCAACCACGCTGCGCTCGCAGCGTGTTTCCACCCATCGCCACCGAGCCTGCGCATCCTGCAGCGAGTGCAGTTCGTGCGAACTCTGTGACCTCTTCCTGCACAGCCGCGAGGCCGGGCAAGGAAGGGAGTGGAGCAACCCGGTAACCTACGTAGAGCGGTTTGCGCGGGTGGGACGAATCCTCTTTCGTGGCCTCTGCACAGCAGAAACCGCTCGCCACATTACCAGAACTCCGGACAAAGGACCAGCGTGACCGACGCCTCACTCGAAAACCCCTCCGCAGCCGAGCCAGAGTACGGTGATCTGCGTCGCGACATCGGCGAAGTCCCGGCCGTCGAGCTCATCACGACAACCGCCGTCCACCTCATGAGCGCCGCCGCAGTCGCGTGCGGCCTGGACGAGGACAGCGGCGACGACGAGCTCGACCTCGACGAGGCCCGCAAGCTCATCTCGGCGCTCGCCGGTCTGCTCACCGCGAGCCTCCCCTACCTGGGCGACCACCACGCGCGCCCCCTGCGCGACGGCCTGCGCTCGCTGCAGCTCGCGTTCCGCGAGGCATCCGAGCACCCGGACCCCGTCGGCAAGGGGCCAGGCGAGGACCTCACCGGCCCCGTCTACGGCTGAGTTCGGACCACGGGACCACGGCCCGCTTGCCGAGCCTTCGGGCCGTCGAGCGGGCTTCGTCGATTCGTGGGTCGGCCTCCGGGCGTTCAGCGGCCTTCGGCGGGCCCGACCAGTTCCGCGACGATAGCCGCCGAGAGGGTCACGAGCGGAAGTCCCCCGCCCGGGTGCGAGGAACCGCCAACGAGGTACAGCCCATCGACGGGCTGACGGTTGGCCGGCCGCAGGAAGGACGCCTTCGCGCCGTTCGACGCCGTCCCGTAGATCGAGCCTCCGGGAGAGAGCGTGTCGCGCTCGATGTCAGCCGGGGTGCGGATGCGCATCCACCTCACGTGCGGCCGCACGTCGAGGCCTCGTTCGGCCATGAGCTCCAGCAGCGACTCCGCGTAGCGGTCGGCGAGCCCCGGCTCGTCCCAGTCGACACCGTGCTCCGGGTCATGCCTGGGGGCATTGACGAGGACGAACCAGGCGCCGCTGTGTGGCCCCGGAACGGTCGCCGGATCCTGCGGCGCCGAGACGTAGATCGTGGGCCGCTCGACCGGCCTCGGCCCGGACCCCGCGTGCGCCCCGACGCCGAAGACCGCATCGAACTCGGCGTCGTAGTCCTCGGCGAAGAGCACCCTGTGGTGCGTCGCCTCGTCGTGCGCGAAGCTCGCACGCTCGAGGTCGTCGAGGGCGAGGAGCATGACGAAGCCCGAGAGCGAGGGGTCGAGCTTCTCGTGGCTCCTGGCGGCGCGCCTGGCCCCCTCGCTGTGCAGCAGCTCCCCGTAGACGGACTGGGCGTCGGCGTTCGCGACGACGACGTCCGCGGCGAGACGCTCCCCCTCGCTCGTCTCGACCCCGGAGACCCTGGCGCCTTCCTGGAGGATGCGGGCGACCCTGACCCCGGTGCGAATGTGCGCCCCGCACTCCACGGCACGTTCGGCGATGGCCTCCCCGAGCCGCCAGAGGCCACCGGGCACATACCAGGAGCCGTAGGCCTGCTCGGCATACGGCACCGTCGCGAGCGCAGACGGCGCCCGCCTCGGGTCCGACCCCGTGTACGTCGCATAGCGATCCAGGAGTGCGCGCAGGCGAGGGTCCGAGAGGTCGCGCTCGCCGAACCCGCGCAGACTGCGCCACGGGGCCACCCGTGCGAGCGACAGCGGATTCACGGCGAGCGACGCGATCCCGGCCGCATCGATGGGCGATTCCAGGAAAGGACCCCTGGCGATGTCCCAGACGCCCTCCGAGCGCTCGAGGAAGCGCGCCCACTGCTGCCCGGTCCCCGCACCGAGCGCGGCGTCGAGCGCAGCAGGGATCTCCTCGATCCGTCCGGGCATGTCGAGCTCGCTGCCGTCGGCGAACCGGTACCGGCAGGCGACCTCGAGTCGGCGAAGCTCGACGACCGACTCGATCGGCGCCCCCGTCTCCGCGAACAGCTCGGCGAAGACGTACGGCATGGTCACGAGCGACGGACCGGTGTCGAAGAGGAAGCCGTCATGCTCGAGCGTGCCGAGCTTGCCCCCGACCTTCTCGGCCTGCTCGAGCACCGTGACGTCGTGGCCCAGCGCGGAGAGGCGGGCTGCCACGGCGAGCCCGCCGACCCCCGCCCCGATCACCACGACCGTGCTCATCGCGGGGAGTCCCCCGTGTGCGCCCCGGACGCCACGAGGGAGCGCTCGGCTCTCCTCGCCCGCCAGTCGCGCAGCAGCACGACGACAAGCGGGATCGCGATAGCACCCATGATCAGGCCGCCGACGAGAGCCACGCTCGGTCGCTCGAAGAACGTGAGGTTGCCGACGACGCACGTCGCGTACGTCCACAGGTAGACCGTGAAGGGTGCCGCGTCGCTCGGTGCGCCGTCGACCTTCTGCGAGCGAGCGGCGACGGCGTCGATGAGCCCGCAGATGATGAGCGAGACCAGGTACCAGCCGAGGAAGTTCGTGAGCGGGATGCCGTCGACGCCGGGGATCCCCGGGTCAGGGTGCTTCCAGCCCCAGTGCCCCGAATCGACCATCTGGGGGTCGAGGAAGACATCCCAGGCGGTGAGCGCCCACGCGGCCACGGCGACGCGCACGATACGCCGCAGCGTGCCAGGCGCCGTGCCGATGAGCCGCCGCGCGATGATGACCGCGGGGTAGGCGATCGTCACCCAGGCGAGGGGCACGATGAGCGGCACCTCGAAGAGCGAGAAGCCGAGCGACGGCGTGTAGATGTACTGTCCGAACGGGAAGCTCGTGGCCACACCGACGACTTCCGCGAAGAAGCCGATCGCGGCGGCGGCGAGCAGCACGGAGGCGAACCGCGGCCCGCGGGTCGCCCAGGCGTGGAGCACCCCGGTGGCGGCGAGCAGGGCGACGCTCGCGATGGTCAGCGGCACGGTGCCGCCGCCGGTGAAGGCGAACAGGCTCTGGACGAACATGCCTGCTGCGAGTGTCACCCACATGAGTCGTCGTGTGATGGCGGTCATCTTGAGTCCGTTCCTCTCGGTCGTGGCTCTGGATCTGCGTCGTCTGACGTTCTGGCGGATGGTGGCCCGCTCTTCGCGGGGGAGGTCATGCAGTCGTGGCCGACCAGCCCTCGACGGCATCGACCGCGAAACGCGCGAACAGCTCCTCGGCGAACCATCCGCCCGCTCGGCTGTCGGCCATGGCGGCTCTGTGCGATGGTGCGCCGCTGATGAAGGCGCGAAGCGCCGGCTCGGACTCCCAGAGGGTGAAGGTGCCGAGGAGGCCTGCTGGCAGCTCGCCCATCCCGAACGCGAGACCGAGACCGCGCGACCTCGCGCGGAGGAGTTCGGCAGCGATGGGTGGCACGGTCCCCGTGAAGCGCGGCACCGACGAGGCCCGGATCCGCGCCCGCGTGATGACGGCCACCCGCTGCCCCTCCTCGGCCTCCGCGACGGCGGGCCCGAACGGCTCGCGACCTCCCCAGAGGCCGACCGAGCGAATGGCGCGCATCCGCACTCTGAGTCGCTCCCGCGAGCGTGCGTCCCACGCACCCACGAGGGCCCCTCGATCGAACGCGTCCGCAGCCTCGAGCGACTCCCAGGCGGCGACCAGCGCCCAATGCCCGAGGTCGGCGTCGCGCGAGGAGAAGCTCGTCGCCCGCGCCGTGCCCATGACACGCGCGAATCGCAGACCCTCCGGACGTCGACGGCCCAGGAGGTGCAGCGTGGTCTTCGCGGTCAGCGAGAGGCCGGCGCTCGCGCTGCCGGTTCCCCAGAGGTGGACGGTGGTGACCGTCACCGGCGGTCGACCTCGAGGGGGCCAGCGCTCCGGTCGCCCCGCACGTGCTTGAGCACCAGCTCGGCGCTGATCAGGCACATCGGGACGCCCACGCCGGGGTTGACGGTCGCGCCCGCGTAGTAGAGCCCCTTGACCTTCGGGGACGCGTTGCCGGCACGCAGCATGGCCGACTGGGCGAGCTCATGCGACGGGCCGAGGATGCCGCCACGCCAGGAGTTGTAGTCGTGCACGAAATCGGCGGGGCCGAGCGTCCGGCGAACCACGATGCGGCGCTCCAGGTCGGAGACTCCCGTCCATTCGGCGAGCTGGGAGATCGCGAGATCGGCGATCCGCTCGACCTCTGCATCTCCCGCCCCATCTGCTCCTCCCCCACCGATGCTCTCCTCGCCCTTGACCGGGATGAGCAGGAACAGGTTCTCGTGCCCTTCCGGCGCAACTGCCGAATCCGTGGCGCTCGGCTTGCAGACGTAGACGGAGACCGGGTCAGGCAGGGCGACGCCCTCGCCGAAGATGGCGTCGAAGTTCTCCCCCCACTCCTTCGTGAGCAGCAGCGAGTGGTGCGGCAGGGCGGGCAGCTCGCCCTCGACGCCGAGCATCACCAGCACGGCGCCCGGACCCGACGAGGTGCGCTTCCACACGCGCTCCGGGTAGCTGCGGTACCGCTCTGGCAGCAGCCGCGTCTCCGTGTGATGCAGGTCAGCGGCGGAGACGACGACCTCCACGTCCTCGAAGTGCCGCTGCCCGTCAGCGTCGCGCCAGTGCACGCCACGGCTCCAGCCATGCGCCACGGCGATGTCCGTGACCTCGGCCTCGAGCCGGAACTCGACGCCGGCGTCCACGGCGAGCCGGTGCAGCGCATCCACCACGGCGGTGAAGCCGCCCATGGGGTACTGCACGCCCTCGACGAGATCCATGCGACTCATGAGGTGGTAGATCGCCGGAGCGCGGCGCGGGTCGGTTCCGAGGAACACCGCCTGGTAGGCGAGGATCTGCCTGAGCAGCGGATGCGTGAACGACTCCTCCACGAACTTCTCGAGCGGGACCGTGAGCCACGTCAGCAGCTCGGGGAGCTCGCGGCGAACGGGGGCGCCGAGCAGCGTGGCCGGGTTCTTGAACGTGTTGTAGAGGAACGATTCCTCCGCCATGTCCATGGCGCGTCTCGCGGTCTCGAGGTAGTCGTCGAAAGCGCCGAGCGCCTCGGGCTCGAGCTCAGCGACGAGTTCGCGCACGGCGTCCTGGCCGTAGGGGATGGAGAGGGGCTCGCTTGCGCCCCCCGCATGCTCCGGCTCGGGGAAGACGCGGTAGCCGGGGTCGAGCATGCGCAGATCCAGCTGCTCCTCGGTGCTCGTGCCGGCAAGCGCGAAGTAGTGGTCGAAGACGCTCGGCATCAGGTACCAGCTCGGGCCGGTATCGAAGCGGAAGCCGTCGACCTCGAGGAGGCCAGCACGGCCGCCGACCCTGTCGTTCTTCTCGAGGACCGTCACGGCGAAGCCGTCCCGCGCGAGCAGGATCGATGTGGCGAGGCCGGCCATTCCGGCGCCGATGACTACTGCTCGGGTGCTCATGATCGTGTCTCCAGAAGGACTCGTGCTGCGATGCGCGCCTTCTCGGCGCCGGGAACTCTCACGCGTGTGGTGCGCAGCCGGTCTGCCGGCGTCTCCGCGATGCGGTCGGCGAGCGCAGCGAAGAGCGCGCTCGCGAGGGCCACGCCCCGTCGGCAATCCCTCGGAAGCAGCGGGATGCCCGCTTCCGCTGTCGCAAGATCGGCGCGGATGCGGTCGAGCCAGATGAGCTTGCGCCGCTCGTCGAGCGGCGCCGATTCCAGACCCTCCACCGGCAGGTAGTCCCTGCCGAGCCGGTCGGCGTCATCGCCTACGTCGCGGAGGAAGTTCACGTTCTGGAACGCGGCGCCGAGCGCGCAGGCCGCCGCGTCGATGCGCTCCCGCTGCTCCGGGGTGCGAGAGACACCGGTGAGGAATACCCGCACGCACATCAGCCCCACCACCTCCGCGGAACCGTAGACGTAGCGCCGCTGCTCCTCCACGTCGAGCGAGCGAGGTTCGAGATCCATGCGCATCGAAGCGAAGAAGGGCACGACCAGCTCGGCCCCGAACCCGCAGCGTCGCGCCGTCACCGCGAACGCGTGGACGACCAGATTCGTGCTGAAGCCTGACTCGATGGCCTCGAGCGTCTGCGCCTCGAGCCCGTCGAGCGCCGCGTGCTGCTGCTCGAGGGAGAGGCCGGCGAGCGCGCCGACACCGTCCACGATCTCGTCCGCCACGCGGACCAGCGCGTAGATGCTGCGCACCGGCTTGACCGTCCGGCGCCCGAGGAAGCGCGAGGCCGCCCCGAAGGAACTCGAGTAGGCGAAGATGACCTCGGCCGCGGACTTCTCCGCGGTGCGCGTGTACTGCTCGAGTGGCGACATCATGACGTTCGCCTCTCCAGCAGCATCAGCAGACGCTCCAGCATCTCGGCCAGGTTCCGCTCCCCCTCGCGGCCCGAAGCGCCCACGGCCCTCGCGGCGGCTCGTGCCCTCGAGAACTGAGCCGCGAGCTCCTGCTCGACAGCGGCGCGCGAGCCCGAGGCGTCGATGAGGTCACGCGCCTTCGCGCCATCCGCCTCGCTGAGCATCGGGTCGCCGAGCAGCGACTCGAGCTCACCCCAGACCGGGGTCCCGCAGGCCAGGGCGATGAGCGCCGTGAACTTGCCCTCCCGGATATCCGAGTACGGCGCCTTCCCGAGCTTGTGCTGGTCCCCGAAGACACCGAACAGATCGTCCTGGAGCTGGAAGGCGAGTCCGGCGGCGTCCGAGAACTGGGCGATGAGACGCGCATCCACCGAACCTTCGGCACCCGCCGCGATCAGACCCAGCTCGAGCGGCAGGAGCACGGTGTACGCGGAGGTCTTGTTCGAGCTCATCGACAGGACCTCGGCCAATGCCGGATGGTCACTTCGAACCGACAGGCTCACGTCGCTGAACTCACCGGCAACCGAGACCGCGAGGGCACGCTCGATGGCATCGAGCACGCGCAGACGAACGGCGTGGGGCTGATCGATGCGTGCCACCCTCAGGTGCGCTTCGGAGAGCAGGAGGTCGCCGACCAGGATCGCGGCGGCCTGCCCCAGGCGGTTGCCGCGCTCGTCGTCGAACTCCGGTCCTCCCACGATCTCCTCGACGCTGCCGAGGAGATTCAGCTCCCCCCTGCGCATGGTGTCGTTGTCGATCACGTCGTCGTGGGTCAGGAACGCGAGGTGGAGCAGCTCGGTCGCGGTTGCCAGTTCCATGACCGATTCAGGCACCTCTGCTGCGCCCGTGTAGGACAGGTAGGCCTGCATGACCAGCGCGGGGCGGAAGAGCTTCCCCCCTTCGGCGCTGCGCGCCGTGATGCGCCACAGCGTCGCGAGGCCCTCGTCGATCGCGGCCGCGGCAGCGACTCGTCCGGCCAGGAACTCCTCGATTCGCCTTCTCACCTCGAGCAGCTGCTGCGCTGCGAGGTCGAAGTCCGAACCCTGGCCACGGGGGCTCGCCAGAGGCTCACGGATCACTCGGCACCACTCCCTTTAGCTCGGTTGGCTAGCAATAAGAGTATCTAATTACTTCTGCTCGAGCGTACAGGCAAGCCTTCCCCGAGTTGCCGCGCCTGGTCAATCCCCTCAGCGCCTCCACCACGAGCGCTTAGAATCTCGCTGCCGCTTCTCCGCGTCGCTCGAAGCAGCAGTGCTGGCCCGCGCGAACGAGATGCCGAGCGAGTCGACCTCTGTGCGGAACGCCTCGCTCCCCTGCAGCAGCTCGCTGGCTCGGCGGGACAGATCCGCGAGCTCCTCGCGGCCAGCGTCACCACCGACGTGGAGCACCACACGCAGCTCGGGCCCAGCCAGGCGAGCCTCCGGATCGCCGGGCACGAGATCCATGCCAAGCACCTCGTCGAGCTCTGCCATCACCCTCGACAGCTCAGCCGTGACAACCGGGTTCACCCACGGGGCCGCCCAGCCCTGCTCCTGCGCGATCGCCCACACGGCCGGACGGCGGACGACGAACTCCGTCTCGCTCGTCGGATCAACCACGATGAGGTCGCTGCCCTCGGCAGCCGCCGAGATGGCCGCCCGCTGCATGAGCGCAGGCACCGGCCGAGCCTTGGGATTCCAGACCCTCATCGCCTCCGCCGAGGTGAACACGGGCAGGACGGTGCGACCGTCTGGGCCGGCGACCGTCACGATGGAGAGATCAGCGCTCTTGTCGACGGTCACACCCTGCGTGTTGACATCGGCTTCGCCCAGCTTCGCCACGAGCGGGATCAGCACGCGAGCCTGACGCAATGCGTCGACCACCGCGTCGGGACCCACCCCCCGAGCCCTGAAGCGCCGGATCGCCGCGACGAACTGCGCCGGCGCCGTGCCGTCGTCGTCGCGGAACGGGTTGTCGCCGAAGCTCCGCCCAGACCAGCTCTGGCCAGCAGAGTCGGCCTTGCTGGGCTGGAAATGCTCTGGCAGCGACGGCATGGGTCAGACCTCTCGAGTCAGGATGCGACGTCGAGCGCTTCGACGAGCGTGAAGGCCCCCGAGTAGAGCGCCTTGCCGATGATCGCGCCCTCGAGGCCCTGCGGCACGAGGCCACGCAGCGCCGCGATGTCGTCGAGACTCGAAACGCCGCCAGAGGCGACGACGGGACGGTCGGTCCGGTCGAGGATGTCGCTGAGGAGCTGGAGGTTCGGGCCCTGGAGGGTGCCGTCCTTCGTCACGTCGGTCACGACGTAACGTGCGCAACCGGCCTCCTCGAGCCGTTCGAGTACCGACCAGAGGTCACCAGCATCGCGCGTCCAGCCGCGAGCCGCGAGCGTGGTGCCACGCACGTCGAGGCCGACGGCGATGAGCTCGCCGTAGCGAGCGATGACGTTCGCCGCCCACTCCGGATTCTCGAGCGCGGCGGTGCCGAGGTTGATGCGGCGCGCACCGGCGTCCACCGCACGCTCGAGGGACTCGTCGTCACGGATCCCGCCGGACAGCTCCACATTGACGTGCTTGGCCGCCCGGATGACGCGCTTGATGACACTGCGGTTCTCCCCGCGCCCGAAGGCCGCGTCGAGGTCCACGAGGTGGATCCACTCCGCACCCTGCTCGATCCAGTCCTCCGCCGCATCCACAGGATCGCCGTAGTTCGTGGCGGAGTCGGCCTCGCCCTGAACCAGACGAACCGCCTTGCCGCCGGCGAGGTCGATTGCGGGGAAGAGCACGAGCTCCGGTGACGTGTTGAATTCGCTCACGCGCGTAGGTTCCTTGTTCTCGTTCTGAGGCGCCGGGGCATCGACGCCGAAAGGGGATGCCCTGGCAGTCCGGGCAATAGCGTATCGGCAGGCGGCGGTGCAGCGCGCCGACGCAGCAGCACTAGGCGCGCTTCGGCAGCGTCTCGATCCAGTTCCGAAGCAGGCGCACGCCAGCCTCGCCGGACTTCTCCGGGTGGAACTGCGTCGCCGACAACGGGCCGTTCTCGACTGCCGCGATGAAGCGCTCGCCGTGCTCGGCATGGGTCACGAGCACCGGGCGGGCCTTCGGATGCGGGTCGAGCGGGAGCTCATGCGCCGCGTACGAGTGCACGAAATAGAAGCGCTCGCGAGCAATGCCGGCGAAGAGCTTCGAGTCGGCCGGGGGGTCGACGAGGTTCCATCCCATGTGCGGAAGGACCTCTGCCCGCAGTTCGGTCACCTCGCCCGGCCATTCGCCCAGACCTTCGGCTCGCCTGCCACCCTCGATGCCGCCGTCGAAGAAGATCTGCATGCCGACGCAGATGCCGAGCACGGGGCGCCCCCCTGCAAGGCGCCGGCCGACGATCTCCCCGATGCGCTGACGATTGATGGCCTCCATGACGTGAGCGAAGCTCCCGACACCTGGCACGACGTAGCCGTCGGCGTCGGCGGCGGCAGCGCGGTCGGCCGTCAGCTCGACCTCAGCACCAGCCGCTTCGAGCGCCTTCACGGCCGAGTGAACGTTGCCCGAGCCGTAGTCAGCGACGACCACCCGCGGACGTGCGACTGAAGTCACAGCGCGCCCTTGGTCGAAGGAATGCCCACGACCTCCGGGTCGAGTCGCTTGGCCGCGCGGAACGCACGGGCGAACGCCTTGAACTCCGCTTCGGCGATGTGGTGCGGGTCGCGCCCGCGGATGACCTCGACGTGCACCGTCAGACCGGCGTGGAACGTGATCGCCTCGAAGACGTGACGCACCATCGCGCCCGTGAAGTGCCCGCCGATGAGGTGGTAGATGAAGGCCTCCGGCTCCCCGGTGTGCACGAGGAACGGACGCCCCGAGATGTCGACGACGGCTTCGGCGAGCGACTCATCGAGCGGCACCCTCGCATCGCCGTAGCGCGCGATGCCCGACTTGTCGCCGAGGGCCTGGCGGATCGCCTGACCGAGCACGATCGCCGTGTCCTCGACCGTGTGGTGCACGTCGATCTCCGTGTCACCCGTCGCACGGACCGTGAGATCGGTCAGCGAGTGCTTCGCAAAGGCGTTCAGCATGTGGTCATAGAACGGAACCGACGTCTGGATGTCGGCGATGCCGGTCCCGTCGAGGTTCAGGCTCAGCTCGATCGAGGACTCGCTCGTCGCGCGTGAGACGGTCGCGGTGCGTGGCGTCGTGGTCATCGCTCCAGCCTAGGCCTTCCCTGCATCGGTGATCTCGGCGAGTGCGGCCAGGAACGCGCTCGTCTCCGCGCGCGTCCCGGCGGTCACCCGAAGCGCGTTCGGGATGCCGACATCCCGCACCAGGATGTCGCGGTCGAGGAGCTGCTGGAACGTAGCCGCGGGATCCGCGACGTCGCCGAACAGCACGAAGTTCGCGCCAGACTCCCACGGCGTGTAGCCAAGACGGGGCAGCTCCACCAGCAGGCGGTCGCGCTGCTCGCGGATGGCATCGACCTGCTGGAGCATGATCTCCGAGCACTCGAGCGCTGCGGTCGCGGCGGCCTGGGTGATCGCGGAGAGGTGGTACGGCAGCCGAACGAGTCGGACGGCGTCGACGACGGCCTCGTGAGCCGCGAAGTACCCGACGCGGGCGCCAGCGAAGGCGAACGCCTTGCTCATGGTCCTCGAGACCACGAGCCGCTCGCGACCCGGGAGAAGGGAGAGCGCGGTCTCCTGACCATCAGGGAGGAACTCGGCGTAGGCCTCATCGACGATCAGGATGCCGTCGGTCGCGTCGTACGCAGCCGCGATCACGTCGAGATCGGTGACGGTGCCCGTGGGGTTGTTCGGCGTGCAGATGATGGTGATGTCGGGGCGCTCTCGACGAAGTGCCTCCGTGACGAGGTCCGCGGTCAGCGCGAAGCCGTCAGCGCGTGACACCGGAATCCATTCGGACCCAACCCCTCTGGCGAGAAGGGGGTACATCGAGTAGCTGGGTGTGAAGCTGAGCACGCTGCGCCCGGGGCCACCGAAGACCTGCAGCAGCTGCTGCATGATCTCGTTCGAGCCGTTGGCGGCCCACACCTGTTCGGGACCGATGCCCCGGCCCAGGTAGACGCTCAGCTGCTCGCGCAACTTCGTGAACTCGCGGTCCGGGTAGCGATTGAGTCCGGGGAGCTCGCGGGCGATCGCCTCGATGATTCGCCTTGCCACGACCTCCGGCACGGGGTGCGGATTCTCGTTGACGTTGATGGCAACGCGCACCGGCTGCTGCGGCGCTCCGTAGGGGGTGAGTCCGCGGAGGTCGTCACGGATGGGCAGATCTTCGAACGAGGTCACCGCACAAGCCTACGACGCGGTCTGCGCCTGGAATGGGCTGCGGACTCAGTCGAGTGGGAGGGCGAGGCGCTGGCCGGCCTGAACCGTGCCGTTCTCGAGAGCGTTGAGCTTGGAGATCTCGACGATGACGTCGCGGATATCGGAATCGCCCGCGACCTCCTCGGCGATGCCCCAGAGCGTGTCGCCAGCGCCGACGGTGACGTACTCGAACTCGACGTCTGCGGCGTCGCTCGAGGCCGCCGCGGAGTTCATGTGCGTGGCCCCGACGGCGATGGCTGCGGCGACGGGCAGCGCAGCGATGGCGAGCAGGACACGACGGCCTCGGACGGTGAGGCGGAGTGGTGCAACGGCAGTGGTGTTCATGATTCCTCCTGATTCGTCCACATCTTCGAGTGGTCGAATGTATGTACTGAATATAGCTACGAACAAAGTGCCAAGTCAAGGCTTCCAGTTCGAATCTCTCGAACTTTCATCCACAACACTCGAAGAAATGTTTCGTACCTGCGTGCACCCTCGGTAGGGTTGGCGCTATCAGGCAGTGCATCACCTGCCACCGACATTCCGTGTCGGAGAGCGGACGGAGACGACATGGCCAAGAAGCCAGCGAGCGACATCTACAGAAAACTGACCGAGAAGCAGGAGCGCATCCTGACCTGCATCATGGAGTCGGTGCGCACGCGCGGGTACCCGCCGAGCATGCGCGAGATCGGCGACGAAGTCGGCCTCGTCTCCTTGTCGAGCGTCACCCACCAGCTCGGCCAGCTGGAGAAGTTCGGCTACATCAAGCGCAATCCGGGCATGCCCCGCGCCCTCGAGGTGCTGGTGCACTTCGACCACACCGACGATGGCGATTCCAACGAGACGGCTGAGGCCGCGTTCGTCCCGGTAGTCGGTAGGATCGCAGCCGGCATCCCGATCACGGCGGAGCAGCAGGTCGAAGACGTCTTCGCGCTCCCCCGTCAGATCGTCGGCAAGGGAGAGCTCTTCCTGCTCCGTGTCGTTGGCGAGTCGATGATCGATGCTGCCATCTGCGACGGCGACTGGGTCGTCGTGCGGTCACAGCGCAACGCGGAGAACGGCGACATCGTCGCCGCGATGCTCGACGGAGAAGCCACGGTCAAGACCTTCCGCAAGCGTGACGGCCACATCTGGCTGCTCCCCCGCAACAGCGACTTCGAGCCCATCCTCGGCGATGAGTCCGAGATCCTCGGCAAGGTCGTCGCTGTCCTCCGCTCCATCTGAGAGCAGCCGGAAGCACCGGCGCCTGCACACGTCAGCAGATGCAGAAGAGCGGCGAGCCCGATGGGCTCGCCGCTCTTCTGCATGCCTCCCTCAGGAGGACTGAGGCGTATGCGTCAGCCTGCGACCGCGAACGCCTCGAACAGTCCGAGCTGGTCGGGGTGGACCCGGGCCTTGAGCCGCGTGCCGCTCTCCACGTGCTCGAGCTCGAGCACCGCTCCTCGCTCGTGCAGGTAGGAGACGAGATCGCCGCGCTCGAAGGGCACAAGGACCTCGATGGTCACCTCGGGGGTTGGCAGGAGCTCGGCGATGCGCCCGAGCAGCAGGTCGATGCCCTCGCCCGTGTGCGCGGAGACGAAGAGGCCGTCGGGGGCGAGCCCCTGGAGCTCGAGGCGTCGATCGCTATCGACCAGGTCGGCCTTCGTGAAGACCACGATCTCGGGAACATCGTGGGCTTCGACCTCTCCGATGACGTCTCGCACCGTGGCGAGCTGCGCGGCGGGATCCGGGTGGGAGGCGTCGACGGCATGCACGATGACATCGGCAGCCTGCAGCTCCTCGAGCGTCGAGCGGAAGGCTTCGACCAGCTGGTGGGGCAGGTTACGCACGAAGCCGACCGTGTCGGCAATCGTGTAGGGGCGGCCGTCTTCCGTCGCCGCCTTGCGCACCGTCGCGTCGAGGGTCGCGAAGAGAACGTTCTCGACCAGGACGCCCGCATGCGTGATGCGGTTGAGGAGGCTCGACTTGCCGGCGTTCGTGTACCCCACGATCGCGACGGCCGGAACCTGGTTGCGCTGTCGGGTCGCGCGCTTCACGTCACGCGAATCCTTCATGTCGGCGATCTGGTGGCGAAGCTTGGCCATCTTCGTGCGGATGCGCCGACGGTCGAGCTCGATCTTGGTCTCTCCAGGGCCTCGTGACCCCATGCCGGCACCGCCGGAGCCGACCTGACCACCGGCCTGCCGGGACATCGACTCGCCCCATCCGCGAAGGCGCGGGAGCATGTACTCCATCTGCGCCAGCTCGACCTGCGCCTTGCCCTCGCGGCTCTTGGCGTGCTGGGAGAAGATGTCGAGGATCACCGCGGTGCGGTCGATGACCTTCACCTTGATCTCGTCTTCGAGCGCGCGACGCTGGCTGGGCGCGAGCTCGGTGTCGGCGACCACCGTGTCGGCTTCGAGCGCCGCGACGATCTCCTTGAGCTCAGCGACCTTGCCTCGGCCGAGGTACGTGGCGGGGTCGGGGTTCGGCCGACGCTGCAGCACGCCGTCGAGGACGACGGCTCCCGCAGTCTCGGCGAGTGCGGCCAGCTCCTGCATCGAGTTCTCGGCCTCCTCGAGGGAGTTCCTGCGGTAGACGCCGACGAGCACGACCCGCTCGAGGCGCACCTTGCGGTACTCGACCTCGGTGACGTCCTCGAGTTCCGTTCGCAGGCTCTCGACTCGTCGCAGCGACTGCCTGGCTTCTCGTTCGAGCTGGTCGCCGTCGGCCTCGCCGTCATAGCTCGTGCTGGCGCCGTCCTGCAGCGCCTGCGCTCTGCCGGCGGAGAACAGGGTCATCGTGGCGCCCGGTTCCTTCGCGGCTCGGAGGATTCGGTCGATCGCGTCGTTGCTCTCGCCTGGAGGAGTCTCAGAATCTCGCATATTCGTACTATTCTACGCCGGTGCTAGCGTCTAGGGGTGACCGCTCAGCATTACTTCTCAGCAACCCCGGACGGGCCTCTCGAGCGGCGACGCGTCGTCGCCAACCTCCGGGGCCGAACGGTGACCGTCATCACGGCAGGCGGTACCTTCAGCCCTGAGCACGTGGACCGCGGCACCCAGGCGCTCCTGCACGCAGCACCCCCGCCGCCCTCGACCGGAACCGCGCTGGACCTCGGGTGCGGCTGGGGACCGATCGCGCTCGCACTCGCACTCGAGTCGCCCGAACTGGACGTGCGGGCCGTCGACGTCAACGAACGGGCGCTGCTGCTCACCGGTGAGAACGCGCAGGCCCTCGGACTCGACAACATCACGCCGACGCGCCCCGAGGATGTCCCCGAGGACACGACCTTCGACCTCATCTGGTCGAACCCGCCCATCCGAATCGGCAAAGAGGCCCTGCACGAGCTGCTCTCCGCGTGGCTGCCGCGCCTCAGCGCCGAGGGAGAAGCCTGGCTCGTCGTCGCCAAGAAGCTCGGCGGCGACTCACTGCAGTCCTGGATCGCGGCGCAGTTCGGACCAGAGCTGTCCGTCGAGCGGCACTCGACGGACGCGGGCTTCAGAGTGCTGCGGGTGAGGCGAGTTCGCTAGCGAGCTCGTCCTCGATACTGCCAGTGAAGGCGATCTCGGCCGGCCCCGCCAGGAAGACATGCTCGACGCCGTCGACAGCTCCGACCGTCACCTGCAGCACGCCACCCGGCACACCGACCGACCAGGCATCCGGCGCGCCAGCGCCCGCCCAGTAGCGAACCGCCAGTGCTGACGCGACGGCCCCGGTGCCGCAGGAGAGAGTCTCGCCGACGCCCCGCTCGTGCACGCGCATCCGGATGTGCCCGACGCCGTCCTGCACCAGCTGGTCGTGCGGGACGACGAACTCGACGTTGGCTCCCAGCTCAGGGGCTGGATCGATGAGCGGTGCATGGAAGAGCTCGAGCCGCTCGAGCTCTTCCTCGCTCGAGAGCGCGACGACGACGTGAGGGTTTCCGACGTCGATCCCGAGCCCCGGGCGTGAGACGCCGATGTGCGGGACGGTGACGAGCGGCTCGCCACCTTCGAGGCGCCACGGCCCCATGTCGACCTTGAAGCCCGTGCCGTCTCGCTCGACGACCCGCAGACCGGCACGCGTGCCGATCTCCAGCCGCTCACCCGCCTCAAGGGTCACCAGCCCTGTTTCCGTGAGGAAGCGCGCGAACGCGCGCACCCCGTTGCCGCACATCTCCGCGATCGATCCGTCGCCGTTGCGGTAGTCCATGAACCATTCGGCCAGGGGGTGGGCTGCCTGCAGCTCGCGCCCTTCAGCGAGGTTCTGCGAGCGAACCGCTCGGATGAGACCGTCTGCGCCGACACCGAAATTGCGATCGCACAGCCGCGCCACGCGCTGAGGCCCGAGGTCCAGCTCCCCGTCCGGGTCAGAGACGAGGACGAAGTCGTTGCCGGTGGCCTGCGCCTTGGTGAACGCGAGTTGTGTCATGGGGCCAATGCTACGGAACTCTCGATCCCCGTGTGCGCCGTGCGTGGTCTCCCGGTCAGAGTCCGGCGGCCTGGAGGATGCGCTGCGCCGCGAACCCCTCCCCGCTCTGGGCGCGGACCGCGCTCTCGTAGCGTCGGAACCAGGAGACCTGGCGCCTGGCGTACTTCCGGGTCAAGAGCTGCGCCTCCGCGATCGCCTCGGCGCGGCTCATCTCGCCCCGAAGCTCCGCGAGTGCCTGCTGGTACCCGATCGCGCGCTTGGCGGTGCCGCCCTGCTCCAGCCCGGCCTCGGCAAGCGCCTGCGTCTCCTCCAGCAGCCCCGACTCCCACATGCGCTCGACGCGGGCGCCGAGCCTGGGGGTGAGCACCTCCCGGTGCTCTTCGACGACGGCGAACGTCACGTCCCGCCATCTGGCTTCCTGGTCAGGCAGCTGAGCGCTGAACGGCTCCCCCGTGACCTCGATCACCTCGAGCGCCCGTACGAGGCGCCGTCCGTTGCGCGCGTCGATGGTGGCCGCGGCCTGGGGGTCGAGTGCACGGAGCCGCGCGAAGAGCGGACCGGGACCCTCGAGCTGCAGCTCCGCCTCGAGCTCGGCTCGCACGGCGGGGTCGGTCCCTGGAAAGCGCAGATCGAAGCAGACGGCCGCGATGTAGAGCCCAGAGCCCCCAACGAGGATGGGCACATCTCCCTCGGCCTCGATCTCCTCGATCAGCCCTCGAGCCCGCTCTTGATACCAGGCGACACTCGCGTCTTCCGTGACATCGAGCACGTCGAGCAGATGATGCGGCACCCCCTCACGGTCTTCGGGGGCGAGCTTGGCGGTTCCGACATCCATGCCCCGATAGAGCTGCATGGCGTCGGCGTTGATGACCTGAGCTCCGCGCCCGGAGGCGCGCAGGCGGGCGGCGATGTCCAGCGACAGCTGCGACTTCCCCGTGCCGGTTGCTCCCCCGATGGCGATGAACACGCTCAGCCGCGCCGGATCGTCGGGAGTCCGAGCGAGACGCGAGCAGGTGCCCCGGCCGGCGCGGGGACTGCGCAGCTCTCGGCAAGCGAGCGGTCCCAGGCGTCCCCCGCTCTCGTGCGACGGACGTCGAGGCGGCTCGATGTGGCATCTGCGACGAGGTGGAACGATGCCGCTCCCGTGATCTCAGCGGTGACGACATCACCGGGTCGTGGACGTTCTGCGCCGTCTGGGAGCGAGAAGTGCACAAGCCGGTTGTCCTCCGAGCGTCCCGACATGCGGTGTGTCTCGTCGTCCTTCTTGCCTTCTGCTGCGCTGACCAGGATGCGCTGGACGCTGCCGATCAACTTCTCGTTCTCTTCCCGGCTGATGCGGTCCTGCAGCTTCATGAGTCGCTCGTAGCGCTCCTGCACGACTGCCTTCGGCACCTGGTCGGGCATCGTCGCGGCCGGTGTTCCTGGCCGGATGGAGTACTGGAAGGTGAATGCGCTCGCGAATCTGGACGCCTCGACGACACGCATCGTCTCTGCGAAGTCTTCCTCGGTCTCGCCGGGGAAGCCGACGATGATGTCCGTCGTTATCGCGGCGTGAGGCATCTGCTCGCGGACGCTGTCGAGGATGCCGAGGAACTTGGCGCTGCGATAGGAGCGCCTCATGGCCTTCAAGATGCGGTCGGAGCCCGATTGCAGCGGCATGTGCAGCTGGGGCATCACGTTGGGTGTCTCGGCCATGGCGTCGATGACGTCCTGCGTGAAGGCCGCCGGGTGCGGGCTGGTGAAGCGCACCCGCTCGAGCCCATCGATGCTGCCAGCGGCACGCAGGAGCTTGCTGAACGCCTGCCGGTCGCCGAACTCGACTCCGTACGAGTTGACGTTCTGCCCGAGGAGGGTGACTTCGATGGCGCCATCGTCGACGAGCGCCTGGATCTCGTTCAGGACATCGCCTGGCCTGCGGTCCTTCTCCTTGCCCCGCAGAGATGGGACGATGCAGAACGTGCAGGTGTTGTTGCAGCCGACGGAGATCGAGACCCACCCCGAGTAGGTCGAGTCACGCTTCGTCGGAAGTGTGGAGGGGAACACGTCGAGGGACTCGAGGATCTCGAGCTGTGCTTCCTCGTTGTGTCGGGCTCGCTCGAGCAGACTCGGGAGCGCACCCATGTTGTGCGTGCCGAACACGACGTCGACCCATGGGGCCTTCTCGAGGATCGTCCCGCGGTCCTTCTGCGCGAGGCATCCGCCGACGGCGATCTGCATGCCCTCGTGCTCGCGCTTGATCGCGGCGAGCTGGCCGAGGTTGCCGTAGAGCCGGTTGTCGGCGTTCTCTCGAACCGCACAGGTGTTGATGACGACGATGTCCGGGTCGGCTCCGTCGGCTTCGACGTAGCCTGCCGCACGAAGGGATCCGGACATGCGCTCGGAGTCGTGCACGTTCATCTGGCAGCCCAGAGTGCGCACCTCGTAGCTCCGCGGAGTACCGTCCGGCTTGAGTGCTGCCGGGGATGATGCGATGGGTGTGGCTGTCTCGCTCATGATCCGTCAATTCTACGTTCGCTTCACGCCTGGCCATTCCCACCGCTACGCTGACGGGATGCGAGCCATGACCTCAGATGACGGCGTCACGCCAGCAACTTCTCTTGCTCTTCAGCGAGGTCTGCTGCAGACCGATGCCGGCCCAGTGGAGGCTCATGGTGCGCGGGTCGCTGCGATCTCGGCCCCGAGCGGGGCTCTGTACGTAGGTCCCGCTGGCGGTGAGAACGGTGTCGACGGCCTGGTCCTCCGGACGAGCGGCGGCCCGCTGGCTGCGACGACGACGGTGGTGTCGGATGCGTCTGGGGCCTCGCGAGTGGAAGCGCTCACGGTCTCGACGAACGACGAGCCCGAGCGCTGGCGCGATGCGCCCCGCGAGGAGGCGTACTGGCATTCGCTGCCTGGCGAGCTGCAGGGCGAGGTACCGGTGGTCGAGCCCCGTCACGGTCTGCTGATCGTGTGCGACGCGGGGCTGCGCGACCAGTACCGGCAGAGTGATTTCGCGTGGGATCGCTGGGTCGACGAGGTTGTGGCCCCCGCCGCAGCCGCGAGCTCGGAAGCGGCGGTTGCTGTGGCGTTCGCTGGTCGAAGTGAGGTGCTCCTGGCCCTGTCGTCCGTCTCGTTTCCGTCGGGTGCCGCGGTTTTCGCCGGGTTCGATGCTGGCCTGCAGATCGCTGCAGTGCATCTTGCGCCGGTTGCCGAGCATGAGCAGGAGGCTGCGATCGTTCTGGTGCGGCGAGCGCGCGCCTCGTTGCGTGACGGAGACCCGGCAGGGGCGACGGCTCAGGCTATGGCGGCGATCTCTGCGCTCGAAGCGGAACGTGATCTGCGCGCCGCTGGCCGAGTCGGATTCGTGCTCGCGGAGGCCCATGACCGTGCAGGCGCCCCGGCTGCCGCTCGCCGAGCCCTCGAGGAGGCGCTTGTCCGCCTCGAGGTGACGCGCGACGCCGAGGGCCAGCGAGTGGCGCTGGCGCTACTCGACGGGCGTGGCGCCGAAGAACACGCCGGCTGAACCGCTCGAAGACCTGCCTGACCTCGGTCCGCCCTGCACGACTTCGCGTGCCGCGTTGAAGGCAACACCAGCGGAATAGCCGCGTCGTGACAGGAAACCGGCGATGCGCCGGATCGCGACGTCGGGCTCCAGGCCCTTGACACGTCGAAGCCGGTCGGCGGCGAGGTCGCGAGCCCGTTCGAGCTCGTCGTCACGGTCGACTTCGGCGAGGGCCTCCGTCATGGCCTCAGCCGAGATGAAGCGCTCTCGGAGCGCGCGCTCGACTCCCTGGATGCCGGAGTGCTTCTTGTCTCGCGCCTTGTGAACAAGCAGCTCGGCGAGCCGCAGGTCGTCGAGGTAGCCGAGTTCCGTGCACCGTTCGATGACCTGTTCGATCTCGTCGTCGTCGAGGCGAAGGGACTCTTCGAACTCGGCGGCTTCCTCGGTGCCGTCCTCCGGAGCATGCGCACCCTTGGGATCTTCACCACGCCAAGCCCGGAGGAGGCGTCGCGCCTCCTCCGTGGACCGGTCGCTGCGAGCAAGGGCCCGCACGAGCGTCTCCTGCGCCTCCGCGGTGAGCCGCTCTCGAGCTTCCGAGTCCATCCCAGCGGGCACGACGGCCGTGAAAGCCTGTGTATCGCCTTGCCCGCCAGGGATGGAAACGAGTCTTGGAGCGCTCTCCGCTGCGGTGTGAACGCCCGACGCCGGGGCCTCAGGCGTCGAGGGGCGTGTTTCAGCCGGAGCTTCAGCGGCAGCGGGGCCGCGTTTGCGCCCCTCCGGTGACGCCCCGAAGAGGGGCGTCACCGGAGCGAGGTCGTCGGTCATGCGCCGCGCCGCTGAGCGACCTTCGCGTCGGCGACGGGCGCCAGTGGTGCCTCGACTGCCTCGGCAGGAGCCTCGGCAGACTGCCCGACGCCGAGCTTCGCCAGGATCTTGCGTTCGATCTCCTCAGCGATCTCGGGGTGCTGGATGAGGAAGTTGCGGGCGTTCTCCTTGCCCTGGCCGAGCTGGTCACCCTCGTAGGTGTACCAAGCGCCGGACTTGCGCACCAGGCCGTGCTCGACACCGAAGTCGATGAGCGAGCCCTCGCGAGAGATTCCGACGCCGTAGAGGATGTCGAACTCTGCCTGCTTGAAGGGCGGCGCCATCTTGTTCTTGACGACCTTGACTCGCGTGCGGTTTCCGACGGCTTCCGTGCCGTCCTTGAGGGTCTCGATACGACGGATATCGAGGCGGACGGAGGCGTAGAACTTCAGCGCCTTGCCACCAGCGGTCGTCTCGGGGCTGCCGAAGAAGACACCGATCTTCTCGCGCAGCTGGTTGATGAAGATGGCTGTGGTCTTGGTCTGGCTGAGACCACCCGTCAGCTTGCGGAGCGCCTGGGACATGAGGCGTGCCTGCAGGCCGACGTGGCTGTCGCCCATCTCGCCCTCGATCTCGGCCTTCGGCACGAGTGCTGCGACGGAGTCGATGACGACCAGGTCGACCGAGCCCGAGCGGATCAGCATGTCGGTGATCTCGAGCGCCTGCTCTCCGGTGTCTGGCTGAGCGACGAGGAGGGCGTCGATGTCGACACCGAGCTTCTTCGCGTACTCGGGGTCGAGGGCGTGCTCGGCGTCGATGAACGCCGCGATACCTCCCGCTCGCTGGGCGTTCGCGATGGCGTGCAGCGTGAGGGTCGTCTTACCCGAGGACTCGGGACCGTAGATCTCGACGATACGTCCGCGAGGGAGTCCGCCGATGCCGAGGGCGACGTCGAGCGCGACGGAGCCGGTCGGGATGGTCTCAACGGGTGCGCGCTCGTCGCTTCCGAGGCGCATGACCGACCCCTTGCCGAACTGGCGGTCGATCTGAGCGAGTGCGGCGTCAAGCGCCTTTTCGCGGTCTGCTGGGTTTGGCATGGTGGTGATCCTCTCGGGATGTGGCGGTCGCCTCTCGGCTGTCGCGCGCTGATGGAGAGCGCTGACGACAAGGCGGATCGGGTTCCTTGGCTACTCGAGTTTCACGGTAGAGGCGACCACCGACATTCGGTGATCGAGACCCTGCAACTGTGGACAAGTCTCCGAGGAGTCCGACAGGAACACCCTACGCGCTTAGAACACGACTTCGAACATTCCGCAGGCGTGTCGGATCCGACACGGAGTCGCGCGGGCCGGAGATCAGCCTCGACGGTCGGGATCTATCGTGCCGACTCCGTGGCGCCTACCCTCGGGAACACCGGTGTCGATGCAGAGCGCGAGCCAGATCGCACGCGGCTCGACGCCATCGTCGAGGGCCTGCTTCGCGGTGCGATCACCGAGAGCCCCCAACACGAGGTCTCTCATCAGCGAGCGCCCGTAGGCCTCGCCGAACTCATCGACCACGGCCCTGTCGAACTCGCTCTTGCGCATCCCCCAAGCGTACGCCGACGGCGCCGCAGCAGATGCTGCGACGCCGTTGGACGTACCTTCGAAGCCGTCGCGCTAACGAGTGACGAGCGGCTTGCGCATGCCGAGCAGGAGGTCGTCCGGAACCGTGTCCGGGATGCTCGTCTCAAAGCGCTCATGAACGGCCAGACGGTCGCCCACTTCGCGGTAGATGGTTGAGAGGGGGGTCTCGAGGGCTTCGGCCACCGAAGCGAGGATCTCGCTCGAGGCTTCCTTCTGCCCGCGCTCGACCTCACTCAGGTACCCGAGTGCAACCGAGGCGCGACCCGCGACCTGCCGGAGCGTGTGCCCCCTGCGCAGGCGCACATCGCGCAGGACTTCACCGATCTCTTGACGCGCTAGGACCATAGCGGGGTCCTCCTTACTGCCGTGTGCCAAGAACTGTAACTTACGAGACTTCGTGGAGACTTCGTCACGCTGAGAACAACCAAGCAAACCCCGATGGTATTCCTGAAAGAAAGCCGAATGTTGAGGCGATCCGACTCAACCTTCGTGTGGCTCCGACCACGATACCTCGTCAGTGTTCCACGAGCATTTCGAGCACGTTGTGAACAGCCGCCTCGACCGTTGCCCCACGCACGCGCTGCCGACTGCCCTCGGGGTCGTCGAGTCGAACGAGCGAGGAGAAGTCCAGGTCGATCACCCGATCGCCGAAGAGCGAGGAGATGCCCACGAAGACGATGCCGGGCGCTCGCCCGGCCTGCGCCTGCGGACCGGCGACCCCCGTCGTCGACAGCCCGATGTCGAGGCGATCGGCGCGACCCGCTGCGAGCGCCGTCCGAGCGCCGAGCGCCATCGCCGCAGCGACGTCAGGATCGACCGAGCCCCGCTCCGCGAGCAGGTCCTCGTCGACTCCAAGCAGCGAGTGCTTGAGCTCTGTGCGATAGGCGACGATTCCGCCCGCCAGCGACGCCGAGATCCCAGGGATCTTCACGAGTTCGGCGACAAGCGCCCCGCCGGTCAGGGACTCCGCGACGCCGATGCTGAGGCCGGCCTCGAGGAGGACACGCCCCAACTCGACCGTCTGTGGGAGTGCTGGTGTGATTCCGCCGGTCATCGCAGGGTGCTCCCATCATCGGCCCGCAGTTCGGGCGCCTTCTTCTTCTGTGGCCGGTAGGCCTCCCACAGGTAGTCGAGACCAGACCACACCGTGAGGATGAACGCCGCGGACATGAGGATCCCGTTGACCCAGTGCACCCAATCCCCGAACACGACCCAGAGCGGGAGCAGGGCGAGCGAGATGGCGATGGCCTGGACCAGGGTCTTGAGCTTCCCGCCGCGTCCGGCCGGGAGCACGCGCTTCTTGGCGACGGCGAGACGCCAGAAGGTGATGCCGAGCTCGCGGACGAGGATGATGATCGTCACCCACCACGGCAGCTCTCCGAGTACCGACATCATGACGAGTGCCGTGCCGGTGAGCGCCTTGTCTGCGATGGGGTCGAGCAGCTTGCCGAGGTCCGTGATGAGGTTCCTGCTGCGCGCGATGTGCCCGTCGAGGCTGTCGGTGGCGATCGCGACGATGAAGAGCACCGCGGCCGCCCAGCGCCAAGGGCCGTCGCTCGATTCGTCGAGGAGGAGGAACCAGACGAAGACCGGCACGAGCAGGATGCGCGCGATGGTGATGAGGTTCGGCACGCACCAGTTGCTCACCGGTCCATCGCCCCCGCGGAGTATTCGGCCGGTCATCGTTGTGCCTCTCGCTAGTCGCGCCCTGTCAGACTCCAGGCGTCGTCGTCGCCGCTTTCGGCTTCGACTTCTTCCAGCCCATCGTATTGGGCCGCGACGGCGTCGAACGACGCGGCCATGCCATCCTGCTCGGCCATCGACGCCGCATTGGATGCCGGAGCACCTGCCGCCGGGTCCTGGCCGCGGATGCGCGCGAGCACGCCGGGGAGTTCCTCGGCGGTGACGAGGACGTCTCGCGCCTTGGACCCCTCGGAGGGACCGACGATCTCTCGGGATTCCATGAGGTCCATGAGTCTGCCGGCCTTCGCGAATCCGACGCGCAGCTTGCGCTGCAGCATAGAGGTCGAGCCGAACTGCGAGTTCACGACCAGCTCGGCTGCCGCGAGCAGGAGCTCGAGATCGTCGCCGATGTCGGCATCGATCTCCTTCTTCTCCACGACCTGCGCGACGTCGGCTCGATATTCGGGCTGCGCCTGGCGCTTGACGTGCGCCACGATCTCCATGATCTCTTTGTCGTTGACCCAGGCACCCTGCACGCGGGCAGCCTTGTTGGCTCCCGATGGGAGGAAGAGGGCGTCGCCCTGGCCGATGAGCGACTCGGCGCCGACCTGGTCGAGGATGACGCGCGAGTCGGTGGAGCTGGTCACCGCGAACGCGAGGCGGCTCGGCACGTTGGCCTTGATGAGACCGGTGACGACATCGACGCTGGGGCGCTGCGTCGCGAGTACGAGGTGGATTCCGGCGGCACGCGCGAGCTGGGTGATGCGGACGATCGAGTCCTCGACATCGCGCGGGGCGACCATCATGAGCTCGGCGAGCTCGTCGACCACGACAAGCAGGTAGGGGTACGGCTTGAGCTTCCGCTTCGAACCCTCAGGGAGGACGATGCCGCCCGAGCGGATGGCCGCGTTGAAGTCGTCGACGTGGCGGTAGCCGAAGCTCTCGAGATCGTCGTAGCGCATCTCCATCTCCTTCACGACCCACTGC
Source organism: Pseudoclavibacter sp. RFBJ3 (assembly GCF_002931375.1). NCBI lineage: Bacteria > Bacillati > Actinomycetota > Actinomycetes > Micrococcales > Microbacteriaceae > Pseudoclavibacter > Pseudoclavibacter sp. RFBJ3. The sequence goes on along the minus strand of NZ_PSXZ01000005.1, from coordinate 256,724 downwards.
AGCGCTTCCGCCGCCTTCTTGGGGTTCGTGATGATGGGGGTGATGAGGTGCGGGACGCCACTGTACGGCGTGAGCTCGACGCGCTTCGGGTCGACGAGGACCATTCGCACTTCGGCCGGGGTCGCGCGCATGAGCAGCGACACGATCATGGAGTTGACGAAGCTCGACTTTCCGGCCCCCGTGGCACCCGCCACGAGGAGGTGCGGCATCTTGGCGAGGTTCGCGAGCACGAAGCCGCCCTCGACGTCCTTGCCGACGCCGATCGTCATGGGGTGGCGCGCTGCGATCGACTCCGGGGACTGCAGGACGTCTCCGAGCGAGACGACCTCGCGGTCGGAGTTCGGGATCTCCACGCCGATGGCGCTCTTCCCGGGAATCGGCGAGAGGATGCGCACCTGATTGCTCTTGACCGCGTAGGCGATGTTGTTGGAGAGCTGGGTGACGCGCTCGACCTTGACGCCGGGGGCCACCTCGACCTCGTAGCGCGTGACGGTCGGGCCGCGCGAGAAGCCGGTGACCTTCGCGTCGACCTTGAACTGCGCGAACGTCGAGTTGAGCGCCTCGACGATGAGGTCGTTTGCCTCGGTGCGCGCGAGTGCTGGCGCACCGCGCGAGAGCATCGACTGCACCGGGAGGCTGTACGCCTGGCCCGGGGCGCCAGCGTCGCGGGAATCCCACTGCTCGGCCCCGTCTTCCGCCGTAGCCGAAGACTCTGCCGTCGCGGCTGTCGACGCCGGTGTGGCCGGCGCCGCGGCTGCGGGCGGCCCGAAGAGGTCGGCGAACTCGTCCGGATCGGTCGGCGTCGAGTCGTCCTGGATCCCTGTGGCCGAGAAGAGCGTGGGCTCGGCGACGTCGATGACATCGGTGGCGTCGTCCATCCGCACTCCGGAGAGGACCGCGGTCGGCTGCGGTCCGGTGACGGCGTTGTCCGGGTCCTCGGAGGTGAGACCGCGCAGGACGGTCGTCGTCGCCTCCGGGTCGATGCGGTGGTGCTCGTGCTTCTTCGTGTCGGCGACGGCAGTGTCGTACGGCTGCTCCTCGTAGTCGACGTCCTCTTCGCGGCCGGAGTCGTTGCGTCGCCACCACGGGAGGCGGTCCGACTCCGACGAGCGTCCGCGGTCTTCTCCGCCGAGCAGGCTCTCGTCGTCGCCGGACGCCGGCTTGCCGGCCTTCGCCGAGCGGGCGTGGGCTGCGGACTCCTCGTCGATGCCGAACATCCAGGCCCACAGCTCGCGAAGCCTGACGACGACCTTGTGCGGAGGGGTCTTCGTGATGATGAAGACGGAGAGCAGGATGAGGAGACCCGCGACGATGGCCGCACCGATGGGGGTGATGACAACACCGAGAGTGCCGCCGAGGAGCCAGCCGAGGACTCCACCGCCCAGGGCGAGCGCTGGCATGCCGTTGACGGGGTCGGGGCTGTCCGCGAGCACGTGGCAGATCGCGGAGCTCGAGACGATGCCGAGGAAGAGGCCGACGCCGATGCGCCCGTTGTCGCTCACGGAGGAGGGGTGCCGGAAGAGCCAGAGCGCGAAGAACGCGAGCACGACGGGCAACGCGTAGGAGACGCGGCCGAAGAACCCGCCGAACGTGTAGTCGTTCAAGGCCGTGGCGACCCCGTTCCCGGGGAAGAACCAGACGACCACGCCGCCGATGACGGCGAGCAGGAGGAGCAGGAACGGGAATCCGTCGCGCCGCTGGTCTTTCTCGAGCGTCTCGGGCCCGAGTGCCCGAGCGGTCTGGCCGGCGACGTTCGCGGCGGCCATCCAGGCGCGGGTCGCGATGCCCGGCTTCTCGGTCTCCGCCGGCGCCTTCGCGGCTGCCGCGCTCGCCCGCTTCTTGGGCGCGGGGGTTCGCTTGGTGTTGGACGGAGTTGTGGCCATGGTGCCCAAGGTACCTGCGGCCACCGACAGGATCGAGGATGACGCCCCGAGAGCCGCCGAGATCGGCGGCTCTCGGGGCCTGAGGTCAGGCCTCGATGACCACCGGGATGATCATCGGGTGACGGCGGTGCTTCGTGTTGACCCAGCGGCCGATCGTGCGTCGCACGACCTGCGAGAGCTGGTAGGAGTTCGAGTTGCCCGCCTCGACGGCTTCCTTGAGCGCCTTCTGGATGCCCGGGATGATGTCGTCGAAGACGGCCTCGTCCGGCGCGAACCCGCGTGCGTGGATCTCCGGGCCGACGAGGATGTTGCCGGTGGCCGCCTCGACGACGGTGAAGATGGAGATGAACCCCTCTTCAGCGAGGATGCGGCGGTCCTTGAGATCGGCGTCGGTGATGGTGCCGACCGTGGATCCGTCGACGTAGATGAAGCCGATGTCGAGCTGCGCGACCTGGCGCGCGATGCCGTCCCGCATGTCGATGACGGCGCCGTTCTCGACGACGAGCACGTTCTCGTCCGCGATGCCGGACTTCTTCGCGATCTCGGCGTTGGCGACGAGGTGTCGGATCTCGCCGTGCACGGGCATGACCTGACGCGGCTGCAGGATGTTGTAGCAGTAGAGCAGCTCGCCTGCCGCGGCGTGACCGGACACGTGCACGTTCGCGTTCGCCTTGTGCACCACGTTCGCGCCGAGCTTGATGAGCGCGTTGATGACGCGGAACACCGAGTTCTCGTTGCCCGGGATGAGGCTGGAGGCGAGGATGACGGTGTCGTCCTCCCCCACCTCGATGGCGTGCGTCTTGGACGCGATGCGGCTGAGGACGGCCATTGGCTCGCCCTGCGACCCCGTCGACATGAAGACGATCTGGTCGTCGGGCAGATTGAGCGCCTTCTTGTGGTCGATGAGCACGCCCTGCGGCACGTTGAGGTAGCCGAGCTCGGACGCGATGCCCATGTTGCGCACCATGGAGCGGCCCATGAGCGCGACGCGACGACCGTTGGCCGCGGCGGCGTCGATGACCTGCTGCACGCGGTGCACGTGGCTCGAGAAGCTCGCGACGACGACCTTGCCCTTGGTCCGCGAGATGACGTCCTCGATGACCGGGCCGATGTTGCGCTCGGTCGGCGTGAAGCCGGGGACCTCGGCGTTGGTGGAGTCGGCCATGAAGAGGTCGATGCCCTCCTCGCCGAGGCGAGCGAAGGCGCGGAGGTCCGTGAGGCGACCGTCGAGCGGCAGCTGGTCCATCTTGAAGTCGCCCGTGTGGAGCACCGTGCCGGCGTCCGTCGTGATGTGCACGGCGAGCGCATCCGGGATGGAGTGGTTGACGGCCACGAACTCGAGCGTGAAGGGCCCCATCTCCTCGATCTGCCCTTCGGCGACCGTGAGCGTGTACGGCTTGATGCGGTGCTCCTTGAGCTTCGCCTCGACGAGGGCGAGCGTCAGCGTGGAGCCGATCAGGGGGATGTCCGGCTTGAGTCGGAGGATGTACGGCACCGCTCCGATGTGGTCCTCGTGGCCGTGGGTCAGCACGATGCCCACGACGTCGTCCAGACGAGCGCGGATCGAGTCGAAGTCGGGCAGGATCAGGTCGACGCCGGGCTGCGTCTCTTCTGGGAAGAGCACGCCGCAGTCGACGATGAGGATCTTGCCGTCGATCTCGAACGTCGCCATGTTGCGGCCGACCTCGCCCAGTCCGCCGAGCGGGATGATCCGCATCGAGCCTGGTGCGAGCTTGGGAAGGTGTTCGGTCTTTGTCATATGAGCCTTCAGGAAGTCAGCGTTGCCGCTGGTGAGGTGAGGGTCGAATCAGCGGGTTGTGCCTGGGATGCGCGGGAGCGCACCACCCGCGGCCGCGTTGCGGTCAGGCCGGAAGTTCGTGAAGCTCGCGCCTTCGACGTCGCGAACCAGGTCGAGCTCGTCCTCGATGAGGGCGGCTTCCCACTCCTCCGGGCCGACGAGCGGCAACCGGACGCGGGGGGACTGGATGCGGCCGAGGCCGTGCAGGATGTACTTGGTCGCCACGGTGCCCGGAACGTGGGTCATGGTGGCCCGCACGAGCGGCTCGAGCCGCTGGTGCGCGTCCGTCGCGGTGCGCAGGTCGCCCGCGTTGACGGCGTCGACCATCATGCGGTACGGCTGCGACGCGATGTTCGCGGTCACGCCGATGAGGCCCGTCGCGCCGATCGAGAGCAGCGGGAGCGTGTTGGCGTCGTCTCCCGAGAAGTAGAGCAGCTCGGTCTGGTTGAGCACGCGGGACACCTGCGCGAGGTCGCCCTTCGCGTCCTTCACCGCGATGATGTTCGGGTGCTTGGCGAGGCGCAGGATCGTCTCGTAGGTGATCGGGATGCCCGTGCGGCCCGGGATGTCGTAGAGGATGAGCGGCAGGTCGGTCGCGTCCGCGATCATGCGGAAGTGCGTGAGCACCCCAGCCTGCGTCGGCTTGTTGTAGTACGGCGTGACGGCCATGACGCCGTCGGCGCCGGCATCCGCCGACTGCTTCGCGAGCTGGATGGCGTGTGCCGTCTCGTTCGACGGTCCACCCGTGATGATCTTCGCGCGCCCGGCCGAGACCTCCTTGCCCACGACGACGAGCTTGAGCTTCTCGGCGTCCGTGAGCGTCGACGTCTCACCGGTCGTGCCGGTGACGACGATGCCGTCAGCGCCGGCCGAGATGACGTCGTCGATGTGCTTCTCGACTCCCGCCCAATCGACTTCGCCGTCGTGCGTCATCGGAGTCACGAGTGCAACGAGCACCTGGCCGAAAGGGTTGTCCTGTTCCATCACGTCTCTCAGGCTACTTCCACTAGGTAAAGACTGGGTCTTGGTGTCGAGCTTGCTATTTCTTCTTCTCTACATCGCCGCTCAGCGCCGCGATGAAGGCTTCCTGCGGCACTTCCACGCGTCCGACCATCTTCATGCGCTTCTTGCCGGCCTTCTGCTTCTCCAGGAGCTTGCGCTTGCGGGAAATGTCGCCGCCGTAGCACTTCGCGAGCACGTCCTTGCGGATGGCGCGGATCGTCTCGCGCGCGATGATGCGGGCGCCGATGGCGGCCTGGATGGGGACCTCGAACTGCTGGCGCGGGATGAGCTTCCGGAGGCGCTCGGTCATCAGCAGGCCATAGGCGTACGCCTTGTCCTTGTGGATGACGGCGCTGAACGCGTCGACGCGCTCGCCCTGCAGCAGGATGTCGACCTTCACGAGGTCGGCGACCTGGTCTCCCATGGGCTCGTAGTCGAGGGACGCGTACCCCTGCGTCCGGCTCTTGAGCTGGTCGAAGAAGTCGAAGACGATCTCGCCGAGCGGCATGGAGTAGCGCAGCTCGACGCGCTCCTCGCTGAGGTAGTCCATGCTGATGAGCGTCCCGCGCTTGCCCTCGCACAGCTCCATGATCTTGCCGACGTAGTCCTTCGGAGCGAGGATCGCGGCGCGCATCATCGGCTCGCGGACCTCAAGGATCTTGCCCTCTGGGTACTCGCTCGGGTTCGTGACGGTGTGGAGCTGCTTGTCCTCCGTCTTGACCTCGTAGACGACCGAGGGCGCGGTCGTGATGAGGTCGAGGTCGAACTCGCGCATGAGGCGCTCGGTGACGATCTCCAGGTGGAGCAGGCCGAGGAAGCCGACGCGGAACCCGAAGCCGAGCGCCACCGATGTCTCGGGCTCGTAGTTGAGCGCCGCATCCGAGAGCTTGAGCTTGTCCAGCGCTTCGCGGAGCTCGGGGTAGTCGCCCGCGTCGATCGGGTACAGGCCGGAGAAGACCATCGGCTTCGGCTCCGTGTAGCCGGGAAGCGGGTCGTCGGATGGACGCGTGCTGCCCGTCACGGTGTCGCCCACCTTCGAGAGACGCACGTCCTTCACGCCCGTGATGAGGTAGCCGACCTCGCCGACGCCGAGGCCCTTGGCCACGGTGGGCTCCGGCGACGAGACGCCGATCTCGAGCATCTCGTGCGTGGAACCGGTCGACATCATCTTGATCTTGTCGCGCGCCTTGAGCTCGCCGTCGACGACGCGAACGTACGTGACGACGCCGCGGTAGGCGTCGTAGACCGAGTCGAAGATCATCGCGCGAGCGGGGGCATCCGCCACACCGACCGGCGCTGGGATGCGCTCGACGACACGGTCGAGCAGCTCCTCGACTCCCATGCCGGTCTTGCCGCTCACGCGCAGCACGTCGTCGGGGTCGCCGCCGATGAGGTTCGCGATCTCCGCCGCGAAGCGATCGGGGTCGGCGGCAGGCAGGTCGATCTTGTTCAGGACCGGGATGATCTCGAGGTCGTTCTCCATCGCCAGGTACAGGTTCGCGAGCGTCTGGGCCTCGATGCCCTGCGCCGCATCCACCAGCAGGATCGCTCCCTCGCAGGCTGCGAGCGAGCGCGAGACCTCGTAGGAGAAGTCGACATGGCCGGGCGTGTCGATCATGTTGAGCGCGAACGTGTCGCCCTCGACGGCCCACGGCATGCGGACCGCCTGGCTCTTGATCGTGATGCCGCGCTCCCGCTCGATGTCCATGCGGTCGAGGTACTGTGCACGCATGGCGCGGTCGTCGACGGAGCCCGTGAGCTGCAGCATCCTGTCGGCCAGGGTGGACTTGCCGTGGTCGATGTGGGCGATGATGCAGAAATTGCGGATCCGGGCGGGGTCGGTCTGAGCCGGCTCGAGCGGAGTGGAGGCGCGTGGTGACATGGTGTCGCCTATTCTCCCATGAGCCGCGCACCCAGCGCTCATCGCCCGGCGCTTCAGCGCGCAGCCCGCGTGCGCACCGCCAGAGAACGGCCCAGGAAGGCACCACCGCATGAGTCTCATCCGCCTCAACGACGTCGAGGTCGGCTTCGGCCCCTCCCCCGTGCTCAAGGAGATCTTCCTCACCCTCGACCGGGGGGATCGAGTCGGGCTCATCGGGCAGAACGGCTCAGGGAAGTCGACGCTGCTGAAGCTCATCCTCGAGCAGGTCTCGCCCGACACGGGCACCGTCTCGATCGATGACGGCGTGCGCATCGGCTACTTCTCGCAGTTCTCCGAGCTGGACGGCTCGTCGACGATCCTCGAGACGCTGGAGACCCTGTTCTCGCACGTCCACGACATGGAGGCGGAGCTCGCCGAGATCGACGCCGCCATCGCCGCCGAGCCAGACGCCGACACGCTCGACCGCCTCATCCTGCGCCAATCCGAGCTCTTCGAGGAGATGGACCGCGCGGACGGCTGGGACTACAAGCGCCACATCGACACCGCCCTCACGAAGCTCGGCTTCAACGAGGCACACCGCACGAGCCCCATCGAGAAGCTCTCCGGCGGCTGGCGCAACCGCGCGGCGCTCGCCAAGCTCCTGCTCGAGCAGCCCGACGTGCTGCTCCTCGACGAGCCCACCAACTTCCTCGACGTCGCAGGCGTCGAGTGGCTCGAGACCTGGTTCCGCTCGTTCCGCGGCGCCGCGATCGTCGTGTCGCACGACCGCACGTTCCTGGACGCGGTGGTCACGCGCATCCTCGAGGTCGAGAACCTGCACCTGCACGAATACCCGGGCGACTTCGGCGAGTACGTCATCCAGAAGCAGTTCCGGCTCAAGACCCTGCAGGCGCAGTTCGTCCACGAGGCCGAGCTGCTCGCCTTCGAGGCGGAGGGCATCTCCGACCGCCGCGAAGCAGCGAAGGCTGGCGGCAAGGGACTCGGCAAGCGCCTCTCGAGCATCAAGAAGAAGCGAGCGCCGCGGCCCGTCGACGAGATCGTGACCGAGATCTACGGCTCGCTGCACGTCAAGGATGTGCTCGCCCGCGTCTCGGGCCTCGGCAAGAGCTACGGCGACCGGACCCTCTTCGACGACGTGACCTTCGAGGTGCACCGCGGCGACCGCATCGCCGTCATCGGGCCCAACGGCAGCGGCAAGTCGACGCTCCTGCGCGTCCTCACGGGCGAGGAGCCCGGCGACGTCGGCCGGGTCGACTGGCCGAACGGCGTGAAGGTCGTCTCGTACAACCAGGTGCTCGCGGAGCTCGACGAGTCCGACACCGTGTCGCACTCGGTGAACGCCATGCCGGACAGCATCGCGCTGCGGGCGACGAAGAAGTCCGTCGCCCGGTTCCTCAGCATGTTCCGCTTCAGCGAGGCCGAGCTGAAGTCCCGCATCGGCACCCTCTCGGGTGGCCAGCGGGCGCGAGTCGCGATGGCGCAGTGCCTGCTGTCGGGCGCATCCGTGCTGGTGCTCGACGAGCCGACGAACCACCTCGACCTGCCGAGCACGCAGGTCATGGAGCGCGCGCTCGTGCACTTCCCCGGCGCCGTCATCGTCGTCAGCCACGACCGGTTCTTCATCGACAAGGTCGCCACGGGGACCGTCGTGTTCGGCACGAAAACGAATGCTCCAGCCGAGCTCGAGATCACCATCGCCGATTCAGGTACCGACGTCGCCTGAAGCCTGGTAGAGTTTCTGTTTGGCTTACGCGTCGCCCACTCGGCGCGGATTGGCGGCACGGCCCTCTTCCGTGCGGCACCGTTCCAGTACACCTTCCTGTAAGAAAGAAGCAACGTGGCAAATATCAAGTCGCAGATCAAGCGCATCGGCACCAACCGCAAGGCGACCGAGCGCAACCGCGCCTACAAGAGCGAACTCCGCACGGCTATCCGTCGCGTTCGCTCGGCTGTCTCCGAGGGCAACAAGGAGCAGGCTGAGCTCGCGCTCACCTTCGCTGCCAAGAAGCTCGACAAGGCCGTCTCCAAGGGCGTCATCCACAAGAACCAGGCAGCGAACCGCAAGTCGGCCATCGCCAAGACGGTCGCAGCGCTCTAAGCCTCCTGTCATGCCGACATCGACCCCCGCATCATCTTCCGAGGTGCGGGGGTCGATTCGTCGTATCGCGCTCCTGCAGAGCATCAACCTCGGCCAGCATCGAAAGCTACCGATGGCCGAGCTCAAGCAAGCCCTCGAGGCCGCCGGGCACACCAGCATCGCGACGGTCCTGCAGACCGGCAACGTGCTGCTCGACGCTCCGGCAGCGGTCACGAACACCGAGCTCGAGACGCGGCTCCGCACCGAGATCGCGGCCGCCTTCGACCTCGACGTGCCCACACTCGTCCGCGACGCCGACGAGTGGCGGGCGGTCGTCGAACACGATCCGTTCCGCCAGTTCGATCCCCACCCGAGCCGCTTCGTCGTCGTGTTCTGCGCCGAGCCGCCGCTGGAACGTGTCGAGGCGCTGCTCGAGGGCGTCGACCTCAAGGATGATCGGTGGGTCGCGCGCGGACGCGAGCTGTACGTGTCCTGCCCAAACGGGCAGATCGAGAGCCCGGTGCTGCAGCGCCTCGGCCGCCCGAAGAGCTCGGACACGTCGAGCGGGCCGGCCACGGTGCGCACCTGGGGCACGGTGCTGCGGGTCGCGGCCAAGCTCTAGCGTCAGTGCATCGGCGGCCCGCCTTCAGGCGACGGAGCATCCCGGCCACCACCTGACCAACTTGCGTGATCAGAAGCGCTCCAAGCGACGCTGGTGCCCCGCGAGCGCCGTTCCATCACGGAAGGTGGCCCGGGTGCGCGGCTGCGGTCAGACGTCGCGCAGGGCGATGCAGCGCAGCATCCGCTCGACGGCGAACTGCGGGTCTCTCCCCGCCCCCTTGACGGCGTGGTCGGTCTCAGCGACCAGCGTGATCGCGCGTCCGAGGGATGCGTCGTCCCAGTCGCGGAGTTCGCGGCGAGCCTGGCCGACCTGCCACGGCGACGCGCCTGCGCGGCTGGCGATCTGCGCGTCCGAGCCGCTGAGTCCCTGCACCTTCGCCATGATGCGCAGCTTCGAGGCGACGGCCGAGACGATGGGCACCGGGTGCAGTCCGGTCGAGAAGCCGTGGCGCACCAGCGCCAGCGCGTCGCGGACTCGCCCAGCGAGTGCGGCGTCCGCGATCTTGAACCCGGTCGTCTCGACGCGGCCGCCGAAGTACTTGTCGACGTGCTCGTCGGTGATGGTGTCACTCGTGACGGTCAGCAGCTGGCGAGCAGCGCCGATGAGCTCAGCGAGGTCGGTGTTGAATGCGGCTACAAGCAGCGAGGCAGCCTGCGGCTCGATGCGTCGGCCAGCGTTGCGCACCTCGGCCACGACGACGTCCACGAGCTCGCTCGGCTTGGGCTTCTGGCAGTCGATCTCGACGGCGACATCCTTCGCGCCCCGCACGGCATCCAGGAGCTTCTTCCCGCGCACTCCCCCGCCGTGCCGGAGCACGAGCGTCGCGCCTTCGACGGGCATCTTCGTGTAGGCGACAACGTCGGCGATGAGTGCGTCCGTGCACTGCTGCACGCCTCGGATGATGACCAGGCGCGGTTCGAAGAACAGCGATGGGCTGACGAGGGTCGTGAGGTGCCCGCCTGCGTAGCCGGAGGCTTCGATCTCCGTGATCTCGAGGTCAGGTGACTCTGCACGGAGCACATCGCGGAGCCGTGTGATCGCGGTCTCGGCGAAGTAGTCCTCCGGGCCGCTCACCAGCACGATGCCAGCAGGCCGCACCTCCCGGTGGGTGAGGACGGGAATCGCCCTCTTGGGGGTGCTCGCCCGCTTCGCCTGTGCCATAGCTCAATGGTAACGACGCGCATCTGGCCGTGCGACCGAGGCCCCGATCTGTCGAACCCGGCTAGGAGGATTCGACGCGTCGGTTGTGGGCGGCGAGGATCACCCTGACCGCGCCCTGAGTGCGGGCGGCGGCGCGAATCGCCCTCGGGTTCGCGGGGCCGTGGCGACTCCCGCCACCGCGGGAGGGTCCGAACCTCCGTGACCTCCCTCGCCGATGACGATGGTGCCGAGCTCGTCGGTGCGCAGCGGCCGCGTGCCTGCCGCGGTGAGCATCCCGAGGGCCGCGTCCGTCGGGTGGCCGTAGCCGTTGTCTGCGCCCACCGAGACGAGTCCGATCGACGAGGAGAGCTCTTCGTAGAGCTGCGCGCTCTGGTCGCGCGAGCCGTGGTGCGCCATCTTGACGATGTCGGCCCGCGGGTGCGGGTGCTCGCGCAGCAAGCCGCGCTGCGCCTCCTCTCCCAGGTCGGCGAGGGCGGCGAGCGACAGGCAGACCGTCACGCAGGACATCGTCGGTTCGAGCAGCGTCACGAGACTCCCATCGTTGCCACCGACACTCGCCGGTTCCCCGCCGCTCCCGCGCTTCGGCCACAGGACGCTCCATGCGAGGTCGCCGAGCGTCCAGGAGTCGCCACTCGCGGCGTAGTGCACCTGGGCGCCGGCCACCCGCAGCTCGTCGACGAGCGGCTCCGCTCGCGCCTCGGCGGTATCGGGGACGACAAGCGACCCGACGCCGACACCGGACTCGAGCAACGCCGTCGCCGCCCCGGTGTGGTCCAGATCGAAGTGCGTGAGCACGAGCAGACGCAGCTCGTCGACGCCGAGCGTCTCGAGGCAGGCCAGCAGCGCTTCGGGCTCCGCACCGGTGTCGATGAGCGCCGAGCCGCTCCACGTGGTGACGAGCAGCGCATCCCCCTGCCCGATATCGCACGCCGCATAGCGCCATGCACTTGGGATGCTTCTGCTGAGGTGGACCGCCTGCCCGATCACCGTGCCGACATATGCCACCAGGGCGACGCAGAGCAGGAGCGCCAGCCACGCTCTCCAGCGGTGGAGCAGGACGATGAGCGCGACGACGACGGCGAGACAGAGCAGCGCCCCCGGGAGTCCGCCAGGCAACGGCAGCAGCGCCCCGGGCCAGTCACTGACCGCCATCGCCACGAGTCCGATCCACTGCGCGGGCAGCCAGGCGACCCACAGAAGCGCCTGGCCGAGCCAGGGAGCGGCCCACAGGAGCAGGCAGCCGACCAGCCCGACGAGCGTCGCCACGGGCGCCGCTGGGGCGGCCAGCACGTTCGCGAGAATGCCGTAGAGCGGCAGTTCCGGGGTCAGGAGCAGCAGCACCGGTTGACACGCGAGCTGCGCCGAGGCGGGCACGGCGAGCATGAGCGCGACGGGCCGTGGCATGACGCGTGCGAGGCGATCGCCGATCGGGTTCGCGAGCGTCAGCAGCCCGACCGTCGCGAGCACCGAGAGCGCGAAGCCGTAGTCTCGGCTCCGCCAGGGGTCGGCGACGAGCACGACCACCGTGGCGAGGGCGACGAGCGCAAGACCTGTCGACCGACGCGGAGTGGCTTCGAGCACCAGGACGACCATGGCCATGATGCTCGCCCGGATGACGCTGCCCTCCGGGGTGACGAGCGCCACGAACACGGCGAGAACCGCGGCTGCGAGTGCGAGGCGCACTCCTCGCCGCAGCCCGCAGAGGCGAGCGAGGACCAGGGTCGCGGCGACCACGACCGCGCAGTTCGCCCCCGAGACGGCCGTGAGGTGCGTGAGCGCGGCCGTCTTCATCCGGTCGTCCAGCTCGGCCCCGACCAGGCGCGTGTCGCCGACGGACAGTCCCGGGAGCAGCTGCGCGCCAAGACCGGGGAGGGCTCGCGCCGCGTCGACGAACCGGTCTCGCGCCCCTGCGGTGACCTCGAGCAGACCGCCGGGCGCGGCGACGACGTGCGCCGGAGCGTCGAGGAAGACCAGAGCGGCGACGCTGTCGCCCGCCTCCGCGGGCCCGAGGACCCCTTCGAGCTCGACCCGTGAGCCGATGGCTGGGAGCCGCTCTCCCGCCGACGTCGGCATGCTCAGCTTGCCGAACGCGAGCAGCGAGGCGCCACTGCCTCCGCTCCTCCCATCGACCTCGAACGAATCGAGGCGCACCTCGAAGTGGGACGGCTCCTGCAGCTGCGCGCCGGACCAGCGCCCACCGTCGCCGCCGGGAGCCGCGACGGCGCCCTCCCCGACGAGGGTCGTGAGGGTGCCCGTCGCCTGCACCCGAAGCCCCTCCACGGCGCCCGCGCGAAGCGCCTCGGGAGACCTCACGGGATGCTGAGCGCCTGCGCTCACCGCGAGCAGCGCCATGACGGCCGCGACAACGGCGAACGTCGCGAGCACTGGCCGCAGACGCGCCGCGGCCAGGAGCACGATCGCGAGCAGTGCCAGACCGATGCCGCACCCCCAGGCGAGGGAGGGATGCGTGACGCAGATCCAGGCCATGACCCAGGCACCGGCCGCCGCCGGCACGAGACGCGCGTCTCGACCATCGAGCCGCTCGGCCAGCGCTCCCAGATTCCCCACCTGAACGGCACGACCCTCCCGAGTCGTCACACGGTCACCAGGTCGACGAGCCCCTCGTAGGTGGCGTCCCCGATGCCGGCGACCTCCTTGAGCTCCTCCACAGCACCGAATCCGCCGTTCTGCTCACGGTGGTCGATGATGCGCGACGACATGGCCGGTCCGATCCTCGGCAGCTCTTCGAGCTCAACCGCAGACGCCGTGTTCAGGTTCACGAGGCCACCGCCGGCAGCACCCCCGGCACCAGTCGGCCCCGCTCCCCCTCCGACGGGCTCGGAGGGGGTCTCTCCGATCCGCGGAACCCGCAGCTGCTCGCCGTCGACGAGCGTTCGAGCCATGTTGAGGAGCGACGGGTCGGCGTCGCCGGCAAGGCCGCCCGCCGCGGCGATCCCGTCGACCACCCTGGCCGTCGACGGCACCTCGTAGACTCCGGGACTCGTGACGGCCCCGACGACGTGGACCAGGAGCGTCGTCGCCCCCTCGGAGCTCGGTACGCCAGCAGGCGGTTCAGTCGCGCTCAGCTGGAGGCTCTCGGTCGGCGACACCTCCCCAAGGGCACCGAGACTTGGCGTGGGACGCAGGGCCGCGAGCGTGATCGCCCCGGCGAGCACGACCAGGACCAGCACAACCGCAGCGCCGACCCCGATTCGCAGACGCGGTCGGGGCGGACGCTCGAAGAGATCTGCCAGCTCGGATTCGGACACCCTCGGACGCTACGACGGCGCGCGCATCCGCTGGCCCGCGAAGTCCCCTCCTGTGGAGAGCGACTCTCGCACAGGGCAGGTGACTGCAGAGTGGGCCGCGAGCGCCCGACGCCCTTCAACCGACCACGCTGCGGAAGCCGTCGATCGCAAGTCTCGGGATGGCTTTCGCACTTCGGGATGGGTTGCAACCCATCCCGAAGCGAGAAAGCCATCCCGAAACGGGAGAAGAAGCCGATCAGAGGAAAGAAGCCACCTCGAGCGAAGCCACCTCGAGGAAAGCCACCTCGAGCGAAGCCACCGCGAGCGAAGCCACCTCGAGCGAAGCCGCCTCGAGCGAAGCCACCTCGAGGAAAGCGCCTGCGAGGAAAGCCACCGCGAGAAGGCGGTAGACCGGTAAACGCGCAGACGCAAACGCGCCCTCGCTCGGCTGAGCGGGGGCGCGTCTGGCGCCAGGCTTTGGGCGACTGGCTGCTGCTAGCCCTTGACCGCGATGTTCACGAGCTTCGGGGCCCGCACGATGATCTTGACGATCTCGCGGCCGTCGATGGCGGCCTGCACCTTCGGCGAAGAGATGGCGAGCTGCTCGAGCGACGCCTCGTCGATCGTCGGGGGCACATCGAGGCGGTGCCGCACCTTGCCGTTGATCTGGACGACCGCCGTCACCTGGTCCTGCGTGAGCAGCGAGCGAGCCGCGGTCGGCCACTTGACGTGCGAGATGCTGCCCTCGTGGCCGAGTCGCTCCCACATGTCCTCGGCCGCGTGCGGCGCGTACATGTCCAGCACAACCGCGATGGCCTCGGCGGCCTCGCGCACGGCGGGGTCAGCCGGGCCAGCACCCGAGTCGATGGCCTTGCGCGTCGCGTTGGTGAGCTCCATGAGGCGCGCGATCACGACGTTGAACTTGAAGCCGGAGGCCAGCTGCGGGATGTCGGCGAGGAAGCGGTGCGTCTCGCGGCGCAGACCACGGTCGCCCTCGCCGAAGTCGACGCCGACGGGGCTCGTGACCTCGCCGGAGATGCGCCAGGCGCGCGCCAGGAACTTGCCGGAGCCTGCGACGGAGACATCCGCCCAGTCGACGTCGTCTTCCGGCGGGCTCGCGAAGAGCATCGTCAGGCGCACGGCGTCGACGCCGTACTGGTCGAGCTCGGCCGAGAGGCTCACGACGTTGCCCTTGGACTTCGACATCTTCTTGCCGTCCATGACGACCATGCCCTGGTTGAGCAGTGCCGAGAAGGGTTCCGTGAAGTCGACGTGCCCGAGGTCGTAGAGCACCTTCGTTATGAAGCGCGCATAGAGGAGGTGCAGGATGGCGTGCTCGACGCCGCCCACGTACTGGTCGACGGGTGCCCAGCTCGCGGCCGTCTTCTCGTCGAACGCGGCAAGCTCGTTGTTCGGCGAGAGGAAGCGGAGGAAGTACCAGGAGCTGTCGACGAACGTGTCCATCGTGTCGGTGTCGCGCAGCATCGGCTCGCCCGTCTCCGGGTCGACCGTGTTCACCCAGTCGGTCGCGCCGCCGAGGGGCGAGGCTCCCTTCGGGCGCAGGTCGAGCCCTTCGGCCTCGGGGAGGCGCACGGGCAGCTGGTCCAGCGGCACGGGAACCTCCTTGCCGTCCTCGCCGTGGAGGATCGGGATGGGCGTTCCCCAGTAGCGCTGGCGGGAGATGAGCCAGTCGCGGAGGCGGTAGTTCTTCGCGGCCCGGCCCGTGCCACGCTCGTCGAGGAGCTCGATTGCCGCCTGGATGCCCGAGCGCTTCGAGAGCCCGTCCAGCGGCCCCGAGTTGGTGAGGCGTCCGTCGCCGGACAGCGCCTCCCCGGTCTTGGCGGGGTGGAGGTCTTCGAACTCCGGCATCGACCCGTCTTCGGGGATGATCGGGATGACACCCGTGACGGCCTGCGTGACGTCGACGACCACCTTGACGGGCAGGTCGAACGCGCGTGCGAAGTCGAGGTCGCGCTGGTCGTGTGCGGGCACCGCCATGATCGCGCCCGTGCCGTAGTCGGCGAGCACGTAGTCGGCGGCCCAGATGGGCAGGCGCTCGCCGCTCAGCGGGTTGATGGCGAAGCGACCGAGGTCGACGCCGGTCTTGGGGCGGTCGCTCGACTGGCGGTCGATGGAGTCGAGCGCGCGGGTGTCGGCGAGGTACTTCGCGAAGCGCTCGCGAACCTCGTCGTCTGCGCCTTCGGCGAGCTCGGACGCGAGGTCAGAATCGGGGGCCACGACCATGAACGTGGCGCCGTACAGCGTGTCGGGGCGCGTCGTGAAGACCGTGACGGGCTCATCCCGCCCCTCGACGACGAAGTCGACGTCAGCGCCGAGCGAGCGCCCGATCCAGTTGCGCTGCATCGTGATGACCTTCTGCGGCCAGTGCCCCTCGAGCTGGTTGAGGTCGTCGATGAGCCGGTCTGCGTAGTCGGTGATCTTGAAGTACCACTGGTTGAGCTTCTTCTTCACGACGATCGCGTCGCAGCGCTCGCAGTGCCCGTCGATGACCTGCTCGTTGGCGAGCACCGTCTGGTCGTTGGGGCACCAGTTCACGTCGGAGTACTTGCGGTACGCGAGACCTCGCTCGTACATCTGCAGGAACAGCCACTGGTTCCAGCGGTAGTACTCGGGGTCGGAGGTGTGGATGACGCGGTCCCAGTCGAAGGACGCCGCGTAGCGCTTCATCGAGGCGCGCTGCTGCGCGATGTTCTCGTACGTCCAGTCCTTGGGGTCGCCACCGTTCTTGATGGCGGCGTTCTCGGCCGGCAGCCCGAAGGAGTCCCAGCCGATGGGGTGCAGGACGTTGAAGCCCTGGTGGCGCCAGTAGCGAGCGACGGCGTCGCCGAGTGCGTACTGCTCGGCGTGCCCCATGTGCAGGTCGCCCGACGGGTACGGGAACATGTCGAGGACGTACTTGCGCGGGCGATCGTCACCCTGGAGGTTCGTCGCGAAGGGCTGCAGCTTGTCCCACTCAGCCGACCACTTCGCTTCGAGAGCCTTGAAGTCGTATTCCTGGGGCTCAGCGCCTGTCGCTTCGGTCACAGATTTCTTCTTTCGCGTTGCCGGTTGCTGCACGGAGGGTGGTTCTCGTCGCGGTCGTCTGGCATCGTCGCGAAGCGCGGGGCTCCTCGCGTCGGACACCAACGACCAAGACTACTCGCCGTCGAGCCGAAGCGCGCGTGTGACGAGGGAGGGGTCGAGCGGGGTGTGCGAGATGATCACGACGGAGCGCTGGTCACCGGATGCGGCGAGCAGCTCGGCGACGAGCCTGTCGGCGAGACCCGGGTCGACGTTGGCCGTCGGCTCGTCGAGGATGAGCACCGGGAAGTCGGCCAGGAGGCCGCGAGCGAGCGCGATGCGCTGCGCCTGACCGCCGGAGACGAGCGCGCCGTGCTCGCCGACCCGCGCCTCCAGCCCACCCCGCTCGTCGAGCCATTCGCCGAGGCCGACTCGTTCGAGGACAGCGCTGAGTTCCTCGTCGTCGGCCCCCGGCTTGGCGAACAGCAGGTTCTGCCTGATGCTCTCGTCGAAGATGTGGGGCCGTTGCTCGATGAGGCCGACGACGGATCGCACCTGTGCGGGCGCGTACGCCTTCGCCTCCACGCCGTTGACGCGGTACGAGCCCTCGTAGTCGAGGAACCGCACGAGCACGTTGGCGAGCGTCGTCTTGCCTGCGCCGGATTCGCCCTCGACCAGCAGCCGATCGCCGGGAGCCAGCTTGAGCGAGACGGAGCTGATCGCGGACTCGCGCGCACCTGGCCACGCTGCCGAGACGTCTTCGAGGGTCAGCGTGACCGGCAGGCTCGGGTCGGCGCGAGGGGCGGGCAGCGGCTGAGCATCCGGGAGCTCCCTCGGCGCTGACGCCGGGGCGACATCCGCGACTCTGGCGGCGCTGGCCCTGACCTGGCGCCAGGCGGCGACCGCCTGCGGCACCTGCGCGAAGATCTCGAACAGGGCCATCGGCACAAGCGCGATGAGGGTGAGCATCGGCGCGAGCAGCGTGCCGTCGACGGTGGGGTCGATGCCGACGGCAAGCGCCCCCGCCGTCGCGAGGCCGGAGAAGAGCATGACGAGTCCGGCGACGGCGCCGCTCCCCCGTGCCCGCGAGACGAGCGCGTCGCGGAGTCTCGCGTCCGCGGCGTCCACCTCGGCGAGCTTCGCGTCGAGCGCCCCGTAAGCCTCGAGCGTCTCGAAATTGGAGACGGTCTCGTAGATGCGGTCGTTGAGGGCCGCCCGGAGCGGCGCGGCCTCGCGGTCGGCGCGTCCCGAGATCGCGAGATTGGTGGTGGTCGCGATGATCCCCGCGAGCACGAGGCAGATCGCGAGCACGAGTGCGGCCGGGGCGCTCACGAGCCAGATGCCGATGACGGCGAGCGTCGACGTGAGGCCGGCGATGATGAGCGGCTGCGCGACGCGCAGGGGCAGGAACTGCAGCTCGTCGACGTCGCTCACGAGTCGTGTCAGCAGGTCTCCCCGGCGGTGCGTGGCGAGGCCAGCGGGAGCCAGCGGGATGAGACGTTCGAGCACGCCGACGCGCAGCTCGGCGAGCTGCCGGAACGAGGCGTCGTGGCCGAGCAGCCGCTCGACGTAGCGGAACGCGGCTCGCCCGATGGCGAAGGCACGCACGCCGACGATCGCGATGCCCAGCAGCAGGATGTGGATGATCTCCGACGCCCGGGTCAGCAGGTAGGCACTCGTCGCGAGGAGCGCCACGGCGCAGATCGCGCTGAGCAGGCCGATGGCGATCGAAGGCCACAGGCGCCGAGCGGAGGGCATCGCAAGACGGAGGATCCGCCGCTCGTCGTCGGAGACGCGCTGCCGGTTCCCGGTCATGCGTTCGCCACCGTCTCGAGTCGTTCGATGGTGTGCACCGAGTCGGCGGAGGCGACGAGCGCGCGCCGGTGGCTGACGACGAGCACGGCCCGTCCTTCCTGTGCCAGGCTCCGGAAGGCGGCAGCGATGCGCTGCTCCGTGTCGGCGTCGAGCGCCGAGCTCGGCTCGTCGAAGAGCACGACGGGGCAGTCGAGTCGGCGGGCGCGTAGGAGCGTCCGCGCGAGCGCGACGCGCTGCGACTGCCCACCGGACAGACCCGCGCCCGCGACCCCGAGCATCCGGTCGCCGTCGAGGAACTCGAGGCCGGCATCGGCGAGGGCCGCACGGACCTCGTCTGGCCCTGCATCCGGCTGGCCGAGTGCCACGTTCTCGGCGACGGTCCCCTCGATCAGCGAGGCCGACTGGCCCATCCAGGCGATCGCGGCCCTGCGGCGATCGCCCGTGAGCTGCTCGCCCTCGATGGTCACGGTGCCCGAGGCACCCACGGTGCCGCGCGCGACGCCGAGCAGCGTCGACTTGCCGGCGCCCGAGGGGCCGACGATCGCCGTCACCTCGCCCGGAGGCACGACGAGGCTGTAGTCGCGGAGGACGGTGCGTCCCTCGTAGCCGACGGTGATGCCGGTGAAGGCGAGGCCTCGGTGCTGCAGGCCTGCGCCGATCGGGCGGCCAGCAGCGGTCGTGCGCACATCGCTCGGCGCAGGCGCCCTCTCGGCTTCCTCGATGATCGAGAACACATCGTCGGAGGCGGCGACGCCGTCCGCGGCTGCGTGGAACTGGGCTCCGACCTGGCGCAGCGGCAGGTACACCTCAGGAGCGAGCAGGAGCACGAAGAGCCCGACCTCGAGCGTCATGTCCCGGTTGATGAGCTGGATGCCGATCGTGACGGCGATGAGGGCCACGGACAGGCTCGCCAGCAGCTCGAGCGCGAAGCCGGACATGAAGGAGAGCCTGAGGACCTTCATGGTCGCGACCCGATAGCCGTCGGTGACCTCGCGGATGCGCGCCGGCTGGCGTTCCGCACGGCCGAAGATCTTGAGCGTCGACAGCCCTTCCACGACCTCGAGGAACCCGGTCGCGAGCGTCGACAACGCCGTCCACTGCCGCTTCTGGACCTTCTCGGTCGCCCAGCCGATGAGGATCATGAAGACGGGGATGAGCGGCAGCGTGATGATGACCGTGATGGCGGATGGGAGGTCCCAGAGCGCCATCACGACGATCAGCACGGGAGCGGCGATCGCCGTCAGGATGAGCTGCGGGAGGTACTTGGCGAAGTACGTGTCGAGGGCGCCGAGGCCTGGGCCGGCAAGCGTCGTGAGCCGGGAGCTGGAGGTGCCTGTGAGCCAGGCAGGGCCGAGCTTCGCGATGGACGCGAGCAGCTTGGAGCGCAGTTCGCTCTTCACCTTCGCGGCCGCGCGTGCGGAGATGGCCTCCATGCCCCAGGTCGCCGCGCTTCTGACGGCGATCACGACGAGCAGGGCGCCGAACCACGGCAGCAGCTCCACGACGCGCTCACCCGCGATCGCGGACACGATGAGGTGCGTGACGAGCCAGGCGAAGCCGACGATGGATGCGGTCTGGACTGCGCCGAGCGCCGCGCCGAGCACGAAGAAGCTTCGTGCCGACGCGGCGTGGCTCAGGAGGCGGGGGTCGAGGGGTTTCACGGGTCAGGCGGCGACGACCGCTGGCTCCTCGTGCGCGTCTCCGGTGATCGTCTTCCTGCTGATGCGCTTGCGGAAGACCCAGAAGGTCCAAGCCTGGTAGCCGAGGACGAACGGGACGATGATGAGCGCCGCCCAGCTCATGATCCCGAGCGTGTAGTCGCTGGACGAGCCGTTGGTGATCGTCAGCGGGTTGGAGGGGTCGAGCGTGTTGGGCAGCAGGTTCGGGAAGAGCGAGGCGAAGAGCGTCAGCACCGCGGCGGCCACGGTCAGCGCGCCGAGCGCGAAGGCGATGCCGTCACGCCCCAGCAGCGTGCTGACGTAGGAGCCGACGAACGCGAGGACGGCGACGAGCGCGAGGGCAAGACCTGCGACCGAGAAGTGCGCGACGACGGTCCAGCCGAGGAAGGCGATCGCGAGCACCGCGACGACGACGCCGACCTTCAGCGCGAGGGATCGTGCACGGTCGCGGATGTCACCTTCCGTCTTCCGAGTGATGAACACCAGCCCATGGTAGAAGAACAGCGTGAGCGTCGTGAGCCCGCCAAGCAGGGCGTACGGGTTCAGCAGGTCGAAGAACGAGCCGATGTAGTTGAAGTTCTCGTCGAGCGCGAGGCCCTGCGTGATGTTCGCGAACGCGACACCCCAGAGGAGGGCCGGGACGGCCGAGCCGACGAAGATCATCCAGTCGAACCACCTCGTCCACTCCACGCCCTTGCCCTGGTGGCGGTACTCGAACGAGACGCCGCGCACGATGAGCGCGAGCAGGATGAGCAGCAGCGGCAGGTAGAAGCCGGAGAAGATCGTCGCGTACCACTCCGGGAAGGACGCGAAGAGTGCCGCTCCGGCCACGATGACCCAGGTCTCGTTGAGGTCCCAGATGGGGCCGATCGTGTTGATGAGCACGCGTCGGTCGGTGTCGTCCTTGCCGATGAACGGGAGGGCGATGCCGACGCCGAAGTCGAAGCCGTCGAGCACGAAGTAGCCGACGAAGAAGAAGGCGACGATCCAGAACCAGAGGACTTGCAGATCCATCAGTAGACGCTCGCTTTCACCTTGACGGCGGCAACGTCATCGACGGTGCCATCTGCGTTGGAATCGAAACTCGGCGGGTCTTCCTGCGCGGCCTTCAGCAGCAGCTTGACCTCGACGACGGCGAGGATCGCGTAGACGAGCGTGAAGGCGACGAGCGAGATGAGCACGCTGAGCCCGCTCACGTTGGGCGAGACGCCCGCCTCCGTCTTGAGGAGGCCGAAGACCAGCCACGGCTGGCGGCCCATCTCGGTGAAGATCCAGCCGACCGTGATGCCGAGCGTCGGGAACAGCACCGTGAGGATCGCGAGGTTCCACATCCACTTCTTCGGCGGGTTCTTCGCCTTCTTGCGCGTGACCCAGAGACCGGCGACGGCGACCGCGATGGAGGCCATGCCGAAGCCCATCATCCAGCGGAACGCCCAGTAGGTGACCCAGATGACCGGGGCGTAGTCGCCAGGGCCGTAGAGCGCCGTGTACTGGGCCTGCAGGTCGTTGATGCCCTCGACGGTGCCGTCGAAGGTGTGCGTCGACAGGAAGGAGAGGAGGTAGGGGATGCGGATGGAGAACAGCTCGGACGAGCCGTCCGGGGTGCCCCACGTGAAGATCGAGAAGGAGGCGTCTGCGCCGGTCGCGGTCGTGTAGAGCGCCTCGGCCGCGGCCATCTTCATGGGCTGGGCCTCGACCATGGCGAGGCCCAGCTGGTCGCCGCTGAGCATCGTGCCGACGCCGCCGACGAGCATGAACCAGAGGCCGAACTTCAGCGCTGGCTGCATGACGTCGTGGTTCTGGTCGCGCTTCAGGTGCCAGGCGGCGGTCGCGATGATGATCGCCGCGCCCACCATGAGGGAGGCGAAGATCGTGTGCGGCAGCGCCGCCATCGCGACGGGGTTGGTGAGCACCGCGCCGAAGTCGACGAGCTCAGCTCGCCCGTTGGCCTCGTTCATCTCGTAGCCGACCGGGTTCTGCATGAACGCGTTGGCGGCGAGGATGAAGTAGGCGGAGGTCCACGTGCCGATCATCGTGAGCCAGATGGTCGCGAGGTGCAGCTTCGGCGGCAGCTTGTCCCAGCCGAAGATCCACAGGCCGATGAACGTGGCCTCGAGGAAGAAGGCGACGAGCCCCTCGAACGCGAGCGGCGCACCGAAGACGTCGCCGACGAAGCGCGAGTAGTCGGACCAGTTCATGCCGAACTGGAACTCCTGCACGATGCCGGTCACGACGCCCATGGCGAAGTTGATCAGGAACATCTTGCCGAAGAGCTTCGTGAGGCGAAGGTAGGTGACCTTGCCCGTGCGGACCCAGGCCGTCTGCCAGATGGCGATGGCGAGGACCAGCCCGAGAGTGACGGGCACGAAGAGGAAGTGGTAGATGGTCGTGACACCGAACTGCCACCGCGCGAGTATGAGTGGATCCAGCAGGGCGTCCACAGTGCCTCCTGATGCGTCTGAGGTTGGGCGTGATGCCCCGGGATCGCAGCGCGACTCCTGGCCCAATGCTACGCCGCCCCGACTACTACATCGTGTCGAATAGGACACCCTAAGTTCTGCTGTTTTCGCCTTCGGATCAGGTACTTCTACATATTGTAGTGGATGTAACGAAATGATAACGGAGGGGAATCTCCAGGGATGCCAAAGTTCGGGCCCTAGAGTCTGCGACATGGATGCGGGGAGCAGAGCATGAACGAGCTGATCGAGACCGCCCTCCAGTACATCGAGTCCGTGCCTCCGGTGTGGCGGATCGTGCTGGTCGGCGTCGCGATCCTGCTCGAGACGAGCGTGCTCATCGGCCTCATCGTGCCCGGCGAGACGGTCCTGCTCGCGCTGAGCACCGGCATCGACGCACCACTCCCCTGGGTCCTGACGATCGCGGCCTCCATCGTGGGCGCACTGCTTGGCGAATCCTTCGGGTTCTGGCTCGGTCGCACGTTCGGACCGAGGATCCGCGCGTCACGAGTCGGCCGCTGGCTCGGAGACGAGCGATGGCAGCGCGCGGAGCTCCTCATCCAGCGTCGAGGCGGCCCCGCGGTCCTCATCTCCCGCTTCCTGCCCGTGCTCCACTCCCTCGTGCCGCTGACGGCAGGGATGGGCGGCATGCGCTACCGGAGCTTCCTCGCCTGGACCATCCCCGCCTGCGTCATCTGGTCGACGGCCTACGTGAGCGCCGCGGCCGGAGCGTCCGCCAGCTTCCGCGAGCTCTCGTCGTCGCTGCACTGGGCCGGCTACCTCTTCGTCGGCGTCATCGTCGTGTTCCTCCTGATCATGTGGCTGGTCAAGCGCGCCGTCGGCAAGGTCATGAACCGCGATCTCGACGAAGCGAACGCGCAGGCTGCCGCTGCGTCGGCCGATCGATCCACCTCCCACGCCCCGACGGGCCACGACGACTCAGACGCCGAGACCGCTGGCGTGCGAGGATGAGCGGGTGACGCCGACCTCCGACGCCAAGTCCCCGCTCGAGCGCTGGCTTCTGAGCCTCAAGCCCGTCAGGGCCGTGATCGACAACGCCTTCCGCATCGAGGACAGAGTGCGCCTCGTGCGTGTGAAGCTCGTCCGCAAGCGTGGCTACCTCACGGTCCTCGAGCCGTACACCGGGTACGGGACAACCTCCTGGGTTCGCGCCCTCGCGCGGGTCCACATGGCACCTCCCGGCAACCGGCGCCGTTTCAGCCTCTCCAGGCTGCTCAGGCGCAAGCGCCGGGAATCGGTCGTCCGCGGATGGCGGAGCTTCGCGCGGGTCTCCGCAGGCAACGTCCCCGCGACCGTCATCATCGACGGCGTTCGACACTCGGTCAAAGCCGACCGCGGCGGCATCGTGGATATCAACCTCCCCGCGAACCTCAAGCCCGGGTGGAACACCATCACGTTCGAGAGCTTCGATCGCCAGACGAGCACCGCGCCTGTCTTCATCGTCGCCGACGAGCAGCGCGTCGGCCTGCTCTCCGACATCGACGACACCGTCATGGTGACGGCGCTGCCACGCCCGATGCTCGCGGCCTGGAACACCTTCGTCCTCGACGTGCACGCGCGCACACCGACCCCGGGCATGAGCGTGCTCTCCGAGCGCATCCTGACCTCATTCGGGCGCAGCGAGACCCCCGTCGTGTACCTGTCGACAGGCCCCTGGAACGTCGCCCCGACGCTCGCGCGCTTCCTCGGGCGAAACCTCTACCCCGCCGGTCCGCTCCTGCTCACCGACTGGGGGCCCACCCCGGATCGCATCTTCCGCTCCGGGCTCGAGCACAAGGTCTCCAACCTCGACCGCCTCGCGCGGGAGTTTCCTGACATCAAGTGGATCCTCGTCGGCGACGACGGACAGCATGACGAGCAGATCTACGGCGAGTTCACGAGCCGCCACCCAGATCGTGTGCTCGCGATCGCCATCCGCCAGCTGTCCACCAGCGAGGCAGTGCTTGCGGGTGGACGCGCGGCCAGTGCGCACTGGCGCAAGAACGCGCCCATCCCGTGGGTCTACGCTCCGGACGGCGCGGGACTCGCCAAGCAGCTGACCGAAGCTGGCATCCTGCCCGACCTCACGCAGGCACCGGCACAGGCACCCGACGCCACTCGCTAGGCGCGCTCCTCCCGCGGGGACTGCGCCCTACCCAGGGCGAGCGTGAAGTTGAGCGAGTCCATCTCCGAGTACGGGCGGTACATGCCGTTGAAGACCCTCGAGCCCTCCGGAGTCAGGATCACCCGCACCCCGAGCCACTCGGCGACGTCGTCGCGCACGAGCGGAGTTCCGACCTCGCAGCTCGCGAAGTCGATGAGCTCGCCGCCCGCACCCTGCACGACGAGCCTCGCGTCCTCACCCTCGAAGACGAGCTGCGGGTTCCGGAAGCTGACGTCGAGCATGCCGCCGTGCCCGGTGAGGCGAACGGCTCCGGTGAAGGAGGCGCTGCCCATGGGGGCGTCGCCGGCCAGCCACGCCGAGTCGGTGGCTCCGCGCGGGTAGGCGAACTCCTCGTCGTCGACGAACGCGCCACCCTCGAGCAGCACCTTGCCGCCGGAGCGACGCACGTACTCGACGAAGGACGACTTGATCGGCCATCGCAGTTCCCCGCGCCAGAGCTCCATGCCCCCACGCTAGCCCGCCTCGAATTCGAAGCGCCAGCGGCAATCTGCTCTCGTTACTTCGAGAGCAGCAGCGAGACGACGAAGATGACCGGAACAGACAGGAACGTCGACGCCAGGATCGCTTCGCGCGCGACCCTCATCCCCACCCCGTAGTTGCTGGCGTAGGTGAAGACGTTCTGCGCGGAGGGCAGGGCCGCGGTGACGACCACGATGAGCAGAGCCGCCCCATCGAGGCCGAAGAGCCACGCCCCGATGAGCCAGGCGAGCGCCGGATGCACGAACACCTTGAGCACGGTGGCCACGATCGCAGGAGCCCGCTCTGGCTCCCGGAAGGGGATCGCGTTGCCCCACAGGGACATACCGAACGCGAGCAGCATGGCAGGAACGCTCATGCCCCCCAGCAGCTCGAGCGGATCGAGCAGGAAGGGCGGGATGGTGATGCCGGATGCGCTCACGACGATGCCAGCGAGCGCACCGATGACGATGGGGTTCCGGAACGGACGCAGCACGATCTGCCACCAGCGGAGCCTCGGCGCGTCCTCGGCCCGCGAGGCGATATCGAGCAGGGTCATGAAGATGGGGCCCATGATGAGCTGCTGTCCGAGCATCACCGGAGCGACCAGCGTCGCATCACCGAGGACATACACGGCGATGGGGATGCCGAGGTTGCCGGCGTTGACATAGCTTGCCGCCATCGCACCTGAGGTCGTCGTGCCGAGCCCCCACTTTCGCAGCGCGCCGATGGCGCCGTACACGAGTGCCACGGCGGTCATCGCGATCGCGGTCACGACGAACTGACTCGAGTAGAGGACCTCGAGGTGCGCGTCTGCCATGAGCGTGAAGAGCAGCGCCGGCGTCGCCACGTTGAACGCGAGCTTCGAGAGACCGGTCTGCCCGGTCTGCCCGAGCACGCCACTGCGTGCCAGGAACACGCCCACCGTGACGATGACGGCGATGACCGCGAATCCCTGAAGAACATTCATAGCTGTCGAAATCGTATCCTGCCTGCACCAGTCGCCAGCCCGCTCTGAGGTGCCGTCATTCGCTCCCGAGCGCCCGAGTGGCATTCCGGCGGGCCGCGGGATCGGCAACCGAAATCCCTTCGGCTGTGCGTGACCTCATCGTGTCGTCACCTAGTGTTCGGGGAATTCGGCACCGACTTCGGCCTTCTGGACGAACCTGGATTCAAATCACCGGACAATCATCTAGCATGTATTCGCTCTGCAATAACCGAAGGGGATCCACATGGCTCGGAAAGTCATCTATCAGCTCGTCGACGACATCGACTCGAGTTCACTCGCCGAAGGCGAAGGCGAGACCGTTCAATTCGCCCTCGACGGAACCGACTACGAAATCGATCTCTCGGACGCGAACGCCAAGAAGCTGCGCGACGCCCTCGCTGACTACGTGTCGGCGGCTCGCACGGTAGCAAAGACCCGCAAGAACAAGTCGACGGGTTCCAGCTCCAGCCGCCCGAAGCGCGACCTCGCGGCAATTCGCGCCTGGGCGCGCGCTGAAGGACACAAGATCTCCGACCGAGGCCGCATTCCCGGCTCGATCATCGAGGACTTCGAAGCGGCGAACTCCTAAGCTGCGGGATTGAGCGGCCGCAGGGGCAACCTAGTTCGGACCGCACGCAGAGAAGAGGGCCAGACGGCGAATGCCGTCCGGCCCTCTTTTCGTCACTCACCCGCTGCATTCAAGCTTCTCCCCGTGACCGAGATCTCCACCGGAGACGCAGAAGCGAGACGCCCTACTTGGCGACGATGGTCGGCGTCTCGAGGTGCGCGAGGACCCCGTGGCTCACGGAACCCAGCAGGAGACGAGCGAAGGTGCCGCGTCCACGACTGCCGACGACCACGAGCGACGCCGAATGGGCGGCATCGATGATCGCCATGTCCGGGATGCCCTCCACGACCACCGGCGTGATCTCGAGATCCGGGTAGCGCCCCCGCAGCCCGGCGAGGGCCAGTGAGAGCGTCTCCTCCGCCGAGAGGCGGAGCTCATCGAAGAAGTCGCCGGTCACGATGACGCCGCCGCCGTACACGTTCGGGGCGTGCCAGGCGTGCACCGGGATGAGGGGCTCTCCGCTCAGGCTCGCCTCCTCGGCCGCGACGGCCAGAGCATGCTCCGAGAGGTCGGAGCCGTCGACCCCGACCACCACTCCGCGCCGGCCCGAGAGATCGACGTCGGGGATCACGGCGACCGGAGATTCGCTGGCTGCGGCCACGCGCACGCTGTGCGTGCCACTCGCCCGCCCTGAGGACTCCCCCCGGTTGCTGCCGACCACAAGGAGGCTGGACGTCTTGGACAGCTCCGTGAGGGTCTCGATGATGGCTCCGGTCATGACGGCCGTCTCGACCTCGAGCGCCGCGTCCACGGCAAGCGCCGCCTCCGCGGCCTCCTGGAGGATGCGAGCCGCAGCGCTCTCCGCTTCGATGAGGAGGTCTGGGTTTCCGGCCCCCGCGATCCTCGGATCGACGATGTGCACGAGCTTCAGACGTTTCCGACCGCGAGAGGCTCGCGCGGCCGCCCATCGCGTGGCGACGATTCCAGGCTGGTTTCCGGCGACTCCGACGGTGATGTTCTCGCTCATACCCGAATGCTAACGCCGTCGCCCAGTGGAATCACTGCGTAGAGGTGTACTCCCGCTTGAGATCCGTGAATCCCGCCAGTCGGAATGGGCCGGGCGTCTCGTTGGGGAGCGTGAACTCGCCAAGTCCACTCGGGTCGCGTCGCTCATGCCACACGAGGTATTCCGCGGCGTCGATGGGGACTCGCGCCTCGAGAACCGCCCGATTCTCCTCGGCACGCAAATGCTGTCGATATCCGGGCTGCACCGTCCCCGCGAAGAACTCCGCGACACTTCCGGAGCCATAGCTGAGGAACCCGATCTTCGCTGCCTCGAGGTCCTCATCGCTGTCCAAGAGGCTGAGGAGCGCCAGATAGATCGACGCGGTGTAGGTATTTCCTATGATTCTGTTGTATTTCAGCGTCGACGCGATCTGCGCGTCGAGCACCCCGGCGTCCAGATCGCCACCCGCGGTCTTGATGAGGTGACGGTGCGCTTTCGACGCCATCTTGGTGAACGGCTGGTGATAGCAGAAGCGGCTGAATTCGCTGATCGGGAATCCACCCTGGGCCGCGTAATCGCTCCAGGCGTTCTCGACGGCCTGCAGGTAGGCGCGAATGGAGTACTTTCCATCGACGAGCGCGGTGACTCGCCCGTTCGGCCGCCAGAAGTCCATGATGTCGCTCGTGAAGACTCCGGAGCCTGGCTCGATGACCACCAGGTCCGGGTCCGCAGCGACGAGCATCGCGACAGCCCCCGCGCCCTGCGTGGGCTCCCCGCTCGAGCCGAGCTCGTAGCGCGCGATGTCGCTGGCGATGACGAGCACCCGCTGACGGGGATCACGGGCGACCAGGGCGGTGGCGAACTGCAGCGCGGCGGTCGCCGAATAGCAGGCCTGCTTGAGCTCGACGACGCGGCAGGTCGCCGGAAGGTCCAGCAGCTGGTGCACGTACACACCGGCGGCCTTCGACTGGTCGATGCCGGTCTCCGTCGCGAAGAGCACCGTCCTGATGCCCTCGACGCCGTGCCGGTCGATGATCTGCTTGGCCGCGGCCGCACCCATCGTGACGACGTCCTCGTCGGCAGCGGTGATGCTCATCCGCTCCTGGCCGATGCCGATCGTGTACTTCTCGAGTTCGGTCCCGAGCCGCTCGGCGATGACCGAGAGGTCGAGCACGCGTGACCCCGTCGCGAACGCGAGGTCGTGGATGCCGATTGGTGTAGTCATAGTCTTCGATCGTCTCCGAGCGTCGCTCAGTTCGCGGCGCGTTCCAGCTTGATGTGCGAGGCCATGAGCTCGCCTTGGTTCGTCTGGGCGGCCATGAGGGAGAGCTCGCCGCAGAGAACGGTTGCCGCACACAGTACGGCCAGTCTCCGAGCGTTCGCTCCGGGCTCTCGCTCTTCCTTGCAGCCGAGTCGGGCGAGGTTCGCCTCGATGAAGTCGAGGCCCTTGCCGTTTCCGACGCTGCCGACGATCAGATTGGGCAGCGTGCAGGAGAAGTACAGGTCGCCGTCGCGCACCTCCGCATGGGTGATGCCCTGCGAGCCCTCGACGATGTTCGCCGCATCCTGGCCGGTCGCGAGGAAGAACCCGAGGAGCATGTTCGCGTAGTGCGCGTTGCCCGCCCGGAGACCGCCGGCGAGCATCGTGCCGATGAGGTTCTTGCGGACGTTGAGCTGGGCGATCTTCTCAGGGGTCGATCGCAGCCACCGCTCGACGGTGCGGCGCGGGAGCACCAGCTCGGTGACGACGTTCTTGCCCCGGCCCAGGATGCCGTTGACGGCAGTCGCCTTCTTGTCTGAGCAGAAGTTGCCAGAGATGGACTCGTAGCGAAGCTCGGGCCAGCGACGCAGGATGAAGTCCATGAGTCGCTCAGAGGCGAGCGTCACCATGTTGTGGCCGGAAGCATCCCCGGTCGTGAGCTCGAAGCGCAGGAAGAGCAGGTTGCCGGCGATTTGCGCGTGCAGGTCGATGAGGCGCGCGAATCGGCTGCTGGTCGCGACCACCTCCTGCAGCAGGTGCATGTGCGCCTCGATCTCGCGGAGCGCCTTGAGCGCGACGCCGGCGTCGTCTGCCTCGAAGAGCACCGAGCGGCTCATGCGCTCATCGATGAGCGTCGCCTTGATGCCGTCGGGCACCAGCATCGACATCTTGGCACCACGGCCGACCGACGGCCACAGGGGTTGCTCGTAGGTTGCGAGCGGCACGAGCTGCTCACCCTCCATGACGTTGCCGGTCACGCGAACCGGA
The DNA here is from genome assembly GCF_002931375.1 of Pseudoclavibacter sp. RFBJ3. Taxonomy (NCBI): domain Bacteria; kingdom Bacillati; phylum Actinomycetota; class Actinomycetes; order Micrococcales; family Microbacteriaceae; genus Pseudoclavibacter; species Pseudoclavibacter sp. RFBJ3. The sequence continues at coordinate 226,629 of NZ_PSXZ01000005.1, read as the reverse complement.
CCGACCCACTTGAGCGGAACTGGTGCGTGGTCGAGGAGCTCGGTGCTCATCGCTGTCCTTTCGATGGGAGGGTGCCCCGCCCGCGTGCACGCGAGACGGTGGCCGGGTCGATGCCGCGGGAGGTGCAGAAGTCGAGGAGGGCGCCGTGGAGGACCAGCTCCTGCTGGCTGAGCGCGCCAGGGGTGACGGCGCCGAGCATCGTCTGGAGCGATGTGAGCTGTTCCTGCCAGGAGCGGATGTGCTCGATGAGCGTCTCGACCCCGTGCTCGACGAGCACCTCGAGGAAGTGCCCGGAGACCCCAACCGCCCGCGCGCCCAGCGCGAGAGCGCGGAGTACGTCGAGGGGTGTGCGCACTCCCCCCGACGCCAGGAGGACCGGCAGAGCGGCAGTGCTCGAGTCAGCCTCGATGAGCGCCTCCGGCGTCGACTGGCCCCAGCCCACGAGGGACGCGTAGTCGCCGAGGCGGCGCCGGGAGTTCTCGATCCTGGCGAAGTCGGTGCCGCCGCGCCCGCTCACATCGGCGTACTGCACGCCGAGCTGGGCCAGCCGCTCCAGGGTGCTCGCGCTGAGTCCGAAGCCGACCTCCTTCACGATGACCGGCACGCTCACGCGCTCCACGATCGACTCGATCGCAGCCGGCCACGCGGCGAAGTCCCGGTCGCCTTCCGGCATGACCGTCTCCTGCACCGAGTTGATGTGGATCTGCAGGGCGTTCGCCTCCAGCAGGTCGACGGCGCGCTGAGCGTCATCCGGCGACACGGTCGCGTTGACGTTCGCCATGACGAAGCCGGTGGGGTTCTCGTCACGGATGACGCGGAAGCTGGCGGCCGTCGATGCGTCCTTGAGGTAGGCGGAGAGCGAGCCGGCGGCCATCGCGATCCCGGTCTCGCGAGCTGCGCGCGCCAGGTCGCCGTTGATGATGCCCGTGCGCTCGCTGCCGCCCGTCATCCCGTTGAGGTAGAACGGCACCGGCCAGCTCGCGCCAGCCACCTGCACGGCCGTCGAGACGGTCGCCCGGTCGACCCCGCCGAGCGCGTGATGGATGAAGCGGACATCGTCGAAGTCGTTCCGGACGATGCCGGGACGCTGCGCGAGGGCCAGGTCGACGTGCTCGTCCTTGCGGTTAGCCATGTTCTCGAACTCCAACTCGACGGTGCGGTACGACGTGCAGATCCAGGACCTCGATGCCGGCGGCGCGCCACGCGGCATTGAGCTCCTCGTTGTGGGCGGGTGCCAGGGCAATGCCGCAGTCTCCGCCACCGGCCCCGGAGGTCTTCGCGGGGATCCCGACCGAGCGTGCTGCCGCGATGAGCGCCGAGAGCGCCTCGGTGCGGATGCCGATGCCGCTCAGCTCGTCCAGCGCCTCGAGGTTGGCCTCGGCGTCGCGGATGGCCGCGAGGGCCAGCTCGCTGCGCTCGGCACGCACGGCGGCGACGAGCGCTGCCGTTATGCGATCGCTTTCCGTCAGGAAGGCCGCGTACTGCTCGGTCGACCGCCAGTCTCCGGCGTGCAGGGTGCTGACGAGCTCGGCGGTCGAAGCCGGCGCCGAGGTCCACCCCACGTGCAGGACGACGGAGCTCGGGGACGGAAGCGCCTCGAGGACGAGTCCGGGCCAGGCCTCGACCAGGCTCGCCTCGACCCCGCTGCGGCGTCGGAGCTCGCGAGCGGCGAGGCGATCCGGTGAGGCATAGTGCACCCACCCGCCGAGTGTGCTCGTCGCGATGTCGGCGCACGATGCGGCGGGGCGCAGCTCGATCGTGGCGAGGCTCGCGAGGCGGTACACCGCGTCGTCGCCGACGTCGATGCCGAAGTGCTCCGCCACGGCGCGGACGGTGACGACGGCGACCGCGCCGCTCGAGCCGAGGCCGAACTTGCGACCGCTGACGTCGTCGAGCTCGCTCTCGATGTCGAGCGCGAAGGGCTGCGGCTCGATGCCACGCTCGTGCGCCAGCTGGACCAGCACTCGGATGCACTCCCGGACGAGGTCCGCCCCGGGGGCATCGATCGAGACGAGGTCGCCGTCGATGTTCACGGGGACCGGCTGCGCGCCGAACTGGTGCGAGCTGACGGTGCTGCCCTCGTCGGCCGAGGCAGCCCGCAGGCTCGCTCGGATGAGTCTCGACACGCCGACGACCACGGCGTGCCTGCCCGGTTCGACGACCGCGTATTCGCCGTTGACGAAGAGCTTGCCCGGCGCCTCGGCGACGATCACCGCACCACTCCGGGGGCGGCGTCTGCCTGTGCGTCGGCGTTCGTGACCGCCACACCCGGACCGGCCGGGGCGATCACGAACTCGGTGCCGGGGGCCGAGGATGCGAGCGCGTCACGCACAGCCGGGGCCTCGGAGGCCCTGCACAGCGTCTTCACGTTCGGCCCGGCATCCATGGTGGCGTAGGCCTCGAGGCCACCGCGTCGGAGGGCGGCGACGGCATCGAGCAGCGCCATGCTGCCCGCCGTGAGGTAGCGGACCGGGGGCACGGCCCCGAGCATGGCCGCGTGCATGCGGAGGGCGTTTCGCTCCGAGATCTCGCCGACCTCCGTGAAGTCGCCACGGCGGAGCGCATCGCGCATGAGCGCCAGCTCGCCTGGGTTCGTCTCGACCCATGGCGCGTTGTATGGGGAGGTCTCGACGGTCCGGCGCATGGCCTCCCTGCTCGAGATCGACTTCGCCCCCGCGTTGACGATGCCGAGCACCATGGCGGCGTCGATGTGCGCATCGTCGACCGGCTCGGCGTACGAGCTGAGGTCGTCGGTGCCCGCGTTCCAGACGGCGAAGCCGCCGAAGATCGAGCGTGAGGCCGAGCCAGAGCCGCGCCGTGCGAGCCGCGACAGCTCCCTCGGCGACAGGTCGAGGCCGTACGCCGACGATGCTGCCGCTGCGAGCGCGGCGAAGCCGGAGGCGGAGGATGCGAGACCAGCGCCCGTCGGTCCCGCGTTGCTCGTCTCGACCCGCGCTGACCGCGCGCTGCCGGCGAGTTCGCCGACGTGGTCGAGGAAGCGCGCGACCTTGGCGGCCGCGGCCTCCGGCATAGCCGTGCCGTCCTGGAGGATCTCGTGGGACTGGCCCTCCCCCAGGAGCGAGACGGTCGTCGTCGTCGGGTAGACCGCGAGCGTCAGCGACAGGCTCGAGGTCTGCGGGATGATGAGCGCCTCATCGCGCTTCCCCCAGTACTTGATGAGCGCGATGTTCGGGTAGGCGACGGCGGTCGCGGTCACAGCGGCGTGCCAGTGCTGGTGACGCTCCAGGTCTGGATCGCACCAGCGCTCTGCAGCGCAGCCGCGACGACCGCTGCGTTTCCCCGATCGACGACGGCGACGATGCACCCGCCGAGCCCGCCTCCCGTGAGCTTCGCGCCGAACGCGCCAGCGCCGGTCGCAGCCTCGACCAGCTCGTCGAGGGCTGGGTGGCTCACGCCGAGACTGGAGAGCAGCACGTGCGCCTCCGACATCCGGGAGCCGAGCGAGCGTGCCTCGTTGGTCTCGAGGTCGGTGATGGCCAGGTCGGAGAGCTCCCCGAGGGCGTCGATGATGGACATCGTGGCGTCGTGGTCGCGTTCGAGCGAGGTGCGCACGTCGTCGACAGCCTGGCGCGTGGATCCGTGCACACCGGTGTCGGCGATCACGAAGCAGGCGTCGAGGGCGACCGGCACGGGCACGGCGCTCGCGTTCTGGAAGCGGATGGGCGACGGGATGGTCGTTGCGAGCGCATCGAGCCCGCTCGGCTTGCCGTGCGCCACCTGCTCGGCCAGCTGGACAAGCGCGAAGTGCTCACCACCGGAGAGCGTCACGTTGTGCAGGCGGGAGACGGCGTCGACGATCGCGCCGGCCGCAGCGGCACTCGACCCGAGTCCTCGTCCGAGCGGGATGTTGCCGCGAACCGCGACCGTGAGTCCCGCGAGCTCGCCCCCGATCGCGCGCAGCGTCTCCTCGATGGCCTTCCTCGGAGCCTCCACGATCTCCGGAGCTGCCGCGAGCGGCCCCGTGTAGTGGTCGGACTCGAAGCGCGGCTCAGTGCCCTCGCGCCAGGCGGTCGCTCGCATGCGCATGGCACGCAGCGGAAGCGCGACGGCCGGCTTCCCGTAGACGACGACGTGCTCGCCGAACAGGATGAGCTTGGCGTGCGCGCTTCCGCGCCCAACGGCTCGTCCGATTCGCGGCAACGCAGAAGTGTCGAGAGAAGCAAGCGACGTCACGTCGAAACTCGATGGCACCAGGGTCACTCACCTCGCAGTAGGTCGGCGTCAAGTGTACGGCGCAGCCAGGCCGAACGCATTTCGGGCACTCGTCAGCTTCCCAGGATGTTGACCATCCATGCGACCCCGAAACGGTCGACCAGCATTCCGAAGGTGTCTCCCCACGGCGCCTGCACGAGCGGCTGCTCGATCTCGCCGCCGTCGGCCAGCTTGTCCCAGTACCCGCGAAGCTCCTCGGCGGCGTCGCCGCTGAGCGAGATCTCGACCGTTCGTCCGGGGTTGGGCTCGATGAAGGAGGGCGTGTCGGAGGCCATGATCGTGAACCCGCTGGCAGTCGTCAGCTGGCCGTGCATGATCTTCTCCGATTCGGAGGGGTCCATCGGCATGCCGGAGCCGCCGAACGTGCTGAGCACGAGCTCGCCCCCGAACACCTCCCTGTAGTACTCGAGCGCCTCGCGCGCGTTGTCGAGGAGGTGGATGTACGGGTTGAGGATGACGGCCATGGTCGTCCCTTTCTCTCCTATGGACGACGGGCCTCGTCACACCATCCGATCGTGGCACAGGCCGCCGACATTTCGAGGCATCCCGGCAGGGAATACCGTGAAACAATCTCGGCATGGAATTCACGACGACCATGAGCCTCATGGGGAGGAACACGGGCATCGAGGTGCCGGTGGAGGTCATCGAGCGGCTCGGCGCAGGAAAGAAGCCGGCCGTCGTCGTGACCGTCAACGGCTACACGTACCGGAGCACTGTCGCGGTCATGGGCGGGCGCTTCCTCATCTCGTTCAGCGCAGAGAAGCGCAAGGAGACGGGCATACAGGGTGGCGACCCGATCACCGTCGTCATCGAGCTCGACACCGAGCCGCGCACCACGGAGGTGCCCGCGGACCTCGCCGAGGCGCTCGACGACGCGGGCGCACTGGCGCGTTTCGATGCCCTCTCACCGAGCGCCAGGAAGGCCCACATCACCAAAGTCGAGTCAGCGAAGGCCGACGCGACTCGCGAACGCAGGATCGCCGCCGTCGTCGCGTCGCTGGCATAACTCCCGGGTCACATCCGGGTTATGCATGACCACCTAGCGTCGAAGCGACTCGGCGAGCGCTGGCCTGACCTGGGCGAGCGTGAGGTGGCCCGCGATCACGAGGTGGGACAGGCCCTGCACGGTTGCCCAGAGCGCCGTGGCACGTGCCTCGATCCTGGCGGGGCTCGCCTCCGGGTCGAGGCCGGCGGCCGCATTCCCGAGCAGCCCCTCGAGCTCCTGGATGAGTGGCGCCATCGTGGCACTTGGCGCCCCCGGGATGCAGACCTCCGGGTCGTAGATGAGCGTGAAGGCGTGTGGATGCTCGACGGCGAACTCGACGTAGGCGACGGTGAGCGCGAGGGCACGCTCCTGTGGGGCGGCCCCGGGAGCATCCGCCGAGCTGACCGCGTGCACGAGGTGCTGCATGCTCACCTCGCCGAGGCGCTTGAAGAGCCCGGTCTTGTCTCCGAAGTGGTGGTACGGCGCGTTGTGGCTGACACCCGCCTCGCGGGCCAGCTCCCGGAGGCTCATCGTGGCGTGCGACTTCTGCGCGAGCAGCTCCATGCCTGCGGCCTCGAGGACCGGGCCGAGGTTGCCGTGGTGGTACGGCGCATTCGATCTTGACATGAGCAACATCATAGCTAAGCTGACTGTCGTCCCATCTTGACACTGTCCACTTCAAGGCTCTGGAGCCCGAATGCACACCCTCGTCATCGACGGCCACCCCAACCCCGACTCGCTCTGCGCGGCCCTCGCCGCGCGCTATGCCGACGCCCACGGCGACGCTCAGGTCCTCGCAGTCCGCGACCTCGTCTTCGATCAGAATCTCCGACGCGGCTACACCAGGCGCCAGGAGCTCGAACCAGATCTGCAGCAAGCCTGGAGCGCGATCCAGGACGCCGCACGCATCGTGATCGTCACCCCGGTCTGGTGGGGCTCGGTCCCGTCACTCCTGCAGGGGTTCTTCGACCGGCTGCTCCTGCCGCGCATGGCCTACGACGCCTCCGGCCCGCTGCCGAAGGGCCTGCTCAAGGGACGCAGCGCGCGCATCATCCTCACCGCGGACAGCCCCGGCATCTACCTGCGTCTGACCGGCAACACGCCGATCAGGCAGCTCAAGACCCACGTGCTCGGCTTCGTCGGCCTCGGGCCGATCGCGGTCACCCGCTACTCCCCCGTCAAGACCTCGACCGAGCGGCGTCGCGAGCAGTGGCTCGCCGACGCGGCCCGGCTCGGCGCGAAGGACGCGAGACGCTACTTGCCCGCGCCGAGACCCGCCCTGATGAGCTGACCCGTCGTCGCCGTCGGGAGGTAGGCGCGCGTCAGACCGATGCCGATGCGCGGGAGGTCGGCCTCGTCGCGGTAGAGCAGGTACATGGGCTCGTATCGCGGATTGAACTTCGTCTTGAAGCTGTGCAGCGAGGAGAAGCCGTAGAGCGGCTCCAGGAGCTCGGAGACCTGGCTCAGCACCTGGTCGAGCGCCGTCGCCTCCGCCTGCCCCGAGCCCGCGAGCGGCGCTCCGGAGAGCGAGGCGAAGGCGGCGCCCTCGTCCCGGAAGGCGAGGGCCGAGGAGATGATGAGGAACTCCATGACGGGCTTGAAACCGCCGTCACGCCGACGCATGAGGTCGAGCGTCCAGCCGCGGACCGCGCCATCCTGTCCGTACACCGGCAGCCACGACGTGACGCCGTGCACGCTGCCGTCGTCGTCGATCGCGATGCCGAGGCGCACGGCCGGGTCGAGGGCCTCATCGACGCCGCCGAGCGTGAAGCCCATCTCTGGCAGTCCCTTGTCGCCGACCCAGTCCTCCGAGATCGCGCGCACCTGCGCGAGCACCGCCCATGGCTCCTCGGCGAGGGTCGTCATCTTGAAGCGGATGCCCTCGCGCTCTGCACGGTTCACGGCGGAGCGCACCGGCTGCCATGGCTTGCCCTTGAGCTCGAGCCCGGGGAGGTCGATGATCGTGTCCTCCGCGACCTGCACGCGCTGCCAGCTCGCGGGGGCCGCATCCACCGTCGCGCGGGTCGCCGAGAAGAAGGCGGGCGTGTGCCCGGCGAGCTCGGCCCGAGAGGCGAAGTCGTGGATGAGGTCGCTGAGCTCTTCCTTCGGCGCGACCGGGTCGCCGAGCGCGAGGGCGACGCCCGAGTACTCCTGGTAGGCGATGTAGCCGTCCTTCTTCGCACTCAGCAGGTAGTGGTTGCGCGGCCAGAGCGTCATCCACGAGATCGTGCTGCCGCCGACCCTCGGGAGGATCTCGCGAGCCTCCTCGACCGTTCCTCGGCGCTCGCCCGAGAGGGAGTTCTTCGACGGCCGCACGCGGACCGCGAACGAGCGGCGGGCGACGATGAGGAAGACCACGACGAGCACCCAGAGCAGGGAGCCGGCGAAGTTCATGGTGAGGCCCTCGTCGAGGCTGCCGGAGGTCGCGACCACGACGACGATGAGGGCGAGCTCCAGGAGGTTGAAGACGCCGAGCGCCACCGCGACGACCCAGGCGAAGCGCTGGCCCCGCCTGATCCCGTTGGCGACGAGGAGGATGACGACGACGTCGATGGCGACGCCCACCCACGTCTCCGTCTCCGCGTCCGTCTTGCCGAGCGGGCCGTCGAGCGAGAAGAACGCGGCGACGACCTGGGCCGCCCCGAGCGCGATCAGGGCCGTGAACGCGATCAGCCGGTCTTCGCGCGTGCTCGTCGCGAGGCCCGTCTTGCGATGGCGCTGCACGGCGTAGATCGTGAAGATGACGGTGACCGGCAGGAAGTGCTCGATGTCGGCGAGGTCGCCGACGTAGAGGAGGCGCAGGGAGACGAGCGCCCCGAGCGCGAGCCCGAGTCGAAGGCGCCACGGCGGACGCAGCACCCAGACCAGCGCCGCGGTGAGGGCGGCGATGCCGCCGGATGCGCCGACGTCGAGGTCGTCGGCGAGGCGCGTCGCCCACTCCCAGCCGGTCGGAGCGAGCGCCGCGACGATGGCGAGTGTGCCGAGCACCGCGAGGGCCTGGCCGCCGAGGAACACGAGGGCGGTGCGCTTCCAGCCGAAGCGGAACTCGAAGACGCCGCCGACGATGAGCAGCTGCACGATGAGGAGCCCGTAGTGCCAGGCGCCGCCGCCGAGCAGCGATCCGGTGATGGGGGTCCACCACATGCCGGCCTCCAGCGGCGGGATGCCGAAGGCGACATCGCCGTACCAGGGCTGCGCCCGTGAGAGGTGCCACATGGCCCCCGTCGCGATGCCGATGGCGATGATGACGAGCGAGAGCGCGGTCGTGAATGGGGCCCGGCGAGCGAAGGTGCCGATCGGGCGCACGGCTGCGGCGAGGGCGTCGCGAGCGGCGGCGTCTCCCGGGGTGGAGTCCTGCGCGTCTTTCGCCGCGGGGATGAGCAGGTCGAGCTCCTGCTCGGTCTCGCTCGTCGCCTCCGCACCCTCAGGTCGGCGCCGGGCTCGATAGACGACGATCGCGACGATGACGATGACGAGGACCGCGGCGACCGCGAGCGCGGCCCAGCCGAAGGCGTGGATGAGTGCCAGGGCGCTCTTCCCGAGCGCGACGGTGATGGCGGTGACGCCCGTGGCCCAGGCGATGCCGCCGAGCGCGTTCGCGAGCAGGAAGCGCCCGTACGGCATGGCCATGGCGCCGGCGAGCGGGCCGGCGAAGACTCGGAGGAGCGCGATGAAGCGTCCGAAGAAGACCGCGTACGCACCCCACTTCTGCATGAGCCCGACCGCGGCGTTGATGCGCGCGACGCCGAAGTACTTCGGGTACCGCTGCGAGAGGTAGCGCAGCAGGCGGGCGCCCCAGCGCTTGCCGATGTAGTAGCCGATCGAGTCGCCGACGATGGCGCCGACGGCCGCGGCGGCGGCGAGCAGCCAGGGGTCGATACCCGTGCCCGCGACGCTCATGAGCACGGCTGCGATGAGCACGCTCTCGCCCGGAAGGGGCAGGCCGAGGCTCTCGAGCGTGACGATGACCGCCACGAGGAGGACGACAAGAAGTGGGGGGAGCGCTATGAGCCAGTCGAACACGGGTTCAGGCTAGCTGTGAAATGCCCGAGAGACGCGGGATTGTTGCCAAACCGCCGCCAGATGCGCTCCGAACGACCCCCGTGACCAACCCCGGACACAGCGAATTGAGGAGCAACACATGAAGAAGACGACGACTCGGACCATCGCCAGCCTCTCCACGGCCGCAGCCCTCTCCCTCGGCGCCGTCGCCCTGACGGCCGCTCCCGCGAGCGCCGCCGAGCTCGCACCCGCGTCGGCTTCGAGCTCCGTGTCGACGCTGGCCGGCGGTGCCCTCATCAACGGCCCCCTGATCGACGGCCCGCTCATCGACCTCGGCGGTCTCCTCAACTCTCTCCAGATCGGCCAGTTCCAGTAGCGGGTCCGCCTCCGCCCGAAGGAGGCAGCCCAGCGGCCAGCGCCGCACGCCGAGCAGGACATCAGGTGCCGAGGGAGACCTCGGCACCTCTATGAGGAGCGCACAGTGACCGAGACCAGCCGCCGCATCGAGACGAACCAGCAGACCACCGCGGGTTCCCCAGATCGCCTTCCCCTCACGGCAGCGCAGCTGGGCATCTGGTATGCCCAGCAGCTCGACCCCGAGAACCCCAGCTACCAGATCGGGCAGTACCTCGATCTCCGTGGCCAGGTCGATGAGCGGCTGCTGCGGATCGCGTTCACGAAGACGGTTGCCGACCTCGACGCGATGAGCCTCGTCCTGGCCGAGGACGGCGACGGGCCGTACGCCGTGCTCGAGCGCCCCTCCCCGACGGCCGACCTCCTCACGACGTCCGATCTGCGCCAGCTCGGCGAGGAGGAGGCGGTCCGGGTCGCCCGCGAGCGCATGGACCTCGAGCTGGAGACGCCCCGGTCGATGACCGGCGGCGACCTGCTCGGCACGACGCTGTACCGCGTCGCCGAGGAGCGCTGGCTCCTGTTCCAGCGCGTCCACCACGTGCTCCTCGACGGCTACTCGGCCGTCGTCGGCCTGCGCTACCTCGCCGGCGCATACACCCGGCTCGAGAAGAGCGCCCCTCGCGGCGTGCTCGGCACGCTCCTGTCCGGGCCCATCGCGCACCTCGCCGCCAGGAGCGCGTCTCCCTTGCCCGGCCTGCACGAGCTCCACGAGCATCTCGACGAGTACGCGTCGTCGGAGAAGCACGAGGCGGATGCCGACTACTGGCGCGCCCAGCTCGCCGACGACAGCGTCGTCACGGGCCTCGAGGGCACGACCGGACGCGCCGCCAAGCGCGTCGTGCGCGTCTCGACGAGCATCCCGGAGGCCGACGCGGCTCGTCTGCGAGCGCTGGGCCGCGACCTGCCGAAGACGGCCGTGGGCCTCGTGGCCCTGTACCTGTCGAAGATGACCGGACAGGCGCGGGTCTCCCTCGGCCTCCCGGTCACAGCGCGTCGCGGCAAGGTCGCGAAGACGACCCCCTCGATGCTCTCGAGCATCCTCCCCCTGCGCGTCGACGTCTCCGCGGGGCTCAGCCTCTCCGACGTCATCGCCAATGCCGGTGACGCGGTCCGCGGCGCCGTCGCCCACCAGCAGTTCCGAGTCGAGGAGGTGGCCCAGACGCACGCGCTCGCGGGCCCTTCCGTCAATCTCCTCCCCGTCATCGACGAGCTGGTCTTCGGCCGCGCGCGGGGCACCGTGAACATCCTGTCGACGGGACCGGTGCATGACCTGTCCGTCGTCATCTCGGGGCTCACGAGCGAGGCCGCCGCGCCGACGCTCCAGCTCGAGGGCGACGCGGATCTGTACACGAGCGACGTCCTGCGCGAGCACGCCTGGCGGATGCTCGAGCTGCTCTCGCAGGTCCTCGACGAGCCTGCGACCACCACCGTCACCGACGCCAACGTCGTGCGCGCCGATGAGATCGCGGGGCTCCTCGAGCAGGGCTCAGGCGACGACGTCCCGATCGGCCAGGAGTCCGTGCTGCGTGCCTTCTCGAAGGTCGCAGCGGTCCGAGACGCGGAGACGGCCGTCGTCGCCGCAGACGGCACGCTCACCTTCGCTGAACTGGACGCGCTCTCGACGAGGCTCGCCCACCACCTCGTTGGCGAGGGCGTCGGTGCGGGGCGCACGGTCGCCGTGCGCATCGAGCGCAGCCGACACCTCCCAGTGCTGGTGCTCGCGGTGCTCAAGGCCGGCGGCGTGTACGTCCCCCTCGACCCCGAGTACCCCATCGACCGAGTCGGCAACATGATCGAAGACGCGCAGCCAGCGCTCCTGCTCACGAGCAAGGCGCAGGAGCAGCGCGACCTGGCGGCGGGAGCGCAGTGGCGGGTCGCGACCCTCCCGATCGACGCCGACACGTCGGTCGCCTGGCGTCGGAAGACGGCGGACCCCAGCGGCCTCCCGACCGTTGCCCCCTCCGAGCTGGCCTACGTCGTGTTCACCTCGGGCAGCACCGGCCGCCCCAAGGGCGTCGGCGTCGACCGCCTCGCCCTCCGGAACCTCTTCGAGCACCACCGGGCAGAGATCTTCGACCCCGCAGCCGAGCGCCTCGGCAGGCCGGCGCGGGTCGCGCACACGGCTGGCCTCTCGTTCGACGCCGCCTGGGACCCGCTACTCTGGCTCTTCGCCGGCCACGAGCTGCACATGATCGACGACGACGTCCGTCGTGACCCCCAGCGGCTCGCCGCATACTTCGCCGAGCACGGGATCGACGCGATCGAGACGACCCCGTCGTTCGCCGAGGCGCTGATCGCCGGCGGACTGTTCGAGCAGGACCGCTACCCAACCGAGATCGCGCTCGGCGGGGAAGCCGTCGGACCCGCGCTCTGGGATGTCCTGGCGGCCCAGCCGGACGTCCGCGCACTCAACCTCTACGGGCCGACGGAGACGACCGTCGACAGCCTCATCGCGCCGATCGAGAGCGGCTCCGAGCCGCACATCGGCACCTCCGTGCGCAACACGCGCCACTACCTCCTGGATGCATCGCTCACGCCCGTTCCCGACGGCGCGATCGGCGAGCTGTACCTTGCCGGCGCGAACGTCGCCTCCGGCTACGTCGGGCAGCCAGGCCTCAGCGCCGAGCGCTTCCTCGCCGACCCCTTCGCCGGCGACGGGACGCGCATGTACCGCACCGGAGACGTCGTGCGTCGCCGCCGCAGCGGCTCGCTCCGCTTCCTGGGCCGCATCGACGAGCAGATCAAGATCCGCGGCTACCGAGTCGAGCTCGCCGAGGTGGAGGCCGCGCTGCGTCGGCAGCCCGGCGTCTCGGCCGCCGCCGCGATCGTGGTCGGCGAAGGCGCATCCGCCCGCCTCGTCGGCTACGTGACCGGTGACAGCGAGATCACGGACCTGGCCGCCCGCACCAGGGCCTCCCTCGCGACCGAGCTGCCGGGCTACATGGTTCCGAGCAGCGTGCTCGCGCTCAGCGAGCTGCCGATAACGCCGAACGGGAAGCTCGACCGGCGCGCACTTCCCGCTCCGGACCAGGCGCCGAGCGACCCCGTGCAGCAGCCCCGCACCCGCGCGGAGCGCGTCACGGCCGAGGCGTTCGCCGACGTGCTCGGCATCACCTCGATCGGCGTCGACGAGGACTTCTTCGCTGCGGGAGGGCACTCGCTGCTCGCCACGAAGCTCGCCTCGAAGCTCTCCGAGCGCCTCGAACGCCAGGTCACGGTGCGCGACGTGTTCGAGCGGCCCACGGTCGCAGGCCTCGCCTCGCTCGATGCCGAGGATGCCGACGCCGCTCGGACGCTCCCGCTCGTTCCGACACCCCACGCGGACGAGCTCCCCGTCTCACTCGCCCAGCGTCGCCTGTGGTTCCTGAACAGCCTCGAGCCAGGCTCGAGCGCCTACAACATCCCCGTCGTGCTGCACCTGGACGGCGAGCTCGACGTTGCCGCCCTCCGCTGGGCGTTCCGGGACGTCGCGGAGCGCCACGAGCCGCTGCGCACCGTCTTCCCGTACATCGATGGGGAGCCGCGCCAGCGCATCCTCCCGATCAACGAGGGCGCCCCCTCCTTCACGGCCGTCGAGGTCCCCGCGGACCGCGTCGACGAGATCGTCAGGCAGGAATCGCTGCGCCCCTTCGACGTGACCGACGAGGTTCCCCTGCGCGCTGTGCTCCTGCGCCGCTCCGCGACCTCGCACGTGCTCGTCGCGACCATGCACCACATCGCCTCGGACGGCTGGTCGCTCGCGCCCTTCGCCGCCGACCTCTCCGCCGCCTACACGGCGCGCACGGCTCCCGAGTCCGCCGGCTCGAGCGCCGCCCCGTCCCCCGCGCTGCCCGTCTCCTACGCCGACTATACCCTGTGGCAGCGGGAGTCGCTCGGCTCGGAGGAGGACTCCACGAGCGCCATGAGCACCCAGCTCGACTTCTGGCGCCGGGCGCTCGCGGGCGCACCGGACGAGATCGACCTGCCGCGAGACCGCGAGCGCGGGAGCCGGCCGAGCGACATCGGGCACCTCGCCTTCGAGCTCGACGCCGAACGCCACCTCGCGCTGCGCCGTGTCGCCTCGGAGCACCGCACGAGCCTCTTCATCGTCCTCCACGCCGCGGTCGCAGCCGCGCTCGGTCAGCACGGCGCTGGCACCGACATCGTCCTCGGCACACCGGTCGCGGGCCGCGTCGACCCCAAGCTCGAGCGGCTCGTGGGCTTCTTCGTCAACACGGTCGCGCTGCGCACCTCGCTCGTCGGCAACCCGACCCTCGCCGAGCTCATCGAGCGCGTCCGGGCGGGGAACACCGAGGCCTACGCGCACCAGGACGTGCCGTTCGATGCTGTCGTCGACGCCGTCCGCCCCCCTCGCGTCGCCGATCGCCACCCCGTCTTCCAGGTGCTCCTGACGCTGCAGAACACCGAGCCAGCCCGGCTCGACCTCGGTGATGTCGAGGTGACCGTCCCTGGCCAGGTGACGACGGCGGGCGTGAAGACCGACCTCATGCTCGACTTCTCGACGCCCGCTGGCGACGCGGGGCCGCTCGAGGCCGCGCTCGCCTACGACCTCGCCCTCTTCGACGAATCGACGATCGAGCGCATGCGCGACACGGTCGACCGGATGCTCGCCGCCATGGTCGAGACGATCGAGCGCCCCCTCTCGGAGATCCCCGCCGTCGACGCGGCGACGCGGCACCGCATCGACACGCAGGCCCGTGGCCGCTCGCTGACCGTCGAAGGGACCGTCCTCGACGTGCTCGCGGCCAGCATCCGCCACGCACCCCGGGCCTCTGCGCTCGAGGACGCGCACGAAAACCTCTCGTTCGCCGAGCTCGGAGCCCGCGTCGACGCCGCGGCCCTGGGGCTCGTCGCCTCCGGTGTGCGTCCCGGCGATCGCGTCGCCATCGCGCTTCCGCGCTCGGGCGACGCGGTGACCCTCGTGCTCGCCGCGCTCCGCAGCGGAGCGATCGCCGTTCCCATCGACATCGACTACCCGGACGCGCGCATCGCGCAGATCCTCGAGGCGAGCATGCCCGCGCTGCTCGTCGCGAGCGATGCGGACCGGCTCGCCACCCTCGCCGCTGACTCCGGCACTCCGGCAGTCGCCCCCGCCGCGCTCGTCGCGCTCGGGGAGAGCGCCGAGAACACGAGCCTGCCAGAGCTCCCCCATGCCGAGCAGCCCGCCTACCTCGTGTTCACCTCGGGCACGACCGGCACCCCCAAGGGAGTGCAGGTCCCGCACTCCGCGCTCGCCAACGTCCAGGCGCAGCATGAGGACGCCATGATCGCCCCGCTGCGCTCGCGCCTCGACGGGCGAGCCCCGCGTGTCCTCCACGTCGCCGGCCTCGGCTTCGACGCCGCCTGGGACCCGATCCTCTGGCTCGCCGCCGGGTCAACGCTCGTGATGGCCACGGACAGCACGCGACGAAGCGCCGACGAGCTCGTGCAGCGCGTCGTTGACGCCGCGATCGACGTGCTCGAGACCACGCCCTCCTACGTCCGACAGCTCATCAGCACGGGACTCCTCGACCGCGCCGCGCACCGGGAGACGCCCCTGCTCATCGCGCTCGGCGGCGAGGCTGTCTCGCGAGAGCTCTGGGACTCCCTCCTCGCCGCGGACGGCGTCGACGCATGGAACCTCTACGGCCCGAGCGAGTTCGCCGTCGATTCCGTCGTCACCCGCATCAGCGAACCAGGACACGTGCGCATCGGCCGCCCTGTCGTGAACGTGACCGCGCGAGTGCTCGACGCATTCCTCAGGGATGTGCCGGACGGAGTGCCGGGAGAGCTGCACCTCGCCGGCTCCTCGGAGGCGCACGGGTACCGCGGGCGAGCCGCCGAGACCGCGACCGCCTTCATCGCCGACCCTTCCGGCGACGGCACCCGCCTCTACCGCACCGGCGACATCGTCCGCCGCCATGGATCGGGCGAGCTCGAGTTCATCCGCCGCGACGACGACCAGATCAAGCTGCGCGGCTTCCGCATCGAGCTCGGTGATGTCGAACGCAGCCTCGAGCGCGCGGCTGGCGTGGATGCCGCAGTCGCGACCATCCACGCGCCTGCCGGACAGGACAGCGCGCGGCTCGTCGCCTGGGTCGCCGGGACCGCCGACGCCCAGACCGTCACCGCCCACGCCCGTGCCGCACTGCCCGACTACATGGTGCCCTCGAGCGTCACCGTGCTCGAGCGTCTGCCCCTGACCCCGAACGGGAAGGTCGACCTCGCAGCGCTGCCCGCGCCCGAGTCCGCCGCGGGTTCGCGGCGCCCGCAGACCGAGGACGAGCGCGCCATCTGCGCGGCGTTCGCCGCCGTCATCGGCCTCGACGAGGTCGGACTGGACGACGACTTCTTCCGCCTCGGCGGGCACTCCCTGCTCGCCGTCGCGCTTGCCGGGGAGCTGCGCACGCGCTTCGGCACCGCACCGGCGCTCCGCGCGATCTTCGACGCCCCCACGCCTGCTGGCCTGCTGGCGCTGCTCGGCCGCACCGGCGAGCGCACCGAGGGCGCCCACATGGTGGTCTCCAGCACGCGCCCGCCGCTTCGAGAGTGGACGGCAGCGAACCCCCGCGTAGCCGGACAACCGCTCCCGCTCTCCCCCGGTCAGGCCCGCCTCTGGTTCCTCAACCGACTCGCGCCGAGCTCCGGCGACTACAACGTCGTCCTCAGCGCTCGGCTCGACGGCGAACTGGACCGGGTGGCGCTCGTCGGCGCGCTCGACGACCTCGTCGCCCGCCACGAGGTGCTGCGCACGAGCTACCCGGAGGCCGACGGGGCACCTGTGCAGCGCATCCACGCCCCGGTCTCCGGCCTGCTCCAGAGCGAGCCGGTCGACGCCTCCGCCGGGTTCGACCTCACTCGCGACCTGCCCTTCCGCGCGGGACTCTCCGAGCTGGGCGACGGATCCTGGCTGCTCCAGCTCGTCATCCACCACATCGCGACCGACGGAGCCTCGCTGGCCCCCCTCGCCCACGATCTCGCAACCGCGTACACGGCGCGAAGGAGCGGCTCCGCAGCACTCCGGCGCCCGCTGCCTGCCCAGTTCGCCGACTTCGCGCGCCTGCTCACGGCGCATGAGGACGAGGCACGCGAAGCACGCGAGCTCACCGCCTGGACCGACTTCCTCGACGGTGCGCCGTCGGTGCTGGAGCTCAGCGCAGACGGCGCCCGCGAAGCCGGGAGCGCCCAGCCGGCGCGTCAGCTGGCCTTCACGGTCCCCGCGAACGTCGCCACCGGTCTCGGCTCAGTCGCCGCCGGCACGTCCGCGAGCGGCTTCCACGGCTGGCTCGGCGCGCTCGCCGGCTTCCTCATGCGCACGGGCTCGGGCACGGACCTCGTGATCGGGGCCCCGTCGGCGGGGCGCCAGGATGCTGACCTGAGCGACCTGATCGGGTTCTTCGTCAACACGCTGCCCCTCAGGATCCAGCTCGGAGACGACGCCACCCTGGCAGGCGCCGTCGAGGCCGCACGAGCGTCAGCGCTCTTCGGCATCGACCACGAGCAGGTGCCGTTCGAGCGCATCGTCGAGGCCGTCGCGCCGGAACGCGTGCTCGGACGCCACCCCCTGTTCCAGACGATGCTGGCCGTGGAAGAGCAGAGCGATCTGCCGCTTGCGCTCCCCGGCGTCGATGTCTCGCCCGTGGCCCCGGAGAGCACGGGAGGCGCGAAGTTCGACCTGTCCTTCACGCTGCGCCCGGCCGAGGCCGGCTCCGACGTGCCAGGAGTGCTCGAGTACAACTCCGCGCTGTTCAGCGAGGCAGCGGCCAACGGCCTCGTCGAGCGACTCCTCGCCTTCCTCACGGTCGCGACCGAGACCCCGGATGCGCCGCTCGCGTCGATCACCATCCCTGGCACCCCGGAACGGCTGCCGGCCTGGCGGCCTGACGGCGACGTGGCTGCGGACGCGGACCTCCGCTCCGTGCTCGAGGCCTTCGATGCCGCGGCGGAGCGCACCCCGGACGCACCGGCCGTCGTCGCCCCGGACGGTGCGGTCGATTTCCGGACCCTCGCCGAGCGAACCGAGCAGGTGTCCCTGGCGCTGCGTCGCAGCGGCGTGACACGGGGCGGCGTCGTCGCCTACCGCCTGCCACGGTCGATCGACACCGTCGCCGCTCTCCTCGGAATCTGGCGGGCCGGTGCCGTCGCGATGCCCATCGACCCCGAGTACCCGAACGAGCGCGTCGACGCGATGCTCGATGCGGCCCGTCCCGCGCTGGTCATCGACGGAGGACTCGACGAGATCCTCGCCGAAGGCGCCGGCGCCGCCGGCGAGGCGGGCAAGGCCGGCGGCTCCGAGGTGCGCACCGCGCAGCTCGACGCCCCCGCCTACCTCATCTTCACCTCGGGAACGACCGGGGTCCCCAAGGGAGTCCAGGTGCCCCACCGTGCTCTCGCGAGCCTCCTGCGCAGCCACCGCTCGACCCTGCTGCCGGACGCCGCCGAGCGCCGCATCCGCGTCGCGCACACCACCGGCGTCGGCTTCGACGCGGCCATGGACCCCATCCTGTGGCTCGCGAGCGGCCACGAGCTGCACGTCATCGCAAACGACGTGCGCCGCGACCCGGAGGCGCTCGTCCAGCTGTTCGCCGACCGGCAGATCAGGGCATGGGAGACGACGCCGAGCTACGTCGAGGCGCTCACCGCGCAGACGGGCCTCGAGCACTGGCTCGACTCCCTCTCAGCCGCGGACAGCTTCACGCTCCTCCTCGGCGGCGAAGCGATCAGCGGCGAGCTCTGGACCTGGCTGCGTCGCCGGACCAGCACCCGTGCCTGGAACCTGTACGGCCCGACCGAGGTCGGCGTCGACTCGATGCTCGCCAGCATCGAGGACACGAAGGAGCCCACGCTCGGATCCACGACTCGGGACGTCGTCGGCCACGTGCTCGATGCCCGCCTCCGACCGGCACCAGCTGGCAGCATCGGCGAGCTCTGGCTCTCCGGGCCCCAGCTCGCCGACGGCTACACGGGCCGCTCAGCAGCCACCGCCGAGCGCTTCGTCGCCGACCCCTTCGCCCGCGACGGCAGCCGCATGTACCGCACCGGCGACCTCGTGGTCGTGCGGGACGCGATGCCTGACGAGCCCAGCCGCGTCGTCTCGCTCGGCCGCACCGATGCGCAGCTCAAGATCCGCGGACACCGCGTGGAACCCGAGGAGCTGACCCGCGTCATCTCCGAGCAGCCCGGCGTCGCCAGTGCCGTGGTCCTTCCCGTCGAGTCGGCCGGACAGACTGTGCTCGGCGCCTGGATCGTGCCGAGCGAGCTGCCCGCCGAGTCGGACGACACGGCGCGGGAACAGCTGGCCGATCAGGTGCTCGCGGCCGTTCGCGGACGGGTGCCCGACTACATGCATCCGGTCGGCATCAGGGTCATCGCGCGCATCCCGCTCACCCCGAACGGCAAGCTCGACCGAGACGCCCTCCCGGAACAGCAGGCGAGCGGAGGCACCGGGCGCGCCCCGAGCACACGCGCCGAGCTGGCCGTGGCAGCGGCCTTCGCCGAGACGCTCGGCGTCGACGACGTCCGCGCCGACGACTCGTTCTTCGCGCTCGGAGGCCACTCGTTCGTCGCGCAGCCGACCATCCGGGCCATCAACGACGCGCTCGGCACCGAGCTACCCGTGCAAGCCATCTTCCAGGCGCCGTCGGTCGAGGGCCTCGCCGCCCTCGCAAGCGACGGTGGCGGTGACATCGCGGAGAGCCTCCGGATGATCCTGCCGCTGCGCCCAGCGCGCGACGCGGACGGCTCCACCGCCGGCCAGGAGCCGCTCTTCGCGGTCCACCCAGCGAGCGGAATCTCCTGGAAGTTCGCGGGGCTCCTCGCGCACCTCGAGGGCAGCCGGCCGCTCTACGGACTGCAGCTGCCCGGCATCGCGCCCGATGTCGATCACGAATTCGAGCACAGCTCGCTCGAGGAGCTGCTCGACGCGTACGTGGAGGCCATGAAGAGCGTGCAGCCCGAGGGTCCGTATCGGATCGTCGGATGGTCCTTCGGCGGACGCCTTGCGCACCACCTCGCCGCCCACCTCCAGCGCGGCGGCGACGAGGTCGAGCTCCTCGCCATCATCGACGCCTACCCGACGGAGCATTCTTCCGTCGCCGGAGTCGACGGCGGCGACCGCATGTGGCGCGCGTTCCTCGACGCCAACGAGGTGGCGGCCCCAGCAGGCGAGCTCGACGCCGAAGCGGTGCGCGCAGTCCTGGCAGCGGCGGGCAACCCCCTCGCGGACATCCCGGCACGGAGCATCGACCGCATGGTGCGCGGCTTCCTGCGCGTCGGGGCGCTCCTCGACACGACCCCGATCCCCACCTTCGAGGGCGGGCTGCACGTGTTCGAGGCGCGCGTCGACGTGCCGGCAGACCGGCCAGCCCCACAGGCCTGGGCGGCGCACGCCACGGATCGGGTCACCTCGAGCGGAGTCCAGGCTCGCCACTCGGCGCTGCTCGACGACGCCTCCCTCCGCGTGATCGCCCCAGTGCTCGACACGCTCATGTCCGATTCACATGCACAGCTTGCCAACCGATAGCGAGCCTGCTCCGAAGCACCTGGAGAACCATTCGCGCCACCTCACTCACGAACCCCCGCGTGAACAGAGAAGGGAACATCATGACCAATCCGTTCGATGACATCTCCGCAGAGTTCCGAGTCCTCGTCAACGAGCTGCAGCAGCACTCCCTCTGGCCTGACTTCGCCGACGTGCCCGCAGGCTGGGTCGTCGTCTACGGCCCAGCCCCCAAGCAGGCCTGCCTCGACTACGTGACCGAGAACTGGCGAGACATCACGCCCGTCCGCGAGCGCGACCTGGCGGTCTCGTGATCTCGATCCGCGGGCTCAGGAAGCGCTTCGGCGACTTCACCGCGCTCGACGGCGTCGACCTCGAGATCCCAGCAGGCTCCGTCCACGCACTCCTCGGCCCGAACGGGGCGGGCAAGACCACCACCGTCCGAGTCGTCACGACCCTCCTCGACCCGGATGCCGGCGACGTGCAGGTCGCCGGCCACTCCGTCCGGCGCCAGGCTCAGGACGTGCGCCGCAGCATCGGCGTCTCCGGCCAGTACGCGGCCGTCGACGAGAAGCTCACCGGAGTCGAGAACCTGACGATGGTCGGCCAGCTCTACGGCATGCGGCGCCGAGACGCGAAGGCACGCGCGAACGAGCTGCTCCGCGACTTCCGCCTCGACGACCTGCACCCCAAGAAACGCGCGGGCGACTACTCGGGCGGCATGCGCCGCCGCCTCGACCTTGCCGGCGCCATCGTCGCCAGGCCGCCCGTCGTGATCCTCGACGAGCCGACGACGGGACTCGACCCGCGCGGGCGTCGCGATACCTGGGATGCGATCCAGACGCTCGCGACGGCAGGCACGACGGTGCTCCTGACAACCCAGTACCTGGAGGAGGCCGACCAGCTGGCCGATGCCATCTCGGTCATCGACTCGGGCCGGATCGTGGCAGAGGGCACCGCGTCGGCGCTCAAGGCGCGGGCAGGAGGAGCCGCGATCGATCTTGTGCTCGAGCGGGCGGAGGACGGCCACAGGGCTCTCCAGATCGTCGCCGCGATCGGACGCGAGGCGTCCCTCGACGACCGCGCCGTGCGCATCACCGCCAAGGCACCGAACGGCAGCCGTGATCTCGCTGCCGTGCTCGCCGGCCTCTCGGAGGCCGGGATCGGCACGATCGAGGCGGCGCTGCGTCAGCCGACCCTCGACGAGGTCTTCCTCCAGATCACGGGGCAGCGACCCGACGACGCGTCCGCCGAGCTGCACACCGACGACGAGCGAGAGGCGGTCACCGCATGAGCGCAATCACCGCGGCCTTCCGCGACGGCAGCATCGTCGCCCGCAGGAACGTGCTCAACGTGCAGCGCACGCCTGGCGCCCTCGTGACCGGCATCGCGCAGCCCATCATCTTCGTCCTCATCCTCGCCTTCGTCTTCGGCGGCGCGTTGGGCGGCGCCGACTACCGGCAGTTCCTGATCGGCGGCATTCTCGCCCAGACCCTGACCTTCAACTCCTCGTTCACCGCCGTCTACCTCGCGAAGGACCTGCAGTCCGGCCTCATCGATCGGCTCCGCACGCTCCCCATGTCGCGCGTCGGCGTCATCCTCGGACGGACGAGCTCCGATCTCGTCACGAGCATCATCTCCATCGCCGTGATCCTGACGTGCGGACTCGCGATCGGCTGGCGCGTCGAATCCGGCCCGCTCGAAGTGCTCGCCGCCTTCGCGCTGCTGCTGCTCTTCGCCTTCGCGACCTCCTGGATCGGCGCGACCATCGCGCTCACCGCGAAGAGCGTCGAGGTCGCGCAGAGCCTCGGCCTCCTGTGGCTGTTCCCCGTCTGCTTCATCTCCGGTGCCTTCGTCTCAGCGGACATGCTTCCCGGCCCCCTTCGCGCGTTCGCGGAGTGGAACCCGGTCACGGCGGTCGCAAGCGCCGTCAGGGAGCTCTTCGGCAACGCGGCCCCGAGCGGCTTCACGGCTGCCGGAGGATGGCCCGCCGAGAACGCCGTCCTGTACGCGTTCCTGTGCAGCGTCGCGATCATCGCGATCTTCGCGCCGATCGCCGTGTGGCAGTACCGCCGCATCAGCCGCCGATGATCGCCGTGCTCGCCGCTGGCATCGACGAGGTTCTCGACGCCGCGTCGCAGTGCGCGAGCGCCGACGACCTCGCCGCCGCCGGCGCTCGGAGCACCGAGGAGCTGCGTCGCCGCACGCTGGCGGGGCGCGCCGCCCTCCGGCTGCTGGCGGCGTGGGGCCGCGGGGTCCCGCTCGAGCTGGCCGGCGAGCTCGACATCGCCCGCCGCTGCGCAGACTGCGGCGGGCGCCACGGGCAGCCGACGAGCAGCGACCTCTCGCTCAGCTCCTCGACGACGAACGGCCGGGTGCTCGTCGCGATCGCCGACCCGGCGGACGCGATCGGCGTCGACATCGAGACCGTGCCGACACAGCTGTGGTCCGAGTTCGACGCGTACGCCCTGCACCCAGCAGAGCGGCTCCGGATGCCCGCGTCGACGCAGCGGGTGGGCGTCGCCGCTCGCATCGCCCTCTGGACGGCGAAGGAGGCCGCGCTGAAGGTCTCCGGCCGTGGCCTCCGAGACGAGCCGTCCTCGCTGCTCGTCGAGGAGCATCCGCTCGATGGGCACCCTTCCTGGCGCATCGTCCACGGTGCGCCGAGTCCCGCATCTGGTCCGTCTTCCGTGAGTGTGCGCCAACTCGCGATCGGCGGCAGCGCGGAGGCATCGATCGCCACCACCCGCCCCCAGGAGGTACGGCTCTGGAGCATGCCCGAGCTGCTGACCGAGCTCGGCTGCCTCCCGGACACCGGCTACGACGTGGGCGAGCTCTCGCACCTGACCTGACCGCGGAAGCTCCCCGAGCCCGCCAGATGGGAAAAGGCTGTGCTTCTCACCTCACACGGGCCGGCATCTTCCCGGATTCCAGGCGTGGAAAGCACAATGTGGCTATGCGGAGAGTCAACGTCATCGTGGCCGGGACTGTCCAGGGTGTCGGCTACCGCTTCACCACGGCGCAGGAGGCGCAGCGTCTGGGTGTGAGCGGCTGGGTCCGCAACCTCCACGACGGCCGGGTCGAAGCCGAGCTCGAAGGAGAGGAGCACCAGGTGGATGCGCTCCTCGCGTGGATGAGCAAAGGGCCCCCGTACGCCGAAGTCACCGCATCTCGCGTCTCCGAGCGGACCCCAAAGGGAACCGAGGGCTTCCGCGTCGTGCGCTGAGCCTTCCGGCGTTAGCCTCCCCGCGTTGCCCTCCCCCTAGGTCGTGAGCCCGCCGAAGAGCACCGAGACCATCATGGCGACGATGACCGAGTTGAACGCGAACGCCAGCACCACGTTGGTCCGGGCGATGCGCCAGCCGCGGCGCGACGTGATCTCGGCCGACGCCGTCGCCGCCATCGTCGACATCAGGACCGCGAGCGTCAGGTAGTCGCCGAAGCGAGGCTCCTCCTCGAACGGGAACACGATCTGCGACCGGCGCGCGGCATCCCGCTCGCGCTCGTCCGCTCCCCCATGTCCCGCCTCAGCATCAGGGACCGCGTCGAGGCGGAGGTACTCCAACGCGAACGCGTAGACCATGAGCGCCCACGAGGCCGCGACCGTGGCGAGCCCGAGCACCACGAAGATGGTCTGGTCGCGGAAGGCGGGTTCCTGCGCGATAGCGACCGTGAGGGCGACCGCGACCATGGCGCCCGCCATCGTCCAGTCCGTCGCTCCCCCGTAGCCGACGAGCCGATGCCACCAGCGGCGCTTCGTGATGCGCTCTCGCCTCGAGGCGACCCGCAGCTGCACCGCGTCCGCGTTGCGATAGGCGAGGTGCGTCCAGACCAGGTACACCGTTCCGAACAGCGGCCAGAACACGATGAAGACGCTCACGAGGTAGCGAACCGTGTCGCCGATCTCGACGCCGAGGCGTCTCGCCACGAACAGGTAGAAGGCCGCTGCGAACGGCACCGCGATGAGCGCGCTCCAGTTGGCCCGTGCAGTGTCGCCCATGATGCGTCTCGCCATGCGGACATCCTCCCGCATCGCGCGGGGAACCGAGCGGCAGCTCAGACGAAAAAGCCCCGGTCAGCTTCAGCTGACCGGGGCTTCGTGGTGGATCTGAGGGGATTCGAACCCCTGACCCCCTGCATGCCATGCAGGTGCGCTACCAGCTGCGCCACAGACCCGCACCCGTTTCCGGGAACTCGAAAATAATAGCTCAGAAGCTGGGACGCACCAAATCGAGGCGGCCAGCGCGTGTCGCTACCGAGCGGTGCGACGGGGCCACGCATCCACACCCATGCGCACCGCGATCACGACGAGGAAGGCCGCGAAGAGCAGATTCGCGAGCGACGGCGAGATGGCGGCGGCGCTCAAGCCCCCGAGGCTCGTCGTGAGGCAGGCGGCGCCACCGACCGCGAGGCCGGCACCCACATCCACGTTCTTGCGTCGCAGGTTGCTGATCGTGCCGGACAGCGCCGTCGGAATCATCATGAGCAGGGAGCTGCCCTTCGCGAGCAGGTCGCTCGAGCCGAAGAGCACGACCAGCATCGGCACGACCACGACTCCCCCGCCGATGCCGAGCAGACCGGACAGCACGCCCGTGCAGAGGCCCAGGAACACCAGCAGCGCCCCACCGAGCAGATCGATGTGCACTGCGGCGTCCCTCGACGGCACGACGAGGAAGAGCGAGACGATGACGACCCCGATGAACGCGATGAACGCCCACTGCAGCGTGCGCTTCGAGATCTTCTCCAGCAGCCACGACCCGAGCGGGGCACCCGCGATCGCACCCACGGCCAGGAGCCCCGCCAGGAGCAGGTCGACGTTGCCGCCGACCGCGTACGTCACCACCCCGACGATCGCCGACGGCAGGATGGCGAGCAGCGAGGTGCCAGCGGCCAAGCGGGTGTCGAGCCGCACCAGATAGACGAGTGCAGGCACGATGAGGATGCCCCCGCCGACCCCGAAGAGCCCAGAGAGGAAGCCCGCGAGCAAGCCGGTGAGGATGAGCCAGGCCCATCCGCCCTTCGACCTGCGGGGCGTCACGCCGCTCAGCTCTGCTCGGCCTGGTTCGGCTGCTCGGCGGCTGCGTCGCCCTCGCCGAGATCGAGCTTCACGACGGGTGCGTCGTTCCACAGTCGCTCGAGCCCGTAGAACGTGCGCTCCTCCTCGTGGAAGACGTGCACGACGATGTCGTTGAAGTCGAGGAGCACCCAGCGACCCTCGCGACGGCCCTCTCGGCGCAGCGTGCGCTGCCCGATGTCGCGCATCGCGTCTTCGATCTCATCGGCGATGGAGAGCACCATGCGCTCGTTGCGACCGGAGACGAGGAGGAAGATGTCCGTGAGCGGCATGTTGTTCGAGACATCCAGGGCGACGATGTCGAAGCCGAGTCTCTTGTCGGCAGCCTTCGCTGCGATGTCTGCCAGTTCGATTGCTCGCGTACTCGCGGTCATTCGGTCCCTTTCATTGAGAGCCCAGATGAGCTCAACGTGGTGTCCGAGAGGCGATGCGCTCGCCAGCTGATCAGAACCAACCCTGAACAATACCCAGGATCACTGCGACAACGCCAGCCACAGCGACGGCAAGGCCACTCACGACCGCCCAGATCGACAGCCGCACGCCGTGCCCACGGCGGGGTGCGAGCGGCATTCCAGGCTCGCGCACCGCGCGGCTGGCCGCGACCGGACTGCGCTCCTCGACGGCCCTCGAGTGCAGCTGCTCGTCGCCCTCGTCAGCGTGGTCGATCTCCGGCGAGTCGAGCCCCGTCGTCAGCGTGCCGAAGTTGGAGAGCTCGCGGGAGACCTGCATCTTGCCCGTGATCATGAGATCACCCGCGCCGCTGAGGGCGCCGGTGATATCGGGCGAGCTCATCTCCGGCATGACGATCATGCCCGTCGGCGTCTCGTCCGTGGAGTGGCTGGCCATGACGAGGCGTCGGAAGTAATCGCCGCTCGTGCCGTCCTCCTGAGCCTCCTGCTCGACGGCCGCCGGGCTCCGATTGAACGAGTCGCCGGGCAACTCGGGGGCCTCAGCGACGTCCGGGGTCTCAGAAGCCTCAGATACCTCAGTGGCCTCAGTGGTCCCGAGCGTCGCCGGCACGTCGATCGGCGTCGGTGAGAGGCCGTCGTTCTGGAGCGGAGCCTCGAGCGCGACGCCGGATGCGAGCTGCGCCGACTCAGCAGGAGGGGCCGGCGCGGCTGGAATGACGGGAACGATGGGAGTTGCTGGAGCGGCTTCGTCGGATCCCGCCCCGGCCTCCACGGAGACCGTCGGCGCCATCGTCGGGAGCTCGGGCTGCTCGCCCTTCTCGCGGCGACGTTCGAGCTCGCGAAGCTCGCGGCGGGTCAGTGGGGCGTCACTCATATGGCATCAATCTCTTCTGCCGTGTACAGCCTGTGCTTGGCCATGTACTGCACGACACCGTCTGGCACCAGGTACCAGACCGGCTTCTCCTCGTAGGCCCTCGCCCTGATGTCCGTCGAGGAGATCGCCAGGGCTGGGATCTTGAGCGCCGTCACCTTGTCGGCGGGGATGCCGTCGGTGCGCATCTCGTGCCCCGGTCGCGAGACGGCGACGAACTGGGCGAGCTCGAACAGCTCGAGCGAGTTCTTCCACCCGAGGATCTGCGCGATGGCATCCGCACCCGTGATGAAGTACAGGTCCGCATCCGGGCGGAGTCGCTGGACGTCGCGCAGCGTGTCGATCGTGTACGTGGGGCCGTCGCGGTCGACGTCGACACGACTCACCTTGAACCGGGGGTTCGAGGCCGTCGCGATGACCGTCATCAGGTAGCGGTGCTCGACCGGGGTGACGTGCGACTTGTGCGACGGCTTCCCCGTCGGCACGAAGAGCACCTCATCGAGATCGAAGTGCGCCGCCGCCTCGCTCGCCGCCACGAGGTGCCCGTGGTGGATCGGGTCGAAGGTTCCACCCATGACGCCGACTCTGCGGCGCTCGGGAACGGGGGAAGGCTCGACGGTGTGAGGCATAAGGCGGGCGCGTCTCCGCGCTAGTGCTTCGGGTGCTCCGAGCCGGCCTCGATGACGCCAGCGTGGTTGAACGGCTCGTAGGGAACGACCTTGGAGTCGACCGGGTTGCTGTGCCACGTGTTGCGGAACGCGTACGTGACGACGATGAGGGCCACGAAGGCGACGAGCGTGACGACACCGAACATGATCGGGGGCATCACCAGCTCGTTGACGATGTGGTGCCCCTCTTCGGCCAGCACGGATTGGGCCAGCACGGCATCAGCAAGCGCAGCGGGAATCAGCTCGATCATGCGTCCCACCCTACCAATGTTCGCGAGGTCACTCGTCGACCTTCCACACGCCGCCCTCGCGCTCGCGCTCGAGTTCGGCACGCGCCGCGGCCTTGCCGTCCATGCGCTCGTAGTAGCCCTCGCGCCGCTCACGCGTGGTGGTGCGGCTGTTCTCCTCGAGGCGACTGTCCGTGCCACGCGGCGAGACCGTGAGCTCTGCCGCGCTCGTGAGCGTCGGCTCCCAGTCGAAGACGATGCCCTGCGCGCCAGGCCCGATGATGACGGCGGAACCGGCGACTGCACCGGCCTTGAAGAGGGCTTCCTCGACACCGATCTTGTTGAGGCGGTCCGCGAGGTAGCCGATGGCCTCGTCGTTCGCGAAGTCCGTCTGCGCGACCCAACGCTGCGGCTTCTCACCGAGGATCCGGTACGTGTTTCCGTGCGTTCCGCCCTCGACGCGGATCTCGAACGGCTTCTCGTCGACGGGGCGCGGACGCAGCACGATGCGCGGCTTGATGGCCAGCTCGGCGAGCTTGGCCTCCCTGTCGCGGTCGATGAGCTCGCCGAGCGCGAAGGAGAGCTCCTTGAGACCCTCGTGGCTCACCGTCGAGATCTCGAAGACACGGTAGCCGCGCTCCTCCAGCTCGGGGCGCACGAATTCGGCGAGCTCACGCCCATCGTGCAGGTCGATCTTGTTGAGCGCGACGAACTGCGGACGCTCCAGGAGCGGCGTCTGCCCCTCCGGCACCGGGTAGTTGCCGAGCTCCTCGAGGATGACATCGAGGTCGCTGATCGGGTCGCGGCCCGGGTCGAGCGTTCCGCAGTCGAGCACGTGCAGCAGCGCGGAGCACCGCTCGACGTGCCGCAGGAAGTCGAGGCCGAGGCCCTTGCCCTCGCTCGCGCCCTCGATGAGGCCGGGAACGTCGGCGACCGTGTAGCGGTACTGGGCCGCCTGCACGACGCCGAGGTTCGGGTGGAGCGTGGTGAAAGGGTAGTCGGCGATCTTCGGCTTGGCCGCGGACATCGCCGCGATGAGGCTCGACTTGCCAGCGGACGGGTAGCCGACGAAGGCCACATCCGCGACGATCTTGAGCTCGAGCTGCACCTGCAGCTCCTCGCCTGGCGTGCCGAGCAGAGCGAAGCCAGGCGCCTTGCGCTTCGTGTTGGCGAGCGACGCGTTGCCGAGACCGCCCTGTCCGCCTTCGGCAGCGACGTAGCGCATGCCGGGCTCGGAGAGGTCAGCGAGTTCGACGCCGTCCGCGTCGCGGACGACCGTTCCGACGGGAACCGGCAGATCGAGCGGCTGACCGGTGTACCCGTTGCGCCAATCGCCCATCCCGAAGCCGCCCTTGTCGCTCGAGCGATGCGGCTTGTGGTGGTACGACAGCAGCGTCGTCTCCTGCGGGTCGGCGTAGAACGTGATGCTGCCGCCGTTGCCGCCATCACCGCCGTCGGGGCCGGCGAGTGGCTTGAACTTCTCGCGCTTGACAGAGACGCAGCCGTTGCCACCCTCTCCAGCGCGCAGATACAGCGTCACCTGGTCGACGAAGGTGGCCATGAAGAGCTCCTGTAGAACGATAAGTCGTGAAAATACGGATGAGGGGCGGACCGTGGCCCGCCCCTCATCCTGACACCGCCCTGGATTCAGGGACTGTGCTTGCTGCTATTCGCCAGCGACGATGTTGACCACCTTGCGGCGGCCCTTCGCACCGAACTCGACGATGCCTGCCGAGAGGGCGAACAGCGTGTCGTCGCCACCGCGGCCCACGAGGGCGCCGGGGTGGAAGTGCGTGCCGCGCTGACGGACGAGGATCTCGCCCGCGCTGACGGTCTGGCCCGCGAAACGCTTCACGCCGAGGCGCTGAGCGTTCGAGTCACGGCCGTTGCGAGTCGAGCTCGCTCCCTTTTTGTGTGCCATTGAAGTCTGCTCCTCGACTTACTTGATGTCGGTGATCTTGATGCGCGTGAGCTCCTGACGGTGGCCCTGACGCTTCTTGTAACCGGTCTTGTTCTTGTACTTCTGGATGACGATCTTCGGGCCGCGGAGGTCGTTGAGGACCTCTGCAGTCACCGTGACCTTAGCGAGCTTCTCTGCGTCACTCGTGATGGTCTCACCGTCGACGAGCAGCACAGCCGGAAGCGTGACGTTGCCCTTCTTGTCGGCAACAACACGGTTCGTGGTGAGCACAGTGCCCACCTCTACCTTCTCCTGCCGTCCACCGGCGCGCACAACTGCGAATACCACTTCAGTACCTTTTCTCCGAGCCCGACAAGGTCGGACGCTGTGTCTTCAAACTCTGGAAGCCCTGCTCGCTGCGGCGAGCTGACTCTGCCCTGCAACCGGGCGAGGGAATGCCAGCACGAATGCAAACGTGCAACAGCGAACCACTTTACCCGGCAGGGTCGGTGCGCGCAAGCGCACCCACCCACTCGACGCTTTCGCGTCCGGTCGCCCTACCCTGCCATCTTACTCGGCAGAGAGCGGCGGCGTCGTGATGCGGCGGCGGCGCGGACGCCCCGAAGCACCCTTGGGCGGCTCAACCGTCGCCGGTTGCGCTGCCTTCGGCGCAGACCCCGTCGGCGCTTCCTGAACCTTCTCAGGGGCGGCGGCGGGCGTCGTCACCTCGACCGCGGCGGGGGCCTCGGTCGTTTCGCCCGCTGCCGGCTGCTGCTCACCCTCTGGGGTGACCAGCGCATCCAGCAGCGAGTCGAGTTCACGAAGCGCTGCCGGGTCGGCCTCGCGCTTGGTCTGTGCCGGCTCGGCGCTCTGGGCCGAGTCGAAGTCGAAGAGGTTCTCGCTGGCGCGCGCCTTCCGGTCGTCGCCATCCGACTGCTGCACCGCATTGCGGTCGAGCGTCACCGGCTCGCTCGGCGCCTGCTCCGGAGCCTCCGACGTCGCCGGAGCCTGAGCATCCGTCTTGGCGCGCCTGCGGCCGCGACGCGAACGACGCGACTCACCCTGCTGCCCGGACTGCTCGTCGCCGCCACGCTCGTCGGCGACCGGCGCCTGGGCGCTCGCCTGCACGACGGGCTGCTGCTCTTCCGAAGGCTCGCCCTGCTTCTGCCCGGTGAGCGTCGACGCCGCGATCTTCGAGAGAGCGCCCCGCGCCTCCTCGGTGATGCCGTGCGTCGACGTCGCGGCCGGAGCTGCGACGGCACGAGGAGCCTGCTGCTCACGCTGCTGACCACCGCGGCCCTTGCGGCTGCTCTTCGCGTTCGCGCTGCTGTCAGGCGCTCCCCCACGGTGCTTGAGCACCGGGTCGTGGAAGACGATGACACCACGGCCAGCGCAGGACTCGCACGGCTCGCTGAACGTCTCGAGCAGGCCGAGACCGAGCTTCTTGCGGGTCATCTGCACGAGCCCGAGGCTCGTCACCTCTGCGACCTGGTGCTTCGTGCGGTCACGGCTCAGGCATTCGATGAGGCGACGCATGACGAGGTCTCGGTTCGATTCGAGCACCATGTCGATGAAGTCGACGACGATGATGCCGCCGATGTCGCGAAGACGCAGCTGGCGGACGACCTCTTCGGCCGCCTCCAGGTTGTTCTTGGTGACCGTCTCCTCGAGGTTGCCGCCGGAACCGACGAACTTCCCCGTGTTGACGTCGACGACCGTCATGGCCTCCGTGCGGTCGATCACCAGCGAGCCGCCGGACGGCAGCCAGACCTTCCGGTCCAGCGCCTTCTCGATGTGCTCGGTCGCGCGGTACTCGGCGAAGACGTCGCCGCCCTGGAACGCCTCGACGCGGTCGACGAGGTCAGGGGCGACCTGGTGCAGGTAGTTCGTGATGGTCTCGAGCTCTTCGCTGCCCTGGATCACGATCTTGTGGAAGTCCTCGTTGAAGACGTCGCGGATGATCTTGACGAGGAGGTCGGGCTCGGAGTGCAGGAGCGCCGGAGCGGGTCCCGCCTCGATGCGCGAGGAGATGTCGGCCCACTGCGCGGTGAGTCGGTTGACGTCGAGCTCGAGCTGATCCTGGGTCGCGCCCTCGGCAGCCGTGCGCACGATGACGCCGACGCCTGCCGGCAGCGTCTCCTTGAGGATCTTCTTGAGGCGTGCGCGCTCCGTGTCCGGGAGCTTGCGGGAGATGCCGTTCATGGAGTTCCCCGGCACGTAGACCAGGTAGCGACCAGGCAGCGACACCTGGCTCGTGAGGCGGGCGCCCTTGTGGCCGATCGGGTCCTTCGTGACCTGGACGAGCACGCGGTCGCCCGGCTTGAGGGCGTTCTCGATGCGACGCGACTTGCCGCCGACCTCCGCAGCGGCCCAGTCGACCTCACCGGAGTAGAGCACGGCGTTGCGGCCGCGCCCGATGTCGATGAAGGCAGCCTCCATGCTCGGGAGCACGTTCTGCACGCGACCGAGGTACACGTTGCCGATGAGCGACGACTCCTGCGAACGCGC
Organism: Pseudoclavibacter sp. RFBJ3; assembly: GCF_002931375.1. Taxonomy (NCBI): domain Bacteria; kingdom Bacillati; phylum Actinomycetota; class Actinomycetes; order Micrococcales; family Microbacteriaceae; genus Pseudoclavibacter; species Pseudoclavibacter sp. RFBJ3. Next base: position 194,860 of record NZ_PSXZ01000005.1, on the reverse strand, counting down.
GACGTAGTGCTCGACGAGCACCTTGTCCTCGAGCACGCCGATCTGGACGCGGTCGTCCTTGGCGCGGACGAGCATCACGCGGTCGACCGCCTCGCGACGAGCGAGGAACTCGGATTCGGTGATGACCTGCCGGCGACGCCCGCTCTCGCGGCCCTCGCGGCGGCGCTGACGCTTCGCCTCGAGACGCGTGGACCCCTTGATCTTCTGCGGCTCCGTGATGAGCACGGGCTCTTCGACCGGCTGCTCCTCGCGGGACTGACGACGACGCGTCGTCGACTGCTGGCGCTCTGCCGGGGCCTGTCGGCGGTCGTCGCGCGACGACTCCCTCGACCGCTCGCCGCGGTCGCCGCGGTCGTTGCGGTCAGCGCGGTCACGCTCGCCACGGTCCGAACGCTCGCCACGCTCGGAGCGGTCGTTGCGATCCTGCCTGTCGTAGCGATCGTTCCGGTCGCCGCGCTCTTGGCGCTCGTACGGCTCGTCGTCCTGACGGCGACCGCGGCCGCGGTCTTCGCGTGGGCTGCGTTCCAGCACCGGGGGCAGATCCGGCTGCAGGAAGAAGAGCGTCGTGGAGGAGATGACGGACGGGACCGACGACGCGGACTCCTCGGTCGACTCGTGCTCCACTGCGCCTACCTCTGCCGCAGTCGCGGACTCCTGGCCCGCCTCTGCGTCGAACTGCTCATCGGTGGTGTTCTGGTCTGATTCGTTTGTGGTCACCATTTCTGGTGTGCTCCTACTCCGGCGTGGCGCAAAGCGTGCGCCCACCCCTCCGGGCGATGAAGATGCCATGCATCCTCATCGAAAATGGTCTCCGCCCGTTCGGCGGAAAGGTTGTACGTGGTGTGCCGCGGTTGCGGCGATCCTGCCTGCGGCCCGTGCGACGGAGCGTTGCTCTGCTCGTGGCTCGTGCCTGAAAAACTTCGGGTGCCGTGGGACTCTGCCCGGTCGACCTTTCCAGTATCGCACGGCCACCGCATCCAGACCCGATTTCGGCTGTGCGCCCACCGTCAGGGCAGGACCCGCCTGTGGTGTGCGATGCCGAGGATGCGCTCGGCGGCCGCGCAGTACCCGGCGAGGAACGCGCTCGCCACGAGCCCGACCGCATCCTCCGTCGGAAGGAAGCGCGGGTGGTGGAGCGTCGGGGCGTAGGCACCTCCGGGCCCAGGCAGACCTGCCGTCTCGACGCCCGCGAAGCACATGATCGAGGGAACCTCGTCGCAGTAGTACGAGAAGTCGTCGCCGCCGAGCGAGCGCATGGGCTCCGCCCCGTCGACGCCGAGGCGCGCGAGCCAGTCGTCGGCATCGGACGCGAGGTGGGTGTCGTTGATGAGGACGGGCATGTTCTGGTGCATGTGCACGATCGCCTCCGTGCCGTACGCCTCAGCAGTGCGCACCGCGAGGTGCTGCACGGCCGCGAACAGCAGCTCGCGGTCTTTCGGCGCCGTCGTGCGCATCGACGCGAGCAGCCGGGCGCTCGAGGGCAGCACGTTCGCAGCCCCCTCGCCTGCGGTGAGCGTCCCGACGCTGATCACAGCGGGATTCATGGGCGAGATCGTGCGACGGACGACCTCGGGGAGTCCGAGCGCGATCTGGGCGACGGCAGCGACGGGGTCGGCCGCCTGGTGCGGGTACGCGCCGTGGCCGCCTCGTCCCTGCAGCGAGATCTCGATCTCGTCGGCAGCCGCGTTGATGTAGCCGCCGCCGATCGCGATCGCCCCTCGAGGGACGCCCGGGTGGACGTGCGCGCCGATGACGTGCTCGACCTGGAAGCGCTCGAGGCCGCCCTCCTGCACGATCTGATGCGCGCCCGAGGGGTAGGTCTCCTCCCGTGGCTGCAGGATCGGCACGAGTCCGACGGGGAGGTCGAGGTGGTCCGCGGCCCGGATGAAGGCGACGAGCGCCGCTTGGTGGACGTCGTGCCCGCAGGCGTGCATCGCGCCGTTCGACGAGGCGAACGGCACCCCGGTGAGCTCGGTCAGCGGCAGCGCATCCAGCTCGGCGCGCACCCCGACGGCACCCCCGGTCGCGGGGCCGAGGCGCCCGATGCGCCCGGAGTCGGCGATGCGGTGCATCGTGACCCGGTCGCCGAGCTCGGCCTCGAGGCGGGCAGCGGTGTCGTTCTCCTCACCGGAGAGCCGGGGGTCGGCGTGGAGCTCCTGACGCAACCGGACGGCCGCTGGCAGCTCCTCGCGCAGCGCAGCCCGCCACGCCGAGGCCAGCTCGTCGAGCCGCTCGCTGTGCTCCGTCGACGACGATCTCCCAGCCTTCATCTCGCAACTCGCCCCCGAATCAATGTTCTTGCACCTGACGGCCTGCCTACCGCGAAGCCTACGACTCGGCCGAAGCCCGACCGAGTCGTCCACCTCTCGAGTCGGTCAGGCCGCGAACCAGATGCCGAGCTCGCGCTCGGCGGACTCGACGGAGTCGGAGCCGTGCACGATGTTGAGGAGCACGCCGGCATCCCAGTCACGACCGAGGTCGCCTCGGATCGTGCCGGGCGCGGCAGTCGTGGGGTCGGTCGTGCCGGCGAGCGATCGGAAGCCCTCGATGACGCGGTGGCCCGCGACGCGGATCGCGACGGTCGGCCCCGACTGCATGAACTCGAGGAGGCCCTCGTAGAACGGCTTGCCCTCGTGCTCCGCGTAGTGCTCCGAGAGGAGCGCACGGTCTGCGTGGACGAGGCGGAGGTCGACGAGCGAGTAGCCCTTCGTCTCGATGCGGCGAAGCACTTCGCCCGTGAGGCCGCGCTGAACGCCGTCCGGCTTGACGAGGACGAGCGTCTCTTCGATGGTTGCCATGGTTCCTCCATTGGTCGTGGTGGTCGGCCCTGCGAGGGGCCAGGTCGTTCGGTGAATGCGTGCAGGTCAGCTGGTCAGCTGCTCGGTGGGTTGTTCTGCTCCGTGATGGGCATCCCGTCGACGCCGATCTCGCCCGCCGCGAGGCGACGGTTGTACTCGGCGATGATCGGAGCGCGCTGCCGGTCGATCTGGCCGCCCTTCCACATGAAGTACGTCCAGGATGCGAGGAACAGCGCCCCGACCACGAACATACCGGGGTGGAGGAAACCGGCGGCGACGAGCAGGATCTGCACGGCCCACCCGAGCCAGATCCCCCACTCGTACCTGAGCAGACCGATCGTCACGACGATGAGCACGGCGAAGGTGAGGCCGAGCGCAAACGCCGGAACGGGCTCGAGCACGCGCATCCCGAACACGAGCAGCGTGCCGAGGAAGACGACGAAGAGCTCGAAGCCCAGGAAGATGGAGCCGATGACCTCGCGGATGCTGCGCTGACGGGGCAGCCGCCCGCTGTTGCGCGGACTCACGACTCCTGCGCCCAGCCTTCGTCGCGCGAGAGGGTGAGCGCGGTGCCGATGAGCGTGACGGAGCCCGTGATGAGCACGGCGGCGTTCCTGCCATCATCTGCGCCCTCGGCGAGGAGATCGAGGGCGATCTCGCGGGCGCGCTCGATGGCATCCTCCGCTCGCTCGAGCACCTCGGGCTCGCCGCCGGTGACCTCGCGCACGATGTCGCCGAGCTCCTCGGCGTCGATGGCGCGCACCGAGTCGGACTGGGTGACGACGAAGCGCTCCGCGATGGGCTGCAGGGCGCGGACGATGCCGGCCGCGTCCTTGTCCGCCAGGACTCCGAGCACCACGACGACGCGCGAGAAGTCGAACGACTCGGTCACGGCCCTCGCGAGCGCCTCGGCGCCGTGCGGGTTGTGGGCGGCGTCGATGAGCATGGGCGGGGTGATGCCGATGCGCTCGAGGCGACCCGGCGACTTCACCTCGCCGAACGCCGCCTCGACGAGCTCATCGCGCAGGCTCCGGTTCGCGCCGAAGAACGCCTCGACGGCAGCGAGCGCGACGGCGGCGTTGTGCGCCTGGTACTCGCCGTCCAGCGGCAGGAGGAGGTCCTCGTACGTGCCAGCGACGCCGCGAACCGTCACGAGGCGTCCGCCGACGGCCAGCTGGTTGCTGACGACGGAGAAGTCCTTCGGCTCGGCGTGCATGTGCGCCTCGGACATCTCTGCGGCACGTGTGATCTCCGCGAGGACCTCGGGCTGCTGCTCTGCGGTGACGACGCGCGCGGCGGGCTTGATGATGCCGGCCTTGGTGCGCGCGATCTCCGAGAGCGTCCTGCCGAGTCGCTGCGTGTGGTCGAGCGCGATGGGCGTGAAGACGGCGACCTCGCCATCGGCGACGTTCGTGGAGTCCCACTCGCCTCCCATGCCCACCTCGACCACAGCGACATCCACGGGAGCGTCGGCGAAGCACGCGTAGGCGAGCACCGTGAGGGCCTCGAAGAACGTGAGGCGCGGCTCTCCCGCCGCCTCGAGCTCCGCATCGACGATCGAGAGGAAGGGCGTGATGTCCTCCCAGTTCGCGACGAGTCGTTCGTCGCTGATGGGACTTCCGTCGACGGCGATGCGCTCGTTGATGCGCTCGAGGTGCGGACTCGTGAGGAGGCCCGTGCGCAGGCCGTGGGCGCGCAGCACGGTCTCGATGATGCGCGCGGTCGAGCTCTTGCCGTTGGTGCCCGTGATGTGGATGACCGGGTACGCCGTGTGCACGTCTCCGAGGAGCTCGACGGCGCGCCTCGTCGCGTGGAGTCGCGGCTCGGGGGCCGCCTCCCCCACCCGCTCCATGAGCTCGTCGAAGACTCGCTCGCCTTCGCTGACCCAGTCGGTGCCCTCGAGGAGCGTTCGCTCGTCTTCCTCGCGCTCCGTCAGGACCTCGTCCTCGTCGTCGGAGAGCGCCGGCGTGAACGTCTCGGCGATATCCCTCGGCTCGAGCTCGAAGTCGCCGGATGCGTCCGATTCGCCGGACTGCTCTTCCCAGTCGCCGGAATCCTGCTGGTCGCGTTCGCTCACGCCACTACCTCCACGTCGATCTCAAGGGCACCATACGTGTCCGCGCTCACCTCGTCGTCAGCCGGCGACGCGAGTCCGCCGGTGACCTGGAACTCGACCGCGAGGGTCTCCCCCGAGATGAGCTCCCGATGCGCCTCGATGGCGGCGACCGACGCGTCGTCGGCGCGCAGGGCGAGGCGGATGCGGTCGGAGACCTCGAGTCCTGCCTCCTTGCGCGCATCCTGGACCGCACGCACGACATCGCGAGCGAGGCCCTCCGCGGCGAGCTCCGGACTCACGTTCGTGTCGAGCACGAGGATGCCGCCGCTCGGCAGCAGGGTGATGGCTCGGTCGTCGCTCTCGCCTGCGGTGACGAGCTTGACCTCGTATTCACCCGCCTCGAGCTGCAGTCCGCCAGCCGTGACGACGCCGTCGACCTCGCTCCAGTCTCCGGACTTCGAGGCCTTGATCGCCAGCTGCACCTGCTTGCCGAGGCGCGGGCCAGCCGCGCGCGCGTTGACCTGCAGGACGCGGTCGATGCCGTACTTGGCCTCGGACTCGGCGACGAAGCGCTCGAACTTCACGGACTTCACGTTGAGCTCGTCACGCAGGATGCTCGCGAAGGGCTCGAGCGCGTCCGTGTTCGGCGCGACGACGGTGAGGCTCGCGAGCGGGAGGCGCACGCGGCGCCCGGCCTGCTTGCGCAGGGACAGCGCCGAGCTCGTGACGCGGCGGACCGCATCCATCGAGTCGACGAGCGCCTGATCGCTGGGGAACGCCGACGCGTCCGGCCAGTCGGTGAGGTGCACGCTGCGGCCGCCCGTGAGCCCGCGCCACACCGTCTCGGAGATGAGCGGCGTGAGTGGCGCGGCGACGCGCGTGAGCGTCTCGAGCACGGTGTAGAGCGTGTCGAACGCCTCGGTGCTCGTGGCGTCGTCGGTCACTCCTCGCCAGAAGCGGTCGCGCGAGCGACGCACGTACCAGTTGGTGAGCACGTCCCCGAAGTCGCGGAGGCGCGATGCGGCGGTCGTCGAGTCGAGTGCCTCGAGGTCTGCCTGCACCTCGGAGACGAGCACGCCCAGCTTGGCGAGGATGTACTGATCGAGCACATCGCTCGAGTCGGTGCGGAACGTCGCCTCGTACGCCTGGGTCGAGCCGACCGCGGTGTTCGCGTAGGTCGTGAAGAAGTAATACGTCGACCACAGCGGCAGGAGGAACTGGCGGACGCCCTCGCGGATCGTCTCCTCGGTCACGATGAGGTTCCCGCCGCGCAGCACGGGGCTCGCCATGAGGAACCAGCGCATGGCATCCGACCCGTCTCGGTCGAACACCTCCTGCACGTCCGGGTAGTTGCGGAGGCTCTTCGACATCTTGCGACCGTCGTTGCCGAGCACGATGCCGTGGCTCACGACCCGCTTGAACGCGGGGCGGTGGAAGAGCGCCGTCGAGAGCACGTGCATGACGTAGAACCAGCCGCGCGTCTGCCCGATGTACTCGACGATGAAGTCGGCGGGCGAGTGCGAGTCGAACCACTCGCGGTTCTCGAACGGGTAGTGCACCTGCGCGTACGGCATGGAGCCGGAATCGAACCACACGTCGAGGACATCGGGGATGCGCCGCATCGTGGATGCACCGCTCGGGTCGTCCGGGTTCTGGCGCGTGAGCTCGTCGATGAACGGGCGGTGGAGGTCGGTAGGGCGCACCCCGAAGTCGCGCTCGATGTCGTCGAGCGAGCCGTAGACGTCGATGCGCGGGTAGTCGGGGTTGTCGCTCTTCCACACGGGGATGGGGCTGCCCCAATACCGGTTGCGGCTGATCGACCAGTCGCGGGCCCCTTCGAGCCACTTGCCGAACTGGCCGTCCTTGACGTTGTCCGGCACCCAGTCGATCTGCTGGTTGAGTTCGACGAGCTCGTCGCGGAACTGCGTGACGCGCACGAACCAGCTCGAGACGGCCTTGTAGATGAGGGGCTTGCGGCAGCGCCAGCAGTGCGGGTAGGAGTGCTCGTAGCTGGCCTGCTTGAACAGGCGGCCGTCGGCCCGCAGGAGCTGGGTGAGCGGCTTGTTGGCGTCGAAGACCTGCAGGCCGGCGACGGGCTCGACGGCGGAGAGGAACTTGCCGCCCTCGTCGACGGAGAGGATCGTTGGGATGCCGGCGGCATCGCTGAGCACCTTGTCGTCCTCACCGTAGGCGGGCGCCTGGTGCACGATGCCGGTGCCGTCGCTCGTGGTGACGTAGTCGCCGAGCAGGAACTGCCACGCATTCTGCGTACCGTAGGTCTCGGTGTCGGCGTAGAAGTCCCACAGGCGCTGGTAGCGGACGCCGGCCAGCTCGGCGCCCGTGAGGCTGCGGCTGGTCGCGTCGACCGCGTCCTCCGCGCTCTCGTAGCCGAGCTCCTTGGCATGGGCCGCGACGCGTGCGCTGGCGAGCAGGAAGGAGCCAGCGCCCGTCGCCGTGCCGTCTGCCGCGCCGAGCGGGCCAGCTGGCACGACGGCGTAGTCGATGTCCGGGCCGACCGCGAGGGCTAGGTTGGTCGGGAGCGTCCACGGGGTCGTCGTCCAGGCGAGCGCCTTCACGCCGGCGAGGCCGAGCGCATCCGCTCGATCCCCCTCGAGCGGGAAGGTGACGGTGACGGTCTGGTCCTGACGCATCTGGTAGACGTCGTCGTCCATGCGCAGTTCGTGGTTGGAGAGGGGCGTCTCGTCGTTCCAGCAGTACGGGAGCACGCGGAAGCCCTCGTAGGCGAGCCCGTCGTCGTAGAGCTTCTTGAAGGCCCAGAGCACCGACTCCATGTACGAGATGTCGAGCGTCTTGTAGTCGTTCTCGAAGTCGACCCAGCGGGCCTGGCGGGTGACGTACTCCTGCCACTCGCGCGTGTACTTGAGCACCGACTCGCGGGCGGCGTCGTTGAACGTGTCGATGCCCATGGCCTCGATCTCGGCCTTCGACTGGATGCCGAGCTGGCGCATGGCCTCGAGCTCGGCGGGCAGGCCGTGCGTGTCCCAGCCGAAGCGGCGGTGCACCTGGCGGCCGCGCATCGTGAAGTAGCGGGGGAAGACGTCCTTCGCGTACCCGGTGAGGAGGTGCCCGTAGTGCGGGAGCCCGTTCGCGAAGGGAGGGCCGTCGTAGAAGACCCACTCCTCGGCGCCCTCGCGCTGGTCGATGGAAGCCTGGAACGTGCCGTCTTCGCGCCAGAAGTCGAGCACGCGCTCTTCGAGGCGCGGGAACGACGGCGAGGCGGCGACGCTGTCTCTTGTCGAGCTGGCGGGATCGGCGGCTGGTCCGAACGAGGCCTTCGGGTAGCTCATGCGGTGGAACTCCTGGCAGTAAGTGGATGTGCTTGGTCTGCTTCAGGGACGCCTTCCGGCGCGGTACCACCCCGATTGCGCGCTCCCCCGGATCTGCTTTCCGTTGAAGGAAGGACGTCCGGCGGCGCTCGCCACTCGTTCCGGGCTGTGACGGGCCCTCCCGACCGGTTCTACTTGGCCTGCGTTCCTCGAGAGGCTCGCTCACCGTTCTTCCGGGGACTCCCCGCTGATGGGCGGATCACAGTCATGCTGCCAACATCGTACGCGCCCGGGCAAGGTGCGCGAAACGGACAGGCTCAGGGGAAGGCTGTGTACGCTCGCTTCTTCTGGATTCATCGACGGACGGCACTCAGCGCATGCTCACCTCTCACCTCTCGAAGCTCGCAGCGACCGGCATCTTCGCGACCATCGCGCTCACCGGATGCTCAGCGCTCGGCGGAGGGGAGACTGCGGCTCCGTCTCCCTCGGCTGCGACGACGACCGAGGCCACGACGGCCGAGGGCGGCGGAACCTGCGCGGATGTCCAGGCCGAGATCGATTCGATCAACACGAGCGTCCAGGGCATCCCCGACCAGGTGCCCGGTGACATCCCCGGAGCTGTCGCGACGCTCGAGACCGTAGGCGCCAGCCTCACGACGCTGCAGCAGAGCGTCACGGACCCCGACCTCAAGACGCACGTCGACACGCTCGTCACCGAGGTGACGGAGCTGCAGACCACAGCTGGGGAGCTCACGAACGGCGAGGGTGGCTTCGCGGCCGCCGCGAGCATCCTGACGCAGCTCGGCGAGGTCGAGTCGGCCCTCTCGTCGCTGACGGCTTACTGCGAGCTGCAGACGAGCTAGAGGAACCGAAAGGCCCTCGAGCAGCGCTGTCCGGAACCTTGCGAGAACTGCGGTCCCGCGCGACGGTCTCGCCTGCAGTCAGCTTCCGTGAAGCGGCTCCTGCAGTGCTGAGCCGCGCAGAGTTCTGCGCCGGAAGAGTCGATACTCCCAGCCCGGTCGGAGGGCTCGCCACCTGCCCGTCCGGTCGCGCACGATTTCGAGCTGGTTCTTGTGGGCCAGGTGATGATGGAAGCTGCAGAGGAGCACTCCCTCGTCGACGTTCGTGACGCCGCCTTCAACCCACGGCGTGGTGTGGTGCGCTTCGCACATGCCAGGCGGCTTCCAGCAGCCCGGCGTGATGCAGCCCCCGTCGCGGGAGGCGAGCGCTCGGCGTTGCGCGCGACTGTACAACCGCTGACGGCGGCCGAGTCTCAACGGTTCTCCGTTGGAACCCAGGAGCGCCACCTGCACGAACCCGTCGCAGAGGGTCTTCGCGACCAGGCTCGGCGGCACTGGCGTTCCGGTGCGCTCGAGATGCGGCACGTCGAGCGGGCGCTTGGCCTCTCCCTTCAGGCCAGGGTCCGTCGTGGTGATGACCACGGTGGGCGCCTCTCCGCCCGCGCGGGGAGCGTCCGGGGCTTCCGCGAATCGCGCGAAGACCGACTCCACGGCGTCCATGCGCTGCTGGGCTGGCGTGCGTCGGTCGGGGATTTGCTCATCTGGATGCGAGACGTCCACGTCCGCCGCGTCGATTCCCTCGGCACCGCGTCCGTCAGCGCCAGCGCTCCCGATGGGCGGGGCATCTTCGAAGGCAACCTTGCGGCGGGGCGAGGTGACCGTCTCGCACACCTTCCGGAGCAGCTCCCCCTGCTCCGGAGTCGCAACGAATCGCCCCGTGACCGTGCCATCCGAACGCTCCCGCATCCAGAATCCCCGCTTGCGCGCAACGCGCTCCGCGAGCGGTTCCGTGCCGTCGGGGTCGAGGAACGCCACCCACTGCGCGGCCTGGACCCGAAGCAGTTCCGGAGTTGCCGGGGCAAGATCTTCTGGGTTCACGCCCCGCGCCGAGTCGACAAGCTCTGCCTCAGCCGCGTCGAGATGCGCTCGCTCGGCACGGCCGTTCACGGGCTTCAATCCCTGCACGATCGCGGACGCCTGCGCGAGCGAGATCTGCGCGGCTGCAAGCGCCGTCGCAACGGCCGGATGTGCCGGCCCGAGATGCTCGCCCGTCAGACTCATCGGGGCGCGGGTGGTCTCCGCGACGCGAACCAGCGACCCGGCCTCGGCGCAGGGGACCCCCAGAAGCTGCTGGAGCATCTCCGCGAGGTTGGCGAAGCCCATGCTCCGGACGAGCTCGTCGCGCGACGAGCCCTCCTCGTCACGTCGAAGCACCTCCCCCGCAACCTCGACCAACGCCGCGTCCAGCGCGCGCCGACGGCTCGCGAGCTCCGCGATCACCACGGGAATCTCCATCGCCAGCAAAACCAGGGCGGTGCCGGGGGCCGCGATGAGCGCGTCGACCGTCGCGGTCTCCGGCGACGACCGCCTGGAGGCCGCCTCGTTGCGCCCCGTGCCAGCCTGCCCAAGAACCATGATGACCTCCCCCCCGGGATCACCTCGAGCCTAGCACCCAGAGCGTCACTTGGTGTCTGTTGACCAGGAATTTATCGGTGTTCTTCGAAGACAGAATCGAACCACCAAGCTCCAGATCAGAGGACACCAGGCTGCAGCGGGCGTCTCGAGGCCGAACGCCTTCAGCACCGCAGGCCTACGCGGCCGAGTACGCCAGGAAGATCGGGGCGCTCGCCTCGTCCACGACGCTCGAGAAGCTGCCTCGGGTCGGCCCCTCCTCGATCCAGAACACGGTCGCGGCGATGGTCGCCGAGATGATCGAGCCTGCGCAGACGGTTCGCTGCAACCAGCCCAGCCCAGGCTCTGCTCGGGCGAGGAAGTCCGTGAGCGCCGACTGCTGGGCGAGCGCGCGCTTCGTGCCCGTCGCGGCGAGGTCTGCACTCGTGCCTGCCACACTGCGCAGCGAGCCCGCCCAGCGGACGGTCTCGGGCTGCACCGTGTCGGCGATCTCGAGGAGCACCTTCCGGAGCGTCTCGAGACCGTCTCCCCTCTTCGGAACGCCGCGCGCGACGAGCTCGGTCGCCGCGGCCTCGAGCCGGAGAGGAACCTCGGCGAGGAGCGGGTCGAGACCGACCCACAGCACGTCGGCTTTGGCAGCGAAGTAGTTGAAGAACGAGCTTCTCGCGACGCCGGCACGGCGGGCGATGTCGCTCGCGCTCGTCTGCTCGTAGCCCTGCTCGAGGAACAGCTCGAGGGCGGCCTCTTCGAGCGTCTCGCGACTCGACGCGGAGGGTCGGCCTCGACGCGCGACCCGTTCCTCGTGCTCCGTCATCATCTTCTCATTTCTGCATGGTGTTCAAATAAGCAGTTACACTCTCCGAGTGCCAGCATCAGCCACCCGCCGCGCGGCGAAGCCCATCGCGCTCCTCGCCCTCGCCGCAGCCCTCATCGTGCCACTTGCCGCATGCTCCAGCGAGGCGACCTCGTCGGACCAGCCGCAAACCCTCAGGTACGCCTCAGGAGACGCTGAGCCCACGTGCCTCGACCCGCACGTCGGCGGCAACTGGCCCCAGGCGATCCTCGCGAACCAGTTCCTGGAGTCGCTCTTCTCGAAGAACGACGCAGGGGAGATCATCCCATGGCTGGCAACAGGAGCCGAAGCGTCTGACGACCAGCTGAGCTGGACGATCACCCTCAAAGAAGGCGTGAGCTTCACCGACGGCACCCCGTTCGACGCGGACGCCGTCGTGGCGAACGTCGAGCACATCAAGAACCCCGAGACCGCCTCCTCGACGGCCATCCTCGCCCTCGGGAAGGTCTCCGAAGCGGTCGCAGTCGACGCGCGCACCGTGCGCTTCGACCTCAGCGAGCCGGACAGCGCGCTCCTGGAGTCGCTCGCACAGACCTGGCTGGCCATCGAGTCCCCAGCCGGGCTCGAGCGCGGGACCGAGGAGAACTGCCTCGCCCCGATCGGCACCGGCGCCTTCCAGGTCGCGTCGTGGGAGAAGCAGTCCCAGGTCGTGCTGACTCGCAACGAGAACCACACGTCAGCGCCGGAGGACGGCGTGACGAGCGAGGGCCAGCCCGGAGCGACGGTCGGCACCATCGAGTGGAAGTTCATCCCGGACGCCGCCACCCGCCTCGCCGCACTCCAGTCCGACCAGGTCGACATCATCGACTCCGTGCAACCGGATGCGCTCTCGCAGTTCCAGGCGAACGGCACGGAGGAGACGCTCATCGGCGCCCGCCCCGGTGTGACGGCCCGCATCGAGCTCAACACCACGCGTGCACCCTTCGACGACCCCAAGGTGCGCGAGGCGTTCGCCGCCTCCGCCGACATCGACGCTGCGGTCGAGTCGCTCTACTTCGGAACCCTCGACCGGTCGACCTCCGTGCTCTCGAGCGCAACGCCCTTCGCGACCTCGCACCCCGACTCCTTCGGGTTCGACGCGGCACGCGCATCCACGCTGCTCGACGAGGCCGGCTGGACCGAGCGCGACGCCGACGGCGTCCGCACGAAGAACGGCGAGCGCCTCGAGGTCGCATTCCCGGTCTCCACGAACCAGTCGATCCCGGCCGAGATCTCCGTACTCGAGCAGATCGGAGCGACGAGCGCCGAGGTGGGCTTCGATGTGCAGCTCGAGCTGCTCGACCTCTCGACCTGGTACGAGCGCAGCGGCACGTGGGAGTTCGATGCCATCGTCGCGCCGTACTCGAAGAACTCCGCCGACGTGCTCCGCATCGTCTACTCGACCGACAGCATCACCCCCGCCCCGAGCGGCTACCACGCCAACAACACCGGCCTCTCGCTGCCCGCTCTCGACGAGGCGCTCGACGCGGCCGCGAAGACCAGTGACGACGCCGAGCGCGAGCGGCTCTACGGCGAGGCCCAGCAGCTCATCATCGACAGCGGCACCGTCATCCCGCTCTACGACCAGACGGTGCAGTTCGCCTACGGCGCCAACGTGCACGGCTTCCGCCTCCAGCCGAACGTCAACGTGCCCTCGCTCGTGAACGTCACCATCGAGTAGCTGGGCCACGACTGAGCACGGCGCACGAGACAATCGAGCGATGACAAAGGATGCGCGATCTCGCGCGGCACGCCTGCTGCCGCTGATTCCGCGCATCCTCCTGCGTCTCGGCGGCGCGGTGTTCGTGCTGTGGGCCGTCGTCACCGTCACCTTCTTCGCGGTGCGCGCCGTGCCTGGCGACCCCGTGCTCGCGATCCTCGGCGGGCCGGGCTCCAACGCGAGCGCCGAGGCCGTCGCGCAGGCCCGCGCCGAGAACGGGCTCGACCAGCCGCTCTTCCTCCAGTACCTCGCGCAGCTGTGGCGCACGGCGACCGGAGACCTCGGCTTCAGCTACGCCCAGCGCGAGAGCGTCGCGTCGCTCATCGGCGAGCAGCTGCCCGGCACGCTCGCCCTCGCCGGCCTCTCCCTCCTCCTCGCCTGGGCGATCGCGCTCACCGTGGCCTGGTGGTCGACCGGGAGGAGCCGAATCGCGTGGGGCATCGCATCGACGCTCGAGGTCGTCGCGGCAGCGGTGCCGCACTTCTGGCTGGCCTCCGTGCTCGTGCTGATCTTCGCTGGAATGCTCGGGCTCCCCGTCGCCGTCTCGGGTCCGGGACTCTCCGGGCTCATCCTGCCGAGCGTCACCCTCGCGCTCCCCCTCGCCGGGTACCTGGGGCAGGTCATGCGCGAGCAGATGCTCGACGCCCTCGAGTCGCCGTTCGTGCTGGCCGCGCGAGCGCGCGGCGAAGGGCCGAGCGGCATCTTCTGGCGGCACGTGCTGCGCCACGCGGCGATCCCCGCAGCCGGCCTCAGCGGCTGGGCTCTCGGCTCCCTCGTCTCCGGCGCAGTGGTCGTCGAGACGATCTTCGCGAGGCCAGGACTCGGCCGCTCTCTGCTCGCCGCGGTCGGTGCGAGGGACGTGCCCTACGTGATCGGCGTCCTCGTCGTCGTCGCGGCCGCCTACATGCTCGTGACCGTCCTCACCGACCTGATCGAGCCGGTCATCGATCCGCGCTCCCGCGACCGAGCGGGCGTGACCGCATGAGTCTCGACGCGGCCGCGGTTCGGGATGCTCGTGCGGGCACGACGGGACAGCGCGACGGCCGCACCCGCACCGGCTCCCGCTCGCGGCGCGGGCTCTGGCTCGGCGTCTGGCTCGCCGTGGCGGCGATCTACCTGCTCGCCGCGGTCTTCCCGCAGCTCCTCGCCCCCGGCGACCCGCTCGCCGTGAACCCCGCCGATGCGTTCTCGCCTCCCGTCCCCGCGCATCCGCTCGGCACGGACGAGTCCGGCAGGGGTGTCTACACCCGCATCGTGCACGGCGCCTCGTCGTCGCTCACGATCGGCGCCCTCGCAACCGTGATCGGGCTCCTCCTCGGCGCCGTGCTCGGCCTCGCCGCGGGCCTCGGACCCCGATGGCTCGACTTCGGCACGACGAGGATCGTCGAGGTCTTCTTCGCCTTCCCAGGCATCCTCCTCGCGCTCCTGCTCATCACGCTCGCGGGCCCTGGCGTCGTCACGACGACCATCGCGGTCGGCCTCTCCACTGCCCCTGGCTACGCGCGCCTCATCCGCTCTCAGGTGCTGCGCGTGCGGGCGAGCGCCTACATGGAGGCGGACCTCGTGCTCGGCAGGTCGCGCTGGCACAGCTTCACGAGGACGCTGCTGCCGAACGTCGCCTGGCCCCTCTTCTCGCTCGCCACGCTCGGCCTCGGCCAGGCCATCGTGTGGGCGGCTGCGCTCAGCTACCTGGGCCTCGGCGAACCGCCACCCAGCCCGGAATGGGGATCGATGCTCTCCGCAGGCCGCCTCTACCTGCCGACCGGCAGCTGGTGGCTCACCATCTTCCCTGGCACCGCGATCGTGGGCGCGGCCGTCATGGCGACGATGCTCGGTCGCATCATGCAGCAGCGCACGAGGCAGGCAGGATGAGCGACGCGTCGCGCCCGGTACCCCAGCGGGAAGCGCTGACCGTGCGGGCAGAAGAGCTGCGTATCTCCTTCGGCGACTTCGAGGCGGTGCGCGGAGTCTCCTTCGACGTGCGACGCGGCGAGTGCCTCGCGCTCGTCGGCGAGTCGGGCTCCGGCAAGTCGGTGACCGCCAGGGCGCTGCTCGGGCTGAGCGGCGACGGCGCCCGAGTGGAGGCCAGCACGCTCAGCCTCGGCGGCGTCGACCTGCCGCTGGCGAGCGGCGACGGCGACTGGAGGTCGATCCGCGGCGGTCGCGTCGGGCTCGTGCACCAGGATGCGCTGGTCGCGCTCGACCCGCTCCGCCCCATCTGGCGCGAGGTCGACGACGCGCTGCGGCTGCACACCGACCTCGGGCGCCAGGCGCGCCGCAGCCGCGTCCTCGAACTGCTCGGGCGGGCCGGACTCGAGGATCCCGAGTCGATCGCGCGCCGCCG
The DNA here is from genome assembly GCF_002931375.1 of Pseudoclavibacter sp. RFBJ3. Classification (NCBI taxonomy): domain Bacteria; kingdom Bacillati; phylum Actinomycetota; class Actinomycetes; order Micrococcales; family Microbacteriaceae; genus Pseudoclavibacter; species Pseudoclavibacter sp. RFBJ3. The sequence continues at coordinate 179,391 of NZ_PSXZ01000005.1, read as the reverse complement.
CAGCGGTCAGCTCTCCGGCGGCCAGCGACAGCGTGTGCTCATCGCCGCCGCCCTGGCGGGGGAACCCGAGCTGCTCATCGCCGACGAGCCGACGAGCTCCGTCGACCAGGCCGTGCAGGCGCAGCTGATCGAGCTGTTCGACGCGCTCAAGGCCGACGGCATGACGATGCTCTTCATCACCCACGACCTGGGCATCGTCCAGCGCCTCGCCGACCGGGTCGCCGTCATGAGCGCAGGACTCATCGTCGAGACGGCGCCGACGGCGCGGCTCTTCACCGCTCCAGAGCACAGGGTCACTCGCCAGCTGCTCGCCGCGCAGCCGAAGGCGGCTCTCGACTCGCTCAGGGCCGCGCCCGAGGTGGATGCGCCTGGGCCGCTCCTGGAGGTGCGAGGCGTCTCGAAGACCTTCCGGGGAGCGGGGAGCGCGCCCATCCAGGCCGTGCGGGAGGCGTCCTTCACCCTCTCGCGCGGCGAGACGCTCGGGATCGTCGGCAGCTCGGGCTCCGGCAAGTCGACGCTGGCCCGCATCGCGCTCGGCTTGGAGCGGCCGGACGCGGGCACCGTGTCGTTCCTCGGCGTCGCCTGGAGCCCCGCCCCCGAGCGCCTGCGCCGCTCCCGCCGGGCCAATCTCGGCTCCGTACCCCAGGATGTGCTCTCCAGCTTCGATCCTCGGCGCACGGTCGGCGAGATCCTCGCCGACGCGCTCACCGCTGGGCGCTCGACGTCCGTCCGGACGCGGCGAGCCGCCATCGACGCGGCGCTCGAGCGAGTCGGGCTCGACGGCTCGATCGCCGGTCTCCGCCCGCTCCACCTGAGCGGTGGCCAGCGCCAGCGCCTCGCCATCGCCCGCGCGCTCGCCCCCGAACCCGAGGTGCTGCTGTGCGACGAGCCCGTCTCATCCCTCGACGTGACCGTGCAGGCGCAGGTGCTCGCGCTCCTCGAACGACTCGTCGACGAGCTGGGCCTGGCCTGCGTGTTCATCTCGCACGACCTCGCCGTCGTCGCGCAGCTCGCCGACCGAGTCGCCGTCATGAGCGACGGCGAGATCGTCGAGACGGCATCCGTGTCCGAGCTGTTCTCCACGCCGAAGCACCCGGCCAGCCGCGCGCTCCTCGACGCCCACAAGAGCCTCGAGGTGCGCTGAGCCGACCGGGCGCATCGCCGCCGGTACCGCCTACTCGACCGTCAGGAACCCCGAGCCGACCGACACCGAGAGCGTGTTCTTGGCGGAGTCCGACTGCCGGACATTGACGTTCGCCATCCCCGACTCGTTCAAGCCCGTCTCGAGCTTGTAGGTGCCGTCCGGCAGCGAGACGCTTCCGAAGCCCGACTCGATGGAGATGTCGGTGCTCTTCGGGGCCGCTCCCCCGAAGATGGCATTGAGGGCCCCCGAGCTGGCGGCGAGCGTCACATCCCCCGGCACCTCGGCGTCGATGTTGGAAGCGCCAGACCCCGTCGTGAGGCTCAGGTTGGCAGCCGACCCCTCGAAGTCGCTCGCACCCGAGTTCGTCTCGATGACCAGGTCCCCGAAGTCGCCGTCGATGGTCGCGGCCCCCGAGGTGACGTTGACCTGCGCGTCCAGCTTCCCGTCCTCCAGGCTCTCCGGGAGGGTCAGCGAGAGCTCCTCCTCGCCGAACCCGCCGCCGTTCCTGCTGCCGCCCACCCGCTCGACGACGAGCTCGCCGCCCTCGGTCACGAGCTGCCACGCGTCGGCCTTCGTGAACCCCTTCGACTGCACACGCAGCTCGGCCTGCGAGACGTCGCCGAACTCGATCTCCATGCCGACCGAGTCGATGTCGACGCGCAGCGCGGTGACGCCGGCGATCGACTGGCTGATCGTGGTCTCGTCGCGCAGGACGTCGCGGAGGTTGGCGAAGAATCCGCTGGTCACGGTTCCGGCGACGACCATGCCGCCGATGATCGCGACCGTGATGGTGATCCACCCGAATCGCTTCGGGCTGATGCCGTCGGCGTCCGCGTCTGGGCGGGTGTCGGGCTCGAGAGTGGGTGTGGTCATCGGAGTTCTCCGTTCGTGGCGCGGGCGGTGAGGCCCTGTCCATCGAGGTGTGTCTGTGGCTGCGGGCGGGGCGCATGCCCCTGCCCGTCGAGGTGGGCGAGCACGGCGAGCACCCTGCGGTTGCCGCCGTCGCCCTGGTCGAGCTCGAGCTTCTGGAAGACCGCCGAGATGTGCTTCTCGACGCTCCCCGCGCTGACGTGGAGCGCCTCGGCGATCGCGTGGTTGGAGCGGCCTTCGGCCATGAGCCCGAGCACCTCGGACTCGCGGGGCGTGAGGCGCTCGAAACGCGCATCCCTGGTCTTCCTGGCGAGCAGCTGGGCGACGACCTCGGGGTCGAGCACCGTGCCGCCGGCCGCGACGCTGTCGACGCCGGCCAGGAACTGCTCGACGTCGGCGACCCTGTCTTTCAGGAGATAGCCGAGCCCGCCCCTCGAACTCGAGATGAGCTCCGACGCGTACCGCTCCTCCACGTACTGCGAGAGGACCAGCACGGCGAGGCCCGGGTCGGTGGCCCGGAGCCGGAGCGCGGCCCGGATGCCCTCGTCGGTGAACCCTGGTGGCAGGCGGACGTCGAGGATGACGAGCTCCGGGTCGGTCTCGGCGACGAGCCGGTCGAGCCTGCCGTCGTCGGCGAGGATGCCCACCATGGTGTGGCCGGCGTCCTCCAGCAGGCGGGCGATGCCCTCCCGCAGGAGCGCGGAGTCTTCGCAGATCAGGATGCGCATGGCACGCTCACCTCGATCGTCGTCGGTCCTTCCGGCGGGCTCGAGATCATGATCGCGCCGCCTGCCGCTTCGATGCGGTCGGTGACCCCGTCGAGTCCGCCGCCAGGGACGAGACGTGCCCCTCCATGTCCGTCGTCCTGGATGCGGGCCCAGAGCATCGAGCCGCGCATTCGGACCTGCACCGAGATCTCCGAGGCACCGGAGTGCTTCGCCGCGTTGCCGAGCGACTCGGCGACCGCGAAGTAGACGGCGGCCTCCGCATCCTTCGAGCAGCGTCCGGGGAGCTGCGCGTCGAGTACGACGGGGATGTGCGAGCGGGCAGCGAGCCCCGAGAGCGCGGCGTCGAGGCCACGGTCGGTGAGCACGGCGGGCTGGAACCCACGGGCCAGCTGCCGCAGCTCGGTGACGGCATCCTTCGTCGAGGCGTGCGCCTCGTCGATGAGCTCGGCAGCCCTGGCGGGATCCGAGCCGAGCTTCTGCTTGGCCATGCCGAGCGTCATCCCGATCGAGACGAGCCTCGGCTGCACGCTGTCGTGCAGGTCACGCTCGATGCGGTCGCGCTCCGTGGCGGCGCCGCGAACAGCGACGGTGCGGCGACGCCCCGCGTCGCGCACCTCCTCCTCGAGCTGCTGCTCCCGGTCGCGGGAGAGGAGGCTGATGGACGCCGCGCGCTGCACGTAGGCGAACGCGACGATGAGGGCGACGGCGACCAGCAGCATGCCGATGCCGATGAGCAGGCCGATGAACGGGGTGACCGCGAAGTCCATGCCCCAGACGGTCAGGGTCTCCCGGTTCTGCAGCGGCGAGAAGAGCGCGAAGACGCCGGAGACGCCGAGCTGCAGGGCGCCGAGGGAGAGCGTTCCGAGCACCGCGACGATCACGAGGTGCAGCATCGCCTTCCAGTTCGCCCCGTCGGCGAACTGCACGAGCGGCGTGAGCACGAACCGCCAGCCGTCGCGGCGACGCGAGCGGCGCATCCCGGCGTCGTCGAGCGGCCGGTCGTAGAGCGCCGCCACCCGGCGCCGCTCGAAGGCGGAGACGCCGCGGAACGAGAACGCGAGGCCAGCGAGGACGACGACGCCGAAGCCCAGCACGAAGAGCAGTCCGACGCCGAGTCCGAGGAGGCCGAACATGAGCGAGAGGAGGAGCGGCGCGATGACGCCGCCGGCGGCGAGGTGCAGCGAGGTCAGACTCAGCTGCTTGACGTTGTTCTTCATGTCCACAACGCTATGGTCGCGCGCCTCGCCGCGACACGGAGCATCCCTCACACCTCAGCGGGGGTTTTCCCCCAGATCCTCTTCCCCCACATCGGGAGGAATCCCGGCGCAGCTGCGAGCATGGACGTATGACTCTGGACGTCGTGATCATCGCCGACACCCACCTCCCGAAGCGTGCGAAGGCCCTCCCGGAGGTGCTCTGGCGAGCGATCGAACGTGCGGACGTGGTCTTCCATGCCGGTGACTGGGTCGACAGCGACACGCTCGATGCGCTGCAGGCTCGGGCGCGCAGGATGGTCGGCGTATGGGGCAACAACGATGGCCCGGAGCTGCGAGAGCGCCTGCCGGAGGTCGCCCGCGTCGAACTCGATGGCGTCCGCTTCGCGATGACCCACGAGACCGGGCAGAAGGCGGGGCGGGAGCGCCGCATGGACACGCTCTTCCCCGACACCGACGTGCTGGTCTTCGGGCACAGCCACATCCCGTGGGACACGACCACCCCCACCGGGCTGCGCCTCCTCAATCCCGGCTCCCCCACCGACCGTCGCCGACAGCCGCGGGTCACCTACCTGACCGTGCGGGTGGATGCCGGGCAGCTCACGCGAGTGGAGCTTCGGGACGCGCGCACGGGTGATCTGGTTCCAGACGCCGACGGCGCTGACTGAGCACCGGGTCCCGACTCCCAGCCCGGCTCCCGGCTACGCGTCGGCGGTCGCCGTGTCCGCGTCGATGTCGTGGCGCTCGAGGAACTCGAACACCTCGCGCTGGTCGACGCCGGGGAAGTCGCCCGTCGGGAGGGGCGAGAACACGTGCGCGTGCACTCGGGCGCTCGGCCAGGCCTTCGCCGACCAGCGCTCGCTGAGCTCAGCCCCCGGCGTGCGGCAGCATGCACCGTCGGGGCAGGTCGACGATGCGCGCTGCTTCGTGTCGCGCCCGCGGAACCAGCGGGCCTCGTCGAACGGCACGCCGATCGTGATGGAGAACTCGCCGGCGTCGGCGTGCCCGGTCTGGGTGGAGCACCAGAACGTGCCGGCAGGGGTGTCGGTGTACTGGTAGGTCTCCGTGGTCCGGTTCGTCCGGGCGAGGGCGCTCACGGCCGAGAACTTCCGGCACACGAACTGGCCCTCGACGGAGCCGGTGACGTCCTGCGGGAGCGGGAGGGAGTCGTTCTCGTAGGCCTTCGAGATGGAACCCTTGTCGTCGACGCGCAGGAAGTGCAGCTTGATGTCGAGGTGCGAGGTGAGCAGGTTCGTCATGCGCAGGGCGGCGGCTTCGTGGGTCACGCCGAACGCGTCCCGGAAGTCCTCGACGGCCATGTCGCGGCGCTCCTTCGCGTCGCGGAGGAACGCGACCGAACGCGCCTCCGGCATGAGGCAGGCCGCCGCGAAGTAATTGATCTCGAGGCGCTGGCGCAGGAAGTCGGCGTAGTCCTCGGGGCGGCGGTGGCCGAGCACCCGGTGCGCCATCGCCTGCAGCGCCATCGCGCGCAGCCCGTGCCCGCCGGGGATGGAGGCTGGCGGCAGGTAGATGCGGCCGTTCTCCAGGTCGGTGATGGAGCGCGTGGACCTGGGCAGGTCGTTGACGTAGATGAGCTGGAACCCGAGGTGGTCGGCCATCTTGCCGACCGAGTGGTGCATGAGGGCGCCGCGCGTGTGGTCCACCCTGCTGAGCAGCTCGTCGGCGAGCTTGTCGAGGTCGGGCATGTAGTTGTCGTGGGCGCGCATCGCGAGCCGCAGCTCGGTGTTGGCGCGGCGCGCCTCCTCGGGCGTCGCGCTCGCCTCGGTCCGGCGGCGCACGATCTCGCTGTGCATGCCGGTGAGGGCGCGCAGCACCTCGTCGGAGAGCGACTTCGTCGAGGGGATGCGCGGGAGCCCGAGCTCCTGGTAGACGGTCGAGGTCTGCGCGCGCTCGAGCTCGATCTCGAGGCGGGAGCGATCATCCGGCGGCGTGTTGGCGAGCATCTCGCTCAGGTCGACGTCGAACACCTCGGCGAGCTGCTGCAGCACGGAGAGCTTCGGCTCGCGCTTGCCGTTCTCGATGAGCGAGAGCTGGCTGGCGAGCAGCCCGGTCTTCTCGCCGAGCGCTTCGAGCGTGAGCGAGCGCTCCTTGCGGTAGTAGCGGATGCGCCGCCCGAGCAGGAGGGAATCCACTGCGCCGCCTTTCCCTGTGGTTGCTGTCATTTTTTGCGCAGCGGGGAAAGGACCGAGTCCGCTCATGGGTGCCTCCGGGCATCTGAATTGCTAATGTGTGAAATTTTGCCATTTTTCTCGGCCAATCTCCATCCCGGGGCGTCCGGCGCAGGTCAACACTGGGTGTACGACGCCATGCACGTATGCGAGACGGAGACAGCTCGCATGCAGAACCGTGAAAGCAGCATCGAAATGACTGAACAGGCACATGACCACCTCGACGTCCCGCAGCGGGCAGCGAACCCGGAAGTCAACGACTGGGTCCGCGAGATCGCCGCACTGACGAAGCCGAGCCGCATCGTCTGGTGCGACGGCTCCCAGTCCGAGATCGACGCCCTCACCGCCGAGATGGTCGAAGCAGGCACGCTCATCAAGCTCAACGAAGAGCTCCGCCCCGGGTCCTACCTCGCCCGCTCCGACGCCGGCGACGTCGCCCGCGTCGAGAGCCGCACCTACATCTGCTCGGAGAACGAGGAAGACGCGGGCCCCACGAACAACTGGCGTGCGCCGGCCGAGATGAAGGCCGAGCTGAGCGGCCTCTTCGACGGCTCGATGCGCGGCCGCCCCATGTACGTCGTTCCCTTCGCGATGGGCCCGCTCGGCGGTGCGATCACGCAGTACGGCGTCGAGATCACGGACTCCCCGTACGTCGTGCTGTCGATGGCCCTCATGACCCGCTCCGGCGACGGCGCCCTCGAGCACCTCACGCCAGGACGCGACTGGGTGAAGGCGCTGCACACGGTCGGCTTCCCGCTCGAGTTCGAGGACGGCTCGAGCCGCCCCGATGTCGCCTGGCCGCACAACGAGTCGAAGTACATCACCCACTTCCCCGAGACGCGGGAGATCATCTCCTACGGCTCCGGGTACGGCGGCAACGCGCTCCTCGGCAAGAAGTGCTTCGCGCTACGCATCGCGTCGGCCATGGGGCACGACGAGGGCTGGATGGCCGAGCACATGCTCCTCATCCAGGTCACGAGCCCTGAGGGCAAGACCTACACGCTCACGGGTGCGTTCCCCTCCGCGACCGGCAAGACGAACTTCGCGATGATGAAGCCCAAGCTCGATGGCTGGAAGGTCGAGACGCTCGGCGACGACATCGTGTGGATGCGCAAGGCGGCCGACGGTCGACTCAACGCCATCAACCCAGAGTTCGGGTTCTTCGGCGTCGCACCGGGCACGGGCTACCACACCAACCCCGTCGCGATGGAGACCATCACGACGAACACGATCTTCACGAACGTCGCGCTGACCGACGACGGCGACGTCTGGTGGGAGGGCATGACCGACGAGGCGCCCGCGCACCTCATCGACTGGCAGGGCAACGACTGGACTCCCGAGTCCGGAACGAAGGCCGCGCATCCGAACGCCCGCTTCACGGTGCGCGCCTCGCAGTGCCCGACCCTCTCCCCCGCCTGGGAGGCTCCCGACGGCGTGCCCGTCGACGCGATCCTCTTCGGCGGCCGCCGTGCGAGCAACGTCCCGCTGGTCTTCGAGTCGAAGGACTGGCAGCACGGCTGCTTCCTCGGCGCGACGCTCGCCAGCGAGCAGACCGCGGCCGCAGAGGGCCCCGTGGGCATCCTGCGCCGCGACCCCTTCGCCATGCAGCCCTTCGCCGGCTACCACATGGCCGACTACTGGGGACACTGGCTGAACATCGGCGCCGACCTCGGCGACAAGGCACCCCGCATCTTCCAGGTCAACTGGTTCCGCAAGGACCAGGACGGCAAGTTCCTCTGGCCCGGCTTCGGCGAGAACGTGCGCGCCGTGAAGTGGATCGTCGACCGACTCGAGAACCGTGCCGACTCGCTGGAGAGCCCCATCGGCCAGCTGCCCGTGACGAGCGACATCGACATCTCGGGCCTCGAGGGCTTCGAGCCCGCCGCACTCGAGGAGATCTTCACGGTCGACCCCGAGTCGTGGCTCGTGGAGGTCGGCGTGACCCGCGAGTACTTCGACAGCATCGGCGAGAAGGTCCCCGCGGCGCTCTACACCGAGCTCGACGCCGTGCACGGTGCGCTGGACGCGGCTGCCGCATCCACCCAGACCAAGGCCCCCATCGGGGCCTGAAAGACGGCGGCGAGCGGGACTCCGACCACTCGCCGCAAGCTGTGCCCCTCCGCGCGCGCGTGGCGCGGAGGGGCGCACAACTCCTGGCAGCTCGAACCCCTGTGTTCGCAGCTGAGCCCCTCAAGGATGCGCCCCTGAGGGGCTTTTCCTTGCCCTCGCACGCGACCCGCCCGGCAACCCGCGACACCCCTGGAGCCGCTACCCTGGATGGGTTCACAACAGGCACCCCAGACTCGGTGCCGCCAACATCGACACGGAGTGTGCATGTCCAGCTCGCCCTCAGTTCCTTCTTCTTCCTCAACTCAGGGCATTCCTGACAAGCCCGTCCTCGAGGGCCTCGAAGTCAAGTGGGGTGAGCGCTGGGAGGACTCCGGCACCTACCGCTTCAACCGCGAAGGCGCGACTCGAGGCGACATCTACTCGATCGACACGCCTCCCCCCACGGCGTCAGGCTCGCTCCACGTCGGCCACGTCTTCTCGTACACGCACACCGACGTCGTCGCGCGCTTCCAGCGCATGAGCGGCAAGCGCGTCTTCTACCCGATGGGCTGGGACGACAACGGCCTCCCCACCGAGCGACGCGTGCAGAACTACTACGGCGTGCGCTGCGACCCATCGCTCCCCTACGAGGCCGACTTCACGCCGCCGCACGAGGGTGGCGACGGCAAGAGCATCAAGGCCGCCGACCAGCAGCCCATCTCGCGCCGCAACTTCATCGAACTGTGTGAGCAGCTCACCATCGAGGACGAGAAGGCCTTCGAGGAGCTCTGGCGCCAGCTCGGCCTCTCGGTCGACTGGACGCAGAGCTACCGCACGATCGACGACTCCTCGCGCCGCAAGAGCCAGCTCGGGTTCCTCCGCAACCTCGAGCGCGGCGAGGCCTACCAGGACCAGGCGCCGACGCTGTGGGACATCACCTTCCGCACGGCCGTCGCGCAGGCCGAACTCGAAGACCGGGAGCAGCCGGGCGCCTACCACCGCATCGGCTTCGCCCGCGAGGGCGGCGAGCCGATCTTCATCGAGACGACGCGCCCCGAACTCCTCCCCGCGTGTGTGGCCCTCGTCGCGCACCCCGACGACGAGCGCTACCAGCCGCTCTTCGGCACGACCGTCACGACGCCCCTGTTCGGTGTCGAGGTGCCCGTGCTCGCGCATCCGCTCGCCCAGAAGGACAAGGGCAGCGGAATCGCCATGATCTGCACGTTCGGCGACGTCACCGACGTCGTGTGGTGGCGTGAGCTGAAGCTCCCGAACCGCACCGTGCTCGGCAAGGACGGCCGCCTCATCGCGGATGCCCCCGAGGCCATCACGAGCGAGGCGGGCAAGGCCGCGTACGCCGAGCTCGCCGGCAAGACCGTGTTCAGCGCCAAGAAGGCCGTCGTCGAGCTCCTCCAGGCGTCCGGCGACCTGGTCGGCGACCCCAAGCCCATCCAGCACCCCGTGAAGTTCTTCGAGAAGGGCGACCGCCCGCTCGAGATCGTCTCCACCCGCCAGTGGTACGTGAAGAACGGCGCGACCGACGTCGACCTCAAGGCCCGGCTCATCGAGCTCGGCCGCGAGATCTCCTTCTGGCCCGACTTCATGCGCGTGCGCTACGAGAACTGGGTCGAGGGCCTCTCCGGCGACTGGCTCATCTCGCGCCAGCGCTTCTTCGGCGTGCCCATCCCCGTCTGGTACCCCATCGACGCCGACGGCGAGGTGCAGTACGAGTCGCCCATCACCCCGGATGCGTCGCAGCTGCCCGTCGACCCGTCCTCCGACGTCCCGAACGGCTACACCGAGGCGCAGCGGGGCGAGGCTGGCGGCTTCCTCGGCGAGGTCGACGTCATGGACACCTGGATGACCTCCTCCCTCACCCCGCAGCTCGCTGGCGGCTGGGAGTCCGACGAGGAGCTCTTCGGTCTCGTCTTCCCCTACGACCTGCGCCCGCAGGGCCAGGACATCATCCGCACGTGGCTCTTCTCGACCGTGCTGCGCGCGCAGCTCGAGCACGGCGTCGCCCCCTGGTCGAACGCCACGATCTCCGGCTTCATCGTCGACCCCGACCGCAAGAAGATGTCGAAGTCGAAGGGCAACGTCGTCACGCCCGCCGACATGCTCCAGGCGCACGGCTCCGACGCCGTCCGCTACTGGGCGGCCTCCAGCCGCCTCGGCACGGACGCGGCGTTCGACCCGAAGAACCCGACGCAGATCAAGATCGGCCGCCGCCTCGCGATCAAGGTGCTCAACGCGTCGAAGCTCGTGCTGGGCTACGGCGACCACGTCGGCGAGGTCACGGAGCCACTCGACCGCTCGATGCTCGCCGAGCTGAACCGCGTCGTCGGCGAGGCGACGAAGGCGTTCTCCGACTACAACCACGCTCGCGCGCTCGAGGTCACCGAGACGTTCTTCTGGACGTTCTGCGACGACTACCTCGAGCTCGTGAAGGAGCGCGCGTACGGCGCCGGCGAGGACGCCGCGGCTCAGGCCTCGGCCGTCACCGCCATGCGCTCGGCGATCGACGTGCTCCAGCGCCTCTTCGCCCCGTTCATCCCCTTCGCGACCGCCGAGTCGTGGTCGTGGTGGCACGACTCGGAGCTGCACACGGCGGCCTGGCCGACGTCGGCGGACCTCGCGGCGGCCGGCGACCAGGACGGCGCGCTCCTCGCACTGACGAGCACGGCCCTCACGAGCATCCGCGGCGCGAAGACCGCGGCGAAGGCTTCCCAGAAGACGCCAGTGGCGAGTGCGGTCATCGCGGCACCCGAGGAGTCGGTGGCGCTGCTTCGCCTCGCTTCCGCGGATCTCCGCCACGTCGGTCGCATCGAGCAACTCGACTTCGAGGTCGCCGAGGCGCTCGAGGTCCGGGATATCGAGCTGCTCGTCGTCCCGCCGACCGAAGCGTCGTCGTAGGCTGGGGGTTCCCCCCAAGTCTGAGTGCAGCAGCGACGTCAGTGACAGAAGAGGAGTCAGGGCCGGCATGACAGTTCCTGAAAAGGCCAAGCCCCGCAAGCGAACGCGGGACCGCGCCGCGGCGCGTCCCAGCATCGAGGTCAGGGCCATGGGCCCGACCGACTACTTCGTCTGGCAGCCGCTGTTCGCGCAGCACGTGGATGCGCTGGGCGAGAGCTCGAACGACGGGCGCGCGCTCGGCGTGTGGCGCCACGTCGCCAGCAAGACGGGCAACCTCGAGGGCATGATCGCGTTCGTCGAGGGCGAGCCCCGCGGCTACGTGCTGTTCCGTGAGCGCCTCGACATCCGCGGTGCGCGCACGGTGCTGAACATCGAGGCGAAGTACTCGGGCGCCGACTCGAACCGGGCGGCCGTCAACGAGGAGCTCCTCGGCGCCGTGTTCGCCGCGGCTGCGAAGCGCGGATTCGACGCCATCTCGTGGCTGGTCGACGCCGAGGACGAGGTCGGCCTGCAGCAGTCCGCGCGCATGGGCAGCCGCAGCGACGAGGTCCGCTTCGAGATCTCCGTCGACTCCCGCCAGCAGAACGAGGGCTAGACGTGCTCATCGGCGAACGGTGGCGGGCGGGCAGCCGCCCGCCCCGCTCGCTCGAGAAGTACCCGGAGTTCGTCGAGGCCTGCTCCGCGCATGAGCACGTCATCTCCCCGACCGTCGACGATGTCTCGAAGCTGTGGTGGACGCTCACCTGGCTCGAGGGGCGGCCCGTCGCCGAGCTCGAACAGGGGCCGCGGGTCGCGCTCCGCGCTGACGGCTCGGTGCATGTGAGCGGCGCCGAGGAACCGGTCGGAGCTGGCGTCGGCGTCGCCGACGGGGACTCCCCCGAGCACGACGTGTTCGACGAAGACGAAGATGACGACGACCTCTTCCCGGAGCCAGCGCCCCGCGCCTGAACGACGACGCCCCGCTGCGCGCGTAGCCCCTACTGCCCGCTCGACCTCTCCGCCCCGCCGGGCCCTGCCTGCCTGCTCCGATCCCCTCTCGACCCGGTCCGCTCCCTGTCCCGGTCCCCGGTCCCCGAAGCTGAGTTGTGGTCGTCTCGATCGCGTGAGAACGACCACAACTCCGCTCTGCGTTTCGCGGACGGGGTCACGACCGGATGCGTCCGCTGAGCGCGGACAGCGGATGCGCGTGCCGTGTCGGTGGTCGCGCCTAGGGTTGGAAGCATGACCCAGACCGTGCAGCTCGACGCCGAGAACCCGTTCGCCAACCCCAGCTCGCTTCCCTTCCAGTTGCCGCCTTTCGGAGAGGTGCGCGAAGAGCACTTCCTCCCGGCGTTCGAAGCTGGCATGGCGCAGCAGCTCGCGGAGGTCCAGGCGATCACGGCGAACCCCGAGCCTGCGACGTTCGCGAACACGGTCGAGGCCCTCGAGCGATCCGGCCAGCTCCTCGAGCGCACGGCCGCCGTCTTCTTCACGCTCAGCTCCGGCGACGCGACCCCGGGCATCGACAAGATCGAGGCGGAGATCGGGCCTCGGCTGACCGCGCACGAAGACTCCATCACGCTGAACCGGGCACTGTTCGCGCGCATCCAGTCGGTGTACGACACCCGCGAGCAGGCAGGGCTCACCGACGAGCAGACGTTCCTGGTCGAGAAGCTGCACCGCAACTCGAGCCTCGCGGGTGCCGGCCTCGACGATGCGTCGTCGGCTCGTCTGCGTGAGCTCAACGGCCGCCTGTCGGAGCTCGAGGTGCAGTTCGACCAGAAGCTGCAGGCCGACAGCAACGCGCTCGCCCTGGTCGTCGACTCCGCGGAAGAGCTCGCGGGGCTCGACGAGAGTGCCATCTCGGCCGCATCCGCTGCCGCGGAGGCTCGCGGGCTCACCGGCAAGTACTTGATCTCGCTGGTGCTCTTCACGGGCCACCCGCTGCTCTCGACGCTGACGAACCGCGAGACGCGACGCAAGCTGTTCGAGGCGTCGTCCGCGCGCGGCAGCCGCGGTGGCGACCACGACACAAGGGCCACGGCGCTCGAGATGGTGCGCGTGCGCGCCGAGCGGGCCCGTCTGCTCGGCTTCGAGAACCACGCTGAGGCCGCCGCGGCGAAGTCGACCGCAGGGAGCGCATCCGCGATCCGAGCGCGCCTCGAGCAGCTCTCGACTCCCGCCGCCGCCAACGCGCGCCGTGAGCAGGACGTGCTGCAGGCCACCATCGACGCCGAACAGGCCGCGGCCGGCGAGCCGAGCTTCGCGCTCGAGCCGTGGGACTGGGCGTTCTACACCGAGAAGGTGCGCGCCCGCGACTACGCCGTCGACACGTCGCAGATGCGCCCGTTCTTCGAGGCGAAGGCGGTGCTCGAGAACGGCGTCTTCTACGCCGCGAACCGCCTCTTCGGAGTCACGTTCACCGAGCGGCCCGAGCTGCGCGGTCACCACGCGGACGCGGTCGTGTACGAGGTGGGCAACGAGGACGGCACCGAGGTCGGGCTGTTCTCGCTCGACCTCTACACGCGCGATTCGAAGCGGGGTGGCGCGTGGATGAACTCGGTCATTCAGCAGAACCGCCTGCTCGGCGAGCCGACGGTCGTGCTCAACACGTTGAACGTGCCGAAGCCTGTTGAGGGCTCGCCGACGCTGCTCACCTTCGACGAGGTGGAGACGCTCTTCCACGAATTCGGGCACGCTCTGCACGGCCTGTTCGCGCTGGTCGGCTACCCGAGCCTGGGTGGCACGAATGTGCCCCGCGACTTCGTCGAGTTCCCGAGCCAGGTGAACGAGATGTGGATGCTGTGGCCCGAGGTGCTGCGCAACTACGCGAAGCATCACGAGACGGGTGAGCAGCTGTCGGAGGAGCTCGTCGAGCGCCTGCTCGACTCGGCGTCGTTCAACGAGGGCTTCGGCACCAGCGAGTACCTGGCTGCGTCGGTCATCGACCTCGAATGGCACTCGCTGTCGCCCGAGGAAGCGGCCGAGGTGACCGACGTCGAGGCATTCGAGCAAGCCGTTCTGCGCCGCTACGGGCTCGATCTTCCCGCCGTGCCGCCGCGGTACACGCTCCCCTACTTCCAGCACATCTTCGCCGGCGGCTACAGCGCCGGCTACTACGGCTACATCTGGAGCGAGGTGCTCGACGCGGCGACGGTCGACTGGTTCGCGGAGCAGGCGGAGCTCGACGGCGGCCTGCGAGCTGCGGGCGAGCGCTTCCGTCGCAGCATCCTCGAGCCTGGTGGCTCCCGCGAGGCGATGTCGCTGGTCAGCGACCTCCTCGGCGGCCCGGCCCCCATCGAGCCGCTGCTCAAGCGCCGCGGACTGCAGTAGCTGCGATGGAGGGGCTTCGGCCCCTCCATCTTGCGGCCACTTCGGCACGCCTTGGAGGCCTTGGGACGCAGTCGTCAGGAATGACGAGGTGTTCCTCGGCACGACTGATGTCCGGGTACCGTCTCCCGCTCGGACTGCGCTGAGCCGACGTCCAGAACGGCATGTTCGGCTGGACGGCATGGAGCTCTTCTGGGGTATCGCGTTGATCGTGGTCGGCGGCACGGCAGCGGTCGTCGACAACTGGCGCCACGCGGTCGTGAACCCTGAGCACCGGATCCCGTGGATCGGCCGCCCGCCGGTGCTCCCCCGAGCCTGGTACGTGGCGCGCGTCATCATGGGGTTCGCCACCGTCTACGGCGTCCTGACCGTCATGAGGGCCACCGAGCTGCTGATGTTCATGGCTGCGGTGCTCGCAGCCGTCGCTGTCCTGCCCGGGTTCTTCGTGGCGGTGGCCCACAACCGGCGGGTCAATCGTCAGCGGCTTGAAACTGCCCCGCAGTAGGAATAGACCTGCGCGAGCCCGAGTCGCACTCCCGAAGAGACACATTCAGGATTACTGCACCAGCAACGCTATAACCGGTGGGGCTTCATTCCTCGACCGATACGGTGGATGCATGAGTTCGTCGGTCGTTGTCGTTCCGCGAAGCCACTGGATCAGTGCCTGGTTCCTCCTTCTCTTCGCGGTTCCCGTCGTCCGCGTCGACGACGTCGACCACCCGGCCCGTTGGGGACAGCCGACCGAGGTCACCGTTGAGCCTGGCTCGCACAGAGTCGGCGTCGGTGCGAGGTACCACGGAACCAGAAGCGCGGTCGGCATCGGGGGCGCGGAATCCCGCTTCGTGGTCGCTGAGCAACAGCGACTCCTCTTGGACGCCAGGAACGGCTTCTTCAACCACGACCCCTTCCGAGTGACCGAGCGATCGATCGGAGCACTTCGGTGACCGGTCCGGATGTCCCGGCCATGGGATGCTCGGGAGCCGCGCGCGATGTCGCCGCCCGTCTGCTCCTCGGCCCCCGCGGGCGCAGGCTGTGCCTCGAGTACGCCGTGCACTCCAGCCCAGCGGTCGGCTCAGCCCTGTTCCCACTCGCGCGTCACGTTGACGTCAACCCGGGGGTTCGCTACAGCCTGACCGGACACGCGCCCATGCCCACGGACGATCCGATCCCCACTGCTGAGGAGTTGGCCGCGTGCCTCAGCGGCGTCGACCTGGCAACGGTCGATCCCGAGGGCGTGACGGAAGCCCTGCGCGCGTCACTCAACTCGGCCCGCTACTGGCAGGAACCAGACGGCAACGACGAGGTTGCGGCGTTGCCCGAAGTCCGGGCCGCACTCCACCCGATCGCTGAACTCGTCGCCGCAGCGCTCCCGGGCCTCGCCTCCCCGCGGGGAAAGAAGCAGTGGGCGGTGGATTGGAACCCGGCGGAGAACGCCGCACCGCTCCACACCGACCCGGCAGCAGCCCTCCGGACGTGGACGCGGGAGCTGGCCGACGAGGAGCAGCGGGCAGCGCGAGACCGCCCCTTGGATCCGCACGCGCGCTGGTCGGGAACCTGGTGGTCGGTGCCACAGACAATCCTCGAAACCCGAGGAACCGTAGAGGCGGCGCTCGAGCTCATTGAGGACTCCTTCGGCTGGACTGCGGCGACGTTCATTCCGGTCAGCGGCGTTGGGTCCGTGCTGGAGATCGAGTCGGCAGACGACTGGGCGAGGCTCTGCCGCGACTACCCGGCCGAGGTGACGGCGTCGCGGCGCCACGACTGGTTCCGGACGACTGGGCGGAACGGTCGCTGGGTCATTCCGCACTGGGAGCGCGTCGCGCAGGACTGGGACGCCGTGCACCTCACGGCCCTGGGCTACTACTCCTCGGCAACGCAGGTCGTGGGCGTCGATACGGAGTTCGCATCCGTGATCGCAGGGTGGGCGCCCGACTCGACGCTGTGGCTGCGCGACGTCGCTCGCGAAGCTACCGCGGCACGCGAGGAGTGGTCCCGGCCGACTGAGCAGGATGAATGGGCACGCAACACCGCCGCGTAGTCACAACGCCTGACTTTCAACCTGTGGGCCGAGCCGGAGTGATGCTCGCTCGTGCGGGACAAGCCGAGCATCTTTCCAGGGCTCTCACGAACAGCGCCGTACGTTGGTGAATCATGATCGAAGACCACGTTCGCGTCGAAGCGGCGTCCGAGCTTGACGTCGCCGCGGTAGCGAATCTCATCGCTCAAGCGCGTGCCTGGTTGGCGTCTCGTGGCATCGACCAGTGGCAGGACGAGGTGCCGATGTCGCTCCTGGAATCCGATGCGGCGCACGGGCGCCTGTTCGTCGTGAGGGACGGGGACCGCACCGTGGCGACGGTCACCCTCTCCGATTCCGACACCGCGATCTGGGGCACCACCGCGCGCACGGCTCTCTACGTGCACCGCTTGGTGGTCACGCAGACGCACCGGGGCGTCGGTCTCGGCGAGAGCGTCCTCGATTGGGCGCGGTCGCAGGCGACGGCTGGCAGCATTCCGCTCCTTCGACTCGACTGCGCGACCGAGAACCGCGTGCTGCGGTCGTACTACGAACAGCGAGGGTTTCGGCACGTTCGGGATGCCACCGTCATCTCACCCGACGGTGCACGCGAGCTGGCGTGCAGCCTCTATGAGGCAGAGCTCCCTCGCCTCTGAGAGGTGCTCGTGCCGATCTTCGCCACGAGCGCCAGGACGATGACGCCTGCGGCGACGAAGAGCATCGCTGTGAGGAAGATCATGACCGACACAACAAGACCCTAGACGCATCGCCTCCATGGGCGACCAGGTCCTCGAGTCCCACCGCCGCGGTGAGGCGTCACCCAGAACAACGTGTTCGTGTGGGCCGTATGGAACTCTTCTGGGGCATCGTGCTGCTGGCCATCGGATCGGCGGCGTGCGCCGTCGACGTCGTCCGACTGTCCAGGAGCATCCCGGGGCAGAGGATCCCGCTGTTCGGCCGGCCGCCGAAGCTGCCGCGCCTGTGGTTCCTCCCCCGCCTGGTCATGGTCTTCGCCGTCATGGGCGGACTACAGCTGCTCGGGCGAGCCGCAGACCTGACATTCCTCCTGACCGCCGTCTTGCTGGGAGTGGTCCTGCTCGTGCCGGCTCTCGGGGTCGCAGCGCTGCACAACCGCCGGATCGGCATGCGCGACGCGAGGCAGGCGCAGGACGATCTCGAAGGGTCCGAGGTCACCGGGCGCTCGCGGGGATGCGAGGCGCCGCGAGGCGATCCGCTCGGCAGGGCCGCGAATCTCTGCCCTGAGCCACAGCGTCCCGGGCAGACGAGATCTAAGCTCGTGCCATGTCAATGGTGGAATCCGAGCCGGAAAGCGCAGCGGTAAGCGCACGCGCGCCGCACGGGGAAGCCAGGACCATTGCCCTCGCCGTATCGGGGGTGTTCGTTCTCGGGTTCTTAGCGCTCGCACTCGGCCAAGGGATCGCGGAGATGCTCGTCTACGGTGCCGCGATGGAGACTGATCGGGATCCGCGCTCGTCCGCCGCGCTGAACTACGGCGAGGCGAAGTCCATGACCGACCTCGCGATCCTCGCCCTCGGCGTCGCCTGGATCGCATACCTCGGGGCCGCCGTCAGTTTCGCCAGCATCGGTCCGCGCGCCTTCGGCCGCACGTTCGGGATGCTCGTCCTGCTCTCGGTCATCGTCATCGTGGTTCCCGTCGGCTGGCCTCTACTCGACCTCGCGGTGCGATGAGCGACGACGTGCCCACCTGGCACACGGCCGAGCATCGCCCAGTTCGCCCCTCGGCCTGGCGCCCGATCCTCGGGTGGAGCATCGCAACCGTCATCATCCTGTTCGCGGCCGCGGCGACGCTCGTCATCGGCGTCTTCCTCGCGCTCAGCGTCGGCGAGGTCCTCCACTACGGCCCCGAAGCCGACGCGAGCGACACCTGGACCACCCCCAAGGGACACTACGAGGAGGCCATCCTCACGACGTGGATAGCCGGTGTCGCTCACTTCCTGGTCTGGTTCTTCAGCCTTTCGGCGGCCGCCATCACCGCCGCCTGCACCCACAAGTCAGTGTGGTGGTCGCTCGCCATCATCACGGTCCTCGCCGCGCTCGAGATCAGCGCCGCTGTCGTCATCCAGCACGTCAGGTACGAGGCGGGCGAATACCTGGGGTGAGCGGGCCCCGCGGTGCGCGCCGCTAGATCTGCGCGGCCGCTGCGAGGTCAACGACGCGCATGACCTCACGCTTGGGTGAGAGCTGCACCACCGTGATCGCGGCCGCGAAGGCTGCGCTGTTCTTCTCGCGCGCAACCTGGATGCGGCGCCGGAACGTCCCCAATTGCACGTCAAGCTTCTCGGCAGCGTCGGCGACCGACATGCCAGGCAGCTCCCCGCGAGGTGTGGCGCCGATCGCCTCGGATGCGATCTTGTTTCGCTGCGCCGCACGCTCGCGCGATTGCTGCGCCCTGGCCTCGCGTTCCTCCGGGGTGCCGCCGAATCTCGTGGTCGCGGTCGCTCCCGTGACGCCAAGCGCCGCTCCGATCTGCGCCCACGTCGAACCGGCGGCGCGAGCGCGCTCGACAGCATCCACGAGGCCGACTTCCTCCAGCCATCTGACTGCGTCGCGCGTCGCCGTGACGCGCGCAAGCGGATCGCCGTTGCCCGGCGCCAGTCGTTCGAGGGCAGCTTCAAGTGGTTCACGCATGGCATCCATCTGATCGAGCGTACGTCGAGCAACGGCACCCCGTCCGCAGGCCACCTCGAACCACTTCGACGGCACTCCCTGGCCGCCTCGCGCCTCGGCCCGGTATTCTCGGCGGCATGCTCAGCGACGGCAACCAAGTGACGGCAGCGTCGGTCCCGGACTGGGAGTTCCGGTTCAGCACAGGCGAGCGTGAGCAGGCGTCGCTGACCGGGGATCAGCGCATCCGCCTGACTCACCTGCAGTCATTTCTCCCGGCGACGGGTCACGCCCTGCTCGCGCCGCGCCGCGAGGAGCTGACGGTGTGGTTGCGAGCGCTCGTCGAAGAAGGGGTCAGCGTCGACCTGCTGGCAGTCGAGCTCCGCCTTCCCCGTGCCTTCGTGGCCAGCATCAACGAGGCCTGAGCCAGGCTCTCGGCTCTCGGCTCTCGGTTGATTCGCGATCCGCCCCGCCAGGCGTAGGGTGTTCTCCATCGTGATCCGAAGCCAGGAGGTGACACCCATGAACGCAGGACCAACAGTGGGTGCTCCCCGCAGCTCACGAACTCGCGACTAAGCAGGTCGCGCTGGGAGCGCCCGTCACGCACCGTGTGAAAGGCAACCCCCATGGACCTTCCTTCCTCCTCCGCTCCCCTGCTCGTGCCGTCTGACGCACACAGCCCCCGCCGTGCACTTGTGCTCGGCGGAGGCGGCTCAACCGGCAACGCCTGGCTCATCGGGGTGCTCGCGGGCCTCGACGCGGCGGGCCTCGACGTCGCGTCCGCCGACCTCGTCGTGGGCACCTCGGCGGGGGCAACCGCCGGTGCTCAGCTCGCCGGGGCGACACCGTCCGACCTGTTCGAGGCGATTCTCGCCGCGCCCGCGCGACCCCTCCCGTCCGGGCCCCGGCACCCGCCCACACCGGGGGCGGTATCCGAACAGGTCGCAGCCCAGCTCGAACAGATGCAACGGCTCATCGCCGGATCCGCGGACGCGACCGACATGCGCCGACGACTCGGCGCATCCGCGCTCGAGCGGCTGGCGGCTGCCGACGGATCGTGGCAGGACCGCTGGCGCAGCATCGTCGCCTCCCGCCTCCCAGTGCTGGACTGGCCTGCGAGGCAGCTGCTGCTCACCGCCGTCGACGCCGAGACCGGCGACCCGGTGACGTTCGACCAGCACAGCGGTGCGGACCTCGTCGACGCCGTCGCAGCGAGCACATCGAGCGGCCTCCCGTACAGCGTCGGCGATCGGTGGCTCATCGACGGCGGCTTCCGCCGAAACGAGAACGCCGACCTCGCAATGGGCTTCGACCGTGTCCTGGTGCTTGCCCCGTTCTCGGGGAAGAGCCTCACACCGCGCGAGTGGGGCCTGCAGCTGGATGCGCAGCTCGAGGAGCTGCGCACGACCGGCAGCACCGTCGAGACCATCTTCCCGGGTGCTGAGCTCGACCACCTGTTCGGGGCCAACGCCATGGACCTCTCGCTGCGACCATCCGCCGCTCGCGCCGGATTCGCGCGTGGGCAGCGCTGTGCGGAGGAGGTGGCTGAGAGCTGGGTGTAACGATGGGGTGAAATCTTCGCCCAGAGGATTCCCAGAAGAAGTAAGGGTCACCTAAGCTGAGGGAATTCAGTCTTCGGTGCGATCCCCTCGCACCGATCCCGCCCGAAGGGATCCCGCATGACCATCGTCACCGACACCGCGACGACCATCAGCGCGCGCCTGCGCGAGCGCACCTCGCAGGCCCACGAAAGCGCCGAACGCTCGCGCTTCCTCGAGCGCCTCCTGGGCGGCCAGCTCGGCATCGACGCCTGGGCTGCGCTGCTGCAGCAGTACGGCTTCATGTACGAAGCACTCGAGAGCGCGGCGGTCCCCGTGCGCGAGAGCGGCAAGCTCGGCGCTATCCCGGCCGTTGAGCTGAACCGTGCCGCTTCGATCGCAGCCGACCTGGAAGCGCTCGCTCCGCGGCTCACGCAGCCGCTCCCCGGTGAGCTCCCGGCCACCCGCGAGTACGCGGAACGCATCACCGCATCCGCCGACGACCCGGCCCGCTACCTCGCACACCACTACACGCGCTACCTCGGCGACCTCTCCGGTGGCCAGGCAATGCGCGTCATGCTCGACCGCACCTACGGGCTCCCCGCGCACGAAGCGACGTTCTTCGACTTCACCGAGATCCCCGCGATCGTGCCGTTCAAGCGCGCCTACCGCACCCAGCTCGACGACCTCGCCTTCGACGAAGCGGCCATCGTGCGCCTCCTCGACGAAGCCAACGCGAGCTTCACCTGCAACGAGCGCATCTTCGAAGCGCTCGACGCGCGCTTCTAGCGACAACCGCGCGCAGACGCAGACGCGCAGACGCGCAGGTGCGCAGACGCCAGGTGCGGACGCGCGCAGGTGCGCAGGTGCGCAGACGCGCAGGTGCGCAGACGCGCAGGTGCGCACGGCCCGCATCCACTCGGATGCGGGCCGTTCTCGCGTGCCCGCAGGCCTCCGCACCGACTCGCGCACCTCGCGGGAGCGGCTCCAAACCTGGCCAGTGCGCGCAGAGTTGTGGCGAAACGAGGTCGGGACGAGCGGCACCAGCACCGGGCCACAACCCTGCGCCGCCGCCTGAGCCTGGACCTGCACCTGTTACCCGCACCCGCCACGCGCGCCCGCAGCTGTCCCTGCATCTGCGCCCGCATCCGCACTTGCGCCCGCACCTGCACCCGTGCTTGCACCCGCACCTGCACCTGCACCTGCACCTGCACTCGACGGCGCCGCCCACGAGCGACACGAGCGCAAAGTTGTGGCCAGGTGAGGTCGGGAAGCGGAGCAACAGCATCCCGCCACAACTATGTCGAGGTAGCAAGGCAGCGAGTAGAGCAGCACGCAGAGCTACAAACGACACGAGCGCCCCCGCAAACGTCGCGAGCGTCCCAGCACAAGGTCGGGAGCTGAGTTGTGGTCGCTACGAGCGTTTTTTGACGACCACAACTCCACTTTGGGCGAGCGGACGACGGCTCCGACGGGTCGGAAGCCACGACTCCCCGCAAACGTCGCGCGCGTCCCAGCACAAGGTCGGGAGCTGAGTTGTGGTCGCTACGAGCGCGTCTTGACGACCACAACTCCACTTTGGGCGAGCGGACGACGGCGCCCACGAGTCAGAAGCCTCGACTCCCCGCAAACGTCGCGCGCATCCCTGCACAAGGCCGAGAGCTGAGTTGCGGTCGCCACGAGCGCACTTTGACGACCACAACTCCACTTTGGGCGAGCGGACGACGGCGCCCACGAGTCAGAAGCCGCGCCTACCCGAAGAGGTTCGGGTCGAGGCCGAGCCTTCGTCGGACGAGGAGCGAGATCGACCAGTTCAGACCGGCGATGGCGAGCATGCCTGCTCCCCCGCCGAGCACCATGGGCGCAGTGATCTCCCCGATCTGCAGGCCCGAGGCCTCACTCGCGGTGGCGACCGGGCCAGCCTCCGACTGTGCGGCTCCCCCGCCAGCGGTCGCGACACCGGCCGCAGGCGCCGTCGTGGTGGGGGCGGGTGCGGCCGCGTTCGGAGCCCGAGTCCCGCCCGAGGCGTTGTTCTGCGTGAGCGTCGGCGCGGCCGGCGCGCTGTACGCGCCCGCGGTGGGCGTGTGGTCGCCGGCGAGGCTCACCGTGAGCGGGATCGTCGGCTTGTACGCGTCGCGAGCGCCGTTCGAGGTGAACCAGTACGAGAACTGGCCGGTCTCCTTCTGGAAGTCGACGAAGTCCGACGGGAACGCGCCCCAGTAGCTGGAGTTCAGCGCCGTGCGTGCCGCCTGCGCTGTCGCGGTCGAGTCGCCCCCGCCGACCACTCCCTGAGACTGGCCGGTGCCGCTGTATGAGACGCCCACGTAGTCGGGGGTAGTCGTGATGACATCGCCGCTGGTGTCGACGCCGGCCAGGTTGGCGAGGGTGATGATGCGCTCGGCCAGCGGCATCCACTTCGAGGCATCCGTCATCGACGCCCCGTAGCCGGAGGCTGTCGCGGTGATGGTGCCCTTGCCGCTCCCGTCCACCTTGAGCACGGGGTCGGTTGCCGTCCAATAGGTGAGACCGCCGTAGAAGGCGACGGTGAAGCTGCCGCGCCACTGCACGGTCAGCTCTGAGCCGGAACGGGTCGCCTCGCCGCCCGTGATGCGCACCTGGGATTCCGTGTGGGAGCCGAGCCGTGCCGTCGAGACGGCGGTGCCGGTGCGGTCGATGCACTTCGTCGCCCAGCTCGCCTGCTCGAAGCCGTTGCCGTTGGGCTTGATGATGGTGACGTTGCCGTCGGCGGAGCGGTACTCACTCGCGTTCCAGGCGCGGGATGAGCCCGTGTCTCCGGCCTCGCCTGCCGCGAGGAAGTTGCATCCTCCGGCGTAGGCGCCGCTTGTTGCCTCCTTGTTGAGGCCCCAGTAGAACGTCGCGCCGTCGGCGGATGCGCCGTCGCCGTCGGTGGGTGTGGTCGGCTCGGTGCTCGGGGGCGTCGTGGGCGCGGTTGTGGGCTCGGGCGGCACGGTGGGTTCGGGGCGCGATCCGGTGCTGAGCTGCTGCGTCGCGGATGCACCAGCCTGGGTCGCGAGGTACGGGGTCACGGTGATCGCGTACTCGGTGTCGGCGGTGAGCCCGGGGACGATCGTCGTTCCCTGGCCTGTCGCGTCCGCTGGAACCTGCAGGATCGCGCCGACGGCGGTGCCGCCCTGCGTGAGCTGCACCTGGTACTCCGTCGGCGGGCCTCCGCCGTCGGCAGGCCAGGTGAGGGTGGTCGTGAACGAGTTCGCCTGGACGTCACTGACCGTCACTCCTGGCTGCGTCGTCGTCCCGAGCGGCGGCACGACGGTGATGCGGAGCTGGTGGCCGGCGCCGAGGTCGATCGGGGTCTCGGCTGCGCCGTTGCGCACGGCGAGGGTGAACACGTGCGCACCCTCGGGCAGGTCCGCGACGTCCCACGTGCCAAGACCGGCACCGGCCGTGATCTGCGCGGTCGTGCCCGGCAGCAGCTGCAGCTCGCTCCCGTCCGCGGCGCGGAGCACGGGCTCCCCGGAGATGTCCTCGCCGAGGTTGGCGAATCGCACCTCGGTGCCCTCCGCGTAGCCGAGCGGCACCCGCTCGTAGGCGGGAGTGGCCGTCGGGGACGTGTCGAAGCGCAGCTCGAGCGGCGCGGCGACCTTCTTCGGGTCGGCGATGCCGCCCGAGGAGTACCAGTAGCTCGACTGCCCGCTCGCTTCGTGGAACGCCACGAAGTCCTTCGGCCAGGAGCCCCAGTCGTCGCCCGTGCGGGCCTGCGGTGTGCTGACGGCGCCCGCATCCACGCCCCGGTAGTCGGGGGTGATGGTGGCACCGGATGCCGTGAGCTCCGCCGGCGTGGCATCGATCGTGGCGAGCGTGACGCGCTGCGGGTCGAGTCTCTGCCACTTCGTCGGGTCGTCCATGTCGGCGCCGTAGCCGCCAGCGGTGCCCGTGAGCGTGCCCCTGCCGTCGGTGAGGTCGAGCCTGAGGTCGTCGACCGACCAGTACGTCATGCCTCCGTAGAAGACCACGGTGAAGGCACCGTCCCAGGAGATGCTGGCCGTGCCGGCTTCGAGGTCGACGGTGCCGGTGCCGTCGGCGAGGTTGACCTGGTTGGCGCTTGTCGATCCGGCTCCCGTGCCGACTCTGCTCCCGCCTGCGTCGAGGCACCTGGAGTCCCACGTGGCGGGCACCTGGTTGCCGGCGGCGTCGGGCTTCGTGATCGTGACGCTGCCGTCGCTCGCCGAGTAGAAGCGATCGTCGGCCCAGACCGCGGAGCTGCCGTTGTCGCCGGATGCTCCGGCGGAGAGGAAGTTGCACCCGCCGAAGTAGGCGCCACCGCCTGCTTCGTCGTTCATGGCCCAGGAGAGGCCGACCCCCGTGACCGGTGTCGATGCCGCCTCGGCGGAGTCCGCGGCCAGGAGCCCGACTCCCGCGAGAAGTCCCATGATGCCGATGCCGGCGAGGATGCGCGTGCCGATCCCCGGGGCCGGCAGGCGGCGCCCGCGCGGGGTGCCTAGGCGGTGCGTCGCTGAGGTCACCGTGCGTCCTCCCGGCGTCCGGCCGCGCTCGAGAGGATGAGGGTGGGCGCATCCCGCTCCTCGCCACCCGCGTCGACGCTCGCGTCGGCGCGGGCGTCGTCGAGCGGACTCGGGTGGCGCGGTGAAGGAGCGTCCATGGCGAAGAAGTCGACGAGCTTGTCGTTCTCGAGCGGCGCGGGGCCGGCGGGGACCTGCGAGAGCGCTTGCTGGGCACCGACCGCGCCCAGCCTGCGCCTGGCGCGAGCCTCGCGCTGCTCCTGGGAGAGCCTGACTGCCGCCGTTTTCCTGCGCTGCTTCTCTCGCTCCTGCAGCGCCTTGCGCTCCCGCTGCCCGCGCACCTTCTCGAGTGCGGCCGGGTTGACGCCGAGGAGGAGGCTCTTCGCGGCGAGGTACGCGCCGATCCCGACGGCGAGTGCGACGACCGTGAGGCCGACGAGGAGCAGGACGGGCGCGAGCACCACGAGCCAGGCGAGCGCGTCGCCGACGGAGCCGAGGCCCTGCGACGCGGCTGTGCTCTGCGTTGTCGTCCCGACGGGGGCGGAGGTCGCGACAGGCGCCGCGTCGCCGGGCTGCTCGGCGGGAGCCGCGGGGGCCGCCGCCTGCGGCTGCTGGGCGCTGGCCTCGGCCTGAGGGGCGACGGCTGCCGCACCGCCGGCGAAGGTGAGCGGCGTGAACGACTCGTTGTTCGTGTTCTTCACGCCGTGCGCCCCGATCGTGATGATGCCGCATTGCACGGTGGTGCAGTCGACCGAGGTCGCGTTCTGGTCGCGGTCGTACGTCTGGAAGACGGCGCCGGGAATGCGCAGCGTTCCCGACCACGTGCCGTCGGCCGCGACCTCGCCGCCGTTCGCGGCGTAGGAGGTCGACCCGCCAGGGAAGGCGGCGAACAGCTGGTAGCCGACGGGGTTCGTCTCGTCGTCGTACACGTACCGGTAGTCCTCCCCCGTGACGCCGCCGGCGCTCGGCTTCCACGAGCCGCCGTTCGGATCGTCGACCCAGCCGAACAGCACGTAGATGCCGCCGAACCCGCCCTGCACCGACTGGAAGCCGGAACCCGACACCTGGATCTCGCTCTGCGCATCCGCCGCGGGCTCTCCGGAGATGGTCACCTGGCCCGCGGCGTGTGCGGGCGACGCGGTGACGCCGACGAGCAGGGCACCGAGGGCGAGCGCGAGGGCCGCGACGATCGAGGCGGCCAAGCGCGCCCCAGAGAGGCGGCTGGCCGTTGGGGTGGTGGCGGTCATGCGTTCTGCCCTTCTGCGGCGAGGGTCGAGGGGGCGGGTCGGGAGGGGGTGCGTCGGGGAACGACGATCGGCGACCCGGTGATGGGGTCTTCGAGGATGTGCACGGGGTGCTCGTACACCTGCGAGATGAGCTCAGCCGTGAGCACGTCGGCGGGCGGCCCGTCTGCGACGATGCGGCCGCGGCTGAGGAGCGCGATGCGGTCGGCGTAGGCGGCGGCGAGGTCGAGGTTGTGGACGATGATGACGACGGCGCATCCGGTGCTCGCGTAGCTGCGCACGAGGTCGAGCACCATCTCCTGATGCTTGATGTCCATAGCGGCGGTCGGCTCGTCGAGGAGCATGACCGAGGCGGTCTGGGCGAGCACTCGCGCGAGCGCGGCCCTCGCGCGTTCGCCGCCGGACAGTGACGGGTAGTGGCGGTCGGCGAAGCGGTCGATGTCGGTGCGCCGCATCGCGCCCGCCGTGATGAGGTCGTCGCGGTCGCGCTCGCTGACCTGCTGCCAGGGCGCGCGGCCCATGTCGACGACCTCCTCGACCGAGAACGGGAAGGCGATGTCGACCTGCTGCAGGAGCACCGCGCGGCGCATGGCGAGCTCAGTGTTGGTCCAGGCGTAGCTGGGGAGGCCGTCGATCTCGACGGTGCCGCTGCGCGCATCCACGTCGGCCGTGATGACGTTGATGAGCGTCGACTTGCCGGCGCCGTTCGGGCCGACGAGCGCGAGCACCTCCCCGGCGCGGATGTCGAGGTCGAGTCCCTCGAGCACTGTGCGCTCGCCGAAGTCGACGCTCACGTCGCGCACGGAGAGCACCACATCGCCTGGCGCTGTGGCGCGCGGCTTGCGGATGGGGTTCCTGAGGATGGATCCGATCACGACCACGCACCGCCCTTGGCCCGGCTGCGCCGGATGAGGTAGAAGAAGAACGGCCCGCCGATGAGCGAGGTGAGCATGCCGATGGGGAGGTCCGCGTATTCGACGAGGGTCCTCGCGCCGAGGTCGGCGATCGTGAGCAGCAGCGCGCCGCCGAGCACGGAGCAGAGCAGCAGTGCCCGGTGGGACGGGCCGATGATCATGCGGATGATGTGCGGCACGACGAGCCCGACGAAGGCGATGATGCCGGCGAAGGCGACGGCGGCCGAGACGAGGAGGGCGACGTAGATCATGACCAGCAGCCGCACGCGCTCGACGTTGACGCCGACGTGGCGGGCCGCTTTCTCGCCGAGCGACAGCAGGTCGAGCTGGCGGCCGATGCCGATGGCGAGGATGCACCCGACGATGATGAGCGGCGCGACGAGCCAGACCTGCTCCCAGCGCGAGCCGTTCATGCTGCCCATCTGCCAGAACACGATCTGCTCGCGCGCCTGCGTGGGAGCGCTGAAGGTGATGAACGCGATGAGGGCACCGCAGACGGCGTTGACGGCCACTCCCGTGAGGATGAGCGTGATGACGTCGGTGCGTCGGCCTGAGCGGGACAGCGAGTAGACGACGAACGTCGTGATGAGGCCGGCGACGAACGCGAACGTCGGTGTCGTGAAGGGCCCGAGGAACGTGAGGCTGAAGAGGATCGAGAAGCTCGCGCCGACTGCTGCACCGGCCGAGACCCCGACCGAGCCTGGCTCGGCGAGCGGGTTGCCGAAGATGCCCTGCATGAGCGCGCCGGCGACGGCGAGCGCAGCGCCGACGAGCACGGTCAGCACGAGTCGCGGGAAGCGCACCTCCGCGAGCGCAGCAGCCCCGAACTCGTGGCTCGGGCCCGGCAGGGCGTCGATGCCGACCTGGTTGAGGAGGAAGCCGAGCACCTCGAGCGGCGGGATGTAGAGCTGGCCGATCATCGCCGACACGAGGCAGCCCGCGATGAGGAGGATCGTGAGCACGGCTGCGAGGAGCGACGCTCGCGCCTTCTTGGTCCGGGGCGGCGCATCCCTCGGCTCGGCAACCGGATCGGGGCGTCGCCGTGACCGCTCCTGTGCCCCGTCGAGGAGGCGGTGGCGCTGCGGCTGCTGGGGTGCGGCCGGCGGGGTGGTGTCTGGCGGTGTTGCCGTTCTCACGTGTGCATCTCTCATCATTCGCCCGTTCCGGTGCTGGCGGCAGGGTCCGCTTCTGGTGCGTAGGCGAGGTCTGGCGCGTAGATCGCGGTGCCGAGCGCCGCGAGGACGGAGGCTGTGCGGGGGCCGAAGCTCATGACCTCGTAGTCGCTCATGTCGACGATGCGCTTGTTGGCTCCTGCTGGGGTCTGCCCGATGCCGGGCAGCTGGACGGCCTCGTCGATGCCGCCGACGGAGGCGAGGCCGAGGGTCATGACGATGATCACGTCGGGGGCGGCACGCACGAGCGCTTCCGCGTTGGTCGGCGACATTCCGGCGAAGCCGACCTCGGTCGCGACGTCGCGCGCCCCGATGCTCTGGATGATCGAGTCGGCGCCCGACCCTGCGCCGAACCAGTAGTAGACGCTGCCGCGCAGGTAGAGGAACACCACTCGTGGCTTCTTCTCCGGGTCGGTGGGTGCCATCGTGCCGAGCTGCTGGATGGTCGTGCCGATCTCGGCCTGCGTGCGCTCGGAGAGCTTCTCCCCCAGCGCCGGCACGCCGAGGGCATCCGCCACGAACTGGATCTGCGGGGCGACGCCGTCGACGCCGTCTTCGTAGGCGATGGGCACCATGACGACGGGGATGCCCGCCTGCCGCAGCTGCAGTTGCACGTCGTACGGCCCGATGGAGGCGTCGGTCACGACCACGGTCGGGGCGAGCTGCAGGATCGACTCGGCGTTGAGCTCGTGCCCGTTCTGCGTGACGAGCGGCAGCTGCTCGTTGCCGGGCATGAGCTTCGTGATGTCGGTGGCGGTGTCGCGCCCGATGAGGTTGCAGCCGAAGCCGAGGCCGATGACGGCTGCGGCGAGGCCGCCGTTCTGGTTGATGGCGAGGATGCGCGTCGTGTCGGTCACGGTCGTCGTGGCGCCGTCGGAGCTCGTGAACGTCGTCGGCAGCTGCTGCACGGCGGTGGCCGCGTCGGTGACGGGGTTGATCGCCGCGGTCTGCGTGTACGCGGTGGTCGGGCCGGCGATGCTGCGCGGCTCCGGCAGCTCCGCGGAGGTGACCTGCGGGAGTACGGGGGCCACGGGGTCGGCCTGCACGGGCTGCGAGACGCACTGCTCGTTGCCTGCGCCGTTTGCGGTGCCGATGTTGTGGAACCCGTTGACCCAGAGCACCGAGACGACGACCACGGCGAGCGCTGCCCAGCCGGCGCGACGGATCGTCGAGCGGCGGAAGCGGCGGAGCGTGCGTGGCAGTGGCATGGGTTCCTCGGTCGTGTGGTCAGGTCGTGGATGCGCGTGGATGTCGGGCGGGTCGGCTCAGCCGGCGCGCCCCCTGCGGCGGAGCAGCAGGATGATGCCGGCGGTCAGCGCGAGGGTGCCGACGCCGAGGGCGATCGCGAGCGTCTCCGTGCCGGTGCTGGCGAGTCCCGCGCCTCCGCCCGCCGACCCGGTTCCCGGCCCGGTCCCGGTGCTCGCTCCTGGGCTGAGCGTCGGCGCGATGCTCTGGCCGGCGCTCGGAACGGTCGTCGGCGCTGCGGTACTCGCCGAGGTACCCGTCGGTGTGGGCGCGACCGTGGGTGCCGGGATGGTCACCTCGACGATGCCCGACGGGGCGGTGGGGGCCGGCTCCGCGACGGCGGGCGTCGGGCTCCAGATGCCGGTGGCCAGGGCGAGGGCGATCCCGGCGATGACCGCGAGCGCCGCGCCTCCCGCTTGACCCCCAGTCCGGGGAGGGGCGAGCCGCTCGGCGCCCGGCGCCGCCTCGGAGTCGTAGCCGGCCATGAGGAGATCGAGCCGACGGCGACGCCAGAACCAGAACCAGAAGACGATGCCAGCCGCGGCGACCAGCAGCAGGACGCCGAGGATGACGAGCGACCAGGGCAGAGCGAACGCCGAGAGGTCGGCCGTGACGGCGACGGGCACGTCCGTGAAGGCTCCGACGGGCTGCAGGTACACGGTGAGGGCACCGGTGAGCGGACCGATGGCGCCCGTCGTGATCTCGCGCGTGATCGTGACCGCCGATCCGGGGAGCAGCTCGGGGATCTCGCCGCCGGTCATGGCGACTCCGGCGGCCCCGCCGATGCCGCTCAGGCGCAGATCCTCGAGCGACGAGAGCCGCACGTTGCCGGTGTTCACGAGCTCGTAGCTGACGGTGGTGGTGCCGCCGCCGAAGGGGTTGACGCCAGCGGCACCCCAGTCGGTCGCGAGGCTGCGGATCTCGGCGGTGGGCGCGAGCTCTCCGCTCACGCGCATGTCGATGCGCAGCCCGAGGCGCCGCTCGACCTTGACCTGGTCGGTGGAGTCGGCGGGCAGGAGAGAGGCGACGATCGCGGCGGAGTGGTCGCCGGGCGTCGCATCCGCTGGCACCGTGAGGGTGAACGGCACGTCGATGCTCGCCCCCGGTTCGAGGGAGACCGAGCCTGCGCCGGGGGCGACCCAGGTGCCCGCATCCACCGATGGCTCGCCGTTCTCGAGGATGTCGACGGCGCCCGTCGCGGTCGTGAACGCGTCGGCCGCGTAGATCGTGAGCTCGAGCGCGCCCGGCCCGGTGTTGGTCACGGTCATGGAGTCGGCGATGACGTCGCCCGGGTTGACGTCGTAGGTGAAGTTGGGTCGCCCAGAGCCCCGGTCGCCGTCGACCGTGTCGATGCTCCACGCGGGCGGCTGCGTCGTGTCAGCCTGCGCCGCGGTCGGCGCGACGAACGACAGCAGCGCCAGCAGCGAGGTCGCGAGAACGACGGATGCTGTGGCGCGAGTGCGGAGACGGATGGGGAGAGCCATGTGGTCCCTTACGTGGGGCGCTCGCGGCGGGGCCGCGGCGGAGCGAGCGAGCGATGCGGAGGAGCGGGGGTGCTGCGAGGGCGGATGCTCGCGCAGCGGGGTGCGAGTGCGCGGGAGCCTGATGGGCTCCCGCGCACTCCTCGGCCCCTAGGAGATGGCCGAGATGGTGAGCGTGGCGGAGTACGCGCCCTGCTGCGTTGTGGTGGGGACCGTCAGCGTGAGGTCCGCACCGAGCGTTGCGCTCGCGGCGGCGTTCGACGTCGCGAGGAGCTGCGCCGTGTTGAGGCCCGTCGCCGCCGAGCCAGCGGTCACGTTCGCGGCGTTGCCCGCGATGAGCTCAGGAGCCCAGCCGAGGTTCGCAGCGGAGATCGAGTCGGTGCCGTTGCTGAAGTCGCTCGACTGGCCGGAGACCGTCCAGCCGTAGGACGCGGTGCCGCCGGCACGCGTGTCCGTGACCGCGACGTCGCTGATCGAGCCGTTGGCGACGAAGGTGTCACCGGTCTGGACCGCGGTGCCGAGGTCCGCGCCGTTCTGGTCAGCCCAGGCCCACGAGAAGGAACCCGTCTCGGGGTCGACCGGCGTCACTGCGGCTTCGGGGATGACGACCTCCACGTTGCCGTCCGGCGTGCCGGGAACCTCGGGTGCTGCGATCTCCGCGTAGCTCGCGGAGAAGCCCTTCGCGACCTTCTTCGGGTCAGCCGCGCCACCAGAGGAGTACCAGTACGACGACTGGCCCGTCTTGGCGTTGAAGTCGACGAGCGACTGCGGGAAGGAGCCCCACGTCGCAGCAGTGGTGTTCTGCGGCGATCCGGCCGTGGTGACCTCGACGCCCAGGTAGTCGGGCGTCGAGACCTCGATGCCCGTCGCGGTGACGTCGACGCCGTCGAACGTGGCGAGGTCGATCGTCTCTGGTGCGATCGGGACCCACTGCGACATGTCCTCCATCGACGTGCCGTATCCGGAGGCGGTGCCCGTGAGCGTTCCGACTCCGTTCACGACGTCGAGCACTGGGTCGGAGACCGTCCAGTACGTCAGGCCACCGTAGAAGACGATCGTGAAGTCGCCGTCCCACGAGATGGTGCCGGTGTCGGTTGCGGGGTTGACGGTTCCAGCGCCCGCCGCGAAGTTGACCCGGTTGTTGGTCGTCGAAGCGGCTGATGGGGAGACGGCCGCGCCCGCCGCGTTCTGGCACTTGGTGCCCCAGGTGGGGGCGATCTGCTCGCCGGCTGCGTTCGGCTTCGTGATGGTCACGTTGCCCTCCGCAGCCTTGTAGAAGCCGTCGGCTTCGGTCCAGAGACGGGAGGATCCCGTGTCGCCTGCCGTACCGGCGACGAGGAAGTTGCAGCCGCCGAAGTAGGCGCCGCCGCCGGTCTCGTCGTTGAGCTGCCACGAGAACGAGACGTTCTCGACGGTTGCGTCGCCTTCCGCGGCTGACGCTGGTGCCGCGCCGAGGCCGAGGCCCGCCGCGATGAGGCCTGCCGCGGCGAGTGTCGCGCCACCGCGAGCCAGCACAGACGACCGACCAGCCGTCCGTTCTTGCACTGCTGTCATGAGTTCTCCTGAGTAGAAGTCACGGCCCCCCGACACGCGCGCAGATGCGCGGCGAGTGCCGTGTACCGAAAGCCCTACGCTTGGGCGCCACCCGGTGGAACCGGTTAGGTAACGCTAAGTAAGGCAAGGGTTACCTTACGGGAGATTTTCAGGTTCGACAATGGAGCACGACGATCCGGGCACGAATGCACCCCGGAACCACACGCGCCCCGTCGGCAACCACCGCGTTACCTTGGCCCGGTAGCGTTGCCGCGTGCAATCCCCCCTGGACCGATCCGCGGCAGCGCCCACGCCCCGCACGCTCATCGACGTGCTCACGGCCACCGTCGCCGCGCATCCCGACGCCATCGCGATCGACGACGGCGACGCCCCGCTCAGCTACCAGGACCTGAGCGCCTACGTCGCGCAGACCGCGATGCGGCTGCAGGATGCGGGAGTGCGGCGAGGAGACAAGGTCGGTGTGCGCCTCGTCTCGGGCACCAGAGAGCTGTACATCGCGATCCTCTCCGTCATCGCAGCCGGTGCCGCGTACGTGCCCGTCGACGTCGATGACCCCGACGAGCGCGCGGTGCTCGTGTTCGGCGAGGCCAAGGTGCGAGGCACCATCCAGAGCGACGGCGAGTTCGTGCTGGCCGCCGACGGCGAAGCGAGCGCCCACCCGGCCGTTCCCCTGTTCGACGAAGGCGCACCGCATCCGGAGAGCACGAGCCTCGCCGACCTCGAGGGCCCCCACCTCGACGACGACACCTGGGTCATCTTCACCTCGGGCTCGACCGGTGTACCCAAGGGCGTCGCGGTCTCCCACCGCTCGGCTGCCGCGTTCGTCGATGCCGAGGCGAAGCTGTTCCTGCAGCACGACCCCATCGGGCCGGGCGACCGCGTGCTCGCCGGCCTCTCCGTCGCCTTCGACGCCTCCTGCGAGGAGATGTGGCTCGCCTGGCGCTACGGCGCCTGCCTCGTGCCAGCCCCGCGATCACTCGTGCGATCCGGCGAGGACCTCGGCCCCTGGCTCCTCAGGCACCAGATCTCGATCGTCTCCACCGTGCCGACCCTCGCGGCGCTCTGGCCCAGCGAGACGATCGAGCAGGTCAGACTGCTCATCTTCGGCGGCGAAGCCTGCCCGCTGGAGCTCACGCAGCGCCTCGTCGGCGAAGGCCGCGAGGTCTGGAACACCTACGGGCCGACCGAGGCCACCGTCGTCGCCTGCGCCGCCCTCCTCGACGGCAACGCCCCCATTCGCATCGGCCTGCCACTCGACGGCTGGGAGCTCGCCGTCGTCGACGCGGACGGCAAGCGCGTCGCGGAAGGCGAATCCGGCGAGCTGATCATCGGCGGCGTCGGGCTCGCCCGCTACCTCGACCCCGCCAAGGACGCCGAGAAGTACGCCCCGATGGAGAGCCTCGGCTGGGATCGCGCCTACCGCTCGGGTGACCTCGTCACGTTCGAGGAAGCCGGCCTCGTGTTCCTCGGGCGTGCCGACGACCAGGTCAAGATCGGCGGCCGACGCATCGAGCTTGGCGAGGTGGAGGCAGCCCTCCAGTCCGTCACCGGAGTCACCGGCTCGGCCGTCGCCGTCCGCACGACCTCCGCTGGCGTCTCGATCCTCGTCGGCTACATCGTCACCGGCACGGGCTACGAGCGGCAGCTCGCGCGCGCAGAACTCAGCGAGCGGCTCCCGAAGGCCCTCGTCCCGCTCCTCGCGGAGCTCGACTCCCTCCCGACCCGCACCTCCGGCAAGGTCGACAAGAACGCTCTGCCCTGGCCGCTGCCGGGCGCCGATGATGTCTCCGGCGACCTCGACGGGCACGTCGCCTGGCTCGCCGAGCAATGGCAGGCCGTGCTCGGACTGCCCGTCGGCAGCGAGGACGCCGACTTCTTCGACCTCGGCGGCGGATCCCTCTCGGCCGCCCAGCTCGTCACCCGAGTGCGCTCGCGCGTGCCCGAGTTCACGGTCGCCGACGTCTACGACCACCCCCGCCTCGGCGCCATGACCGAGTCCATCAGCGAAGCGCTCGACGACGAGGACGACGTCATCGCCTCGTTCAGCACGCCCGGCCCAACGCCGCTCTCGGCGCGCATCCTGCAGATCGTCGCCGGCCTGCCCCTGCACATCCTGGCCGGCGCGCGCTGGGTCACCTACCTGCTCGCGGCGAGCGCGCTCCTGCAGCTGCTCCCCGGCTTCGAGGTGCTGCCGGATGCGCCGCTCTGGCTCATCGTCGTCCTGCTGATCGTCTTCGTGACCCCGTTCGGGAAGATGGCGATCTCGGTCGCCGCCGCGCGCATCCTCCTCTTCCGGCTCAGACCCGGCGACTACCGACGCGGCGGCGCGACGCACATGCGCCTGTGGCTCGCCGAGCAGGTGGCCACGCAGATCGACGCCGTCGGCCTCGCTGGCGCACCGTGGGTCGTCTACTACGCTCGCGCACTCGGCGCCAAGGTCGGCAACAACGTCGACCTGCACTCGCTGCCGCCCGTCACCGGCATGCTGCAGCTCGGAGACGGCGCGGCCATCGAGCCGGAAGTCGACCTCACCGGCTACTGGATCGACGGCAACCTCGTGCGCATCGGCGGCATCCGCATCGGCGCAGGGGCGACCGTCGGCGCCCGAAGCACCCTCGCCCCCGGCACCAAGATCGGGCAGGGCGCCGAAGTCGCCCCGGGGTCGGCGGTCTTCGGCAGGGTCCGCTCGGGCAAGAGCTGGGCAGGCTCCCCCGCCGTGCGCGTCGGCAAGGTGCGCGCGAGCGACTGGCCGGCGGACCGTCCACCGCAGCCCGCCGGCTGGGCGGTCGTCTACGCCATCGCCTCGGCCGCCCTCGCGCTGCTCCCCCTGTTCGCGTTCGCCGTCGGCGGCGTCGTCATCGCCGCCGGGATGCGCGGGGCCGGGACGCTCGGCGAGGCGACCCTCTCCGCGTTCGCCTGGCTGGCCCCCGCTGTCATCGCGGCCGGCATCACCTTCGCCGGCTTCGTCGTGCTCTTCGTTCGCCTCCTCTCGATCGGCCTGAGGGAAGGCACCCACCCGGTGCGCTCGAGGATCGCCTGGCAGGCCTGGTGCATCGAGCGCCTCCTCGACGCGGCCCGCACCACCCTCTTCCCGTTCTACGCGAGCCTCTTCACCCCCGTCTGGCTGCGGATGCTCGGCGCGAAGGTCGGGCGCGACGTCGAGGCCTCGACCGTGCTCCTGCTCCCCTCCATGACGCAGATCGACGACGGCGCGTTCCTCGCCGACGACACCATGGTCGCCTCCTACGAGCTGCACAACGGATGGATGCGCATCGAACGAGCGCGCATCGGCGCGCGCGCCTTCCTCGGCAACTCCGGGATGGCCGCCGCCGGGCACTCCGTCCCCCGCGACGGCCTCGTCGCCGTCCTCTCCGCAGCACCGGCGAAGGCCAAGCCCGGCTCATCCTGGCTCGGGTCCCCGCCCGTCCGCCTCCGCCGTGTCGCGGTCGACGGAGACGAGACGCGCACGTACAACCCGCCAAGGGCGCTGCGTGTCGCGCGTGCCCTCTGGGAGCTGTGCCGCATCGTGCCCGTCATCGTCACCTGCGGGCTGGGCCTCGGTGTCCTCCTTGGGCTCGCAGCCATCGAGACCGCCGTCGGCGTCGCCTGGAGCATCGTGCTCTCCGGATTCGTCCTCCTGGGTGCGGCCGCAGCATCCGCCCTCATCTCGACCATGGCCAAGTGGGTCATCGTCGGTCGCATCCGCGTCTCCGAGCAGCCCCTCTGGTCGAGCTTCGTGTGGCGCACCGAGGTCGCCGACACCTTCGTCGAGATGGTCGCGGCGCCCTGGTTCGCGCGCGGAGCTGCAGGAACGCCGGCACTCGCGATGTGGCTGCGCTCCCTGGGAGCCAAGATCGGCAAGGGCGTCTGGTGCGACTCGTACTGGCTGCCGGAGGCCGATCTCGTCACACTCGGGGACGGAGCCACCGTCAACCGGGGATGCGTCGTCCAGACGCACCTGTTCCATGATCGAATAATGAGCATGGACACCGTCACCCTCGAAGCAGGCGCAACGCTGGGACCACACAGCGTGATCCTCCCCGCCGCCACCATCGGCGCTCACGCCACCGTCGGGCCCGCATCGCTCGTCATGCGAGGCGAGTCGGTGCCCGTCGGCAGCCGCTGGAGCGGCAACCCGATCGGCCCCTGGCGGGCCCTGAAGCTGCGCGCCTACCAGTCGAAGGCTTCATGATCCTCGCGACGAGCGCAGAGCCGCTGCCCGGCAACCCGTACACGCCGCAGAGCGGCGACGTCAGCATCCGCGTCGAGCACTACGACCTGGCGCTCAAGTACCGGATGCAGAACAACCGCCTCTCGGGAACGGCGACGCTCAGCATCCGCACGGCGGTGCCGCTGACCGCGTTCTCCCTCGACCTCGTGGGGCTTCGCGCGAGCAAGGTCAACGTGCGCGGCGACAAGCAGGCCCGCTTCAAGCAGAGCGACCGCAAGCTGAAGGTCACGCTCTCGAAGCGGGTCGAGGCCGGCGAGCCCATCACGGTCGAGATCGTCTACGAGGGCGCGCCCCGGCCGCGCCGCTCCCGTTGGGGAGTCATCGGTTGGGAGGAGCTGGAGGACGGCATCATCGTCGCCTCGCAGCCGACGGGAGCCCCGACCTGGTTCCCCTGCAACGATCACCCCGCCGACAAGGCCAGCTACCGCATCCAGGTCGCCGTCGACAGCAACTACGACGTCGTCGCAACCGGGACCCTGAGCTCGAGACGCGCCTCAGGCGGGCTCACGACCTGGGTGTACGAGGAAGCGGCCCCCACTGCCAGCTACCTCGTGACCCTCCAGATCGGCCGCTACCAGCGCGAGGACGTGCAGCTCGCGGGGGTGGCGGGCCACCTGCACTACCCCCCTTCGCTCGCGCGACGCGTCGGCACCGACTTCGCCGACCTCGCGAAGATGATGTCGACCTTCGAGCTGACGTTCGGTCCCTACCCGTTCGACACGTACGCCGTCATCGTCACGGCCGACGACCTCGAGATCCCCCTCGAAGCACAGGGCATGGCCATCTTCGGCGCCAACCAGATCGACGGCGCACGCGGCCAGGAGCGCCTCGTCGCGCACGAGCTCGCGCACCAGTGGTTCGGCAACAGCGTCGGCGTCGCGGGCTGGCAGCACATCTGGCTCAACGAGGGCTTCGCCTGCTACGCCGAGTGGATCTGGTCAGAGGCGAGTGGCGGACCGAGTGCCGACAGCCTGGCCCGGGGCGCCCGGGTATCCCTGGCGAGGCTTCCCCAGGACCTGCTGCTCGGAGATCCGGGCGCCGAGGACATGTTCGACGACCGCGTGTACAAGCGCGGCGCGCTCACCATGCACGCCCTGCGGCTCACGGTCGGCGATTCTGCGTTCTTCGAGATCCTCACGAGCTGGACTCAGGTGAAGCGCTTCTCGGTCGCCTCGACGGCGGAGTTCCTCGAGCATGCGGCGTCGTTGGCGCCGGATGCTCCGCTCCAGGAGCTGTTCGACGCCTGGCTCTATCAGCTCACGCTCCCCGACCTTCCTCCGCCTCCTGCGGCGAAGGTCACTCGCCGCTGGCGGTAGCCGTAGCCGTCGCGACGGCAACCACGAATCGACCGTCGACGAGCGTCCGGCGGATGCGGTAGCGCGCATCCTCGCCCCTGATGCGCGCCAGGCCGTTCTCGTCGAGCTTCACCTCGCTCGGGTCGACCCGGAGCCCACGGCCGTCGGCCTTGAGGACCGCTTCGATCGCCGTCCAGCGTTCGAGTTCTGCCACGGCGCCGGCACCCATCTCGAGGCAGACCTCCTCGACGTCGAGCCCGAGGGCAGAGACACGGTCGCTGTCGGCGAGTGCGACGAAGACGGCGCGGCCGGCGTAGGAGATGCTCACGAGGATCGGCTGCTCGCGCAGGCGCGGCTTGCCGTGCTCGGCGGAGCCGCAGTGCCCACACGATGCCTCGAGGCGGGGTGCGGGGTCGTCGAGGGCAGCGCTGACGAGCAGCCGCCCGGTGAGGAAGGCATCCGCGCGGGCATCGTTCAGGTGAGCGAGGCGCTTCCGGTCATCCGCGGAGAGCACCCCGAGCGCCTGCCGGCGCTGGCGGGGGCTCAGGCTCGTCGCGTCTGCACCGAGGAGCCTCGTGCTGCCGAGTCGCAGCTCAGCGAGGTCCACGTGACGCCTCAGATCGAGGGCGACCCGGGAGCGCGGATCCGTGCGAATGGCGGAAGCCCCACGTGCGTGTGCACGCGGGGCTTCCGCTGGGACGCGACAAAGCGCTGCCGTCCTCGATCGACCGGGGGCGGTTACGCCGACTTCTCGGCGCGCAGCTCCGGCCGCGGGATGATCGTCGGCGCCGCGTTCTTGAGCACGACGTCGCGAGTGATCTCGACGCGACTGGCATCGTCGAGGGACGGAACGTCGAACATGACCGGCCCGAGCGTCTCCTCGAGGATGGCGCGGAGGCCACGAGCGCCCGTCTGCCGTAGCACGGCGAGGTCGGCGATCTCCTCGAGCGCACCCTCGTCGAAGACGAGCTCGACGCCGTCGAGCTCGAACATCTTCTGGTACTGCTTCACGAGCGCGTTGCGCGGCTGCGTGAGGATGTCGATGAGTGCTCCACGGTCGAGCGGCGACACTGTCGTAATGACGGGAAGACGACCGATGAACTCCGGGATGAGCCCGAACTTGTGGAGGTCTTCCGGCAGCACCTCGCTGTAGAGGTCGCGGTCGTCGTTCTTCGAGTGCAAGGGGGCGCCGAAGCCGATGCCCTTCTTGCCAGCACGCTGCGAGACGATCTCCTCGAGCCCAGCGAACGCCCCGGCAACGATGAACAGCACGTTGGTGGTGTCGATCTGGATGAACTCCTGCTGCGGGTGCTTGCGGCCACCCTGCGGCGGAACCGAGGCGACCGTGCCCTCGAGGATCTTCAGCAGCGCCTGCTGCACGCCCTCGCCGGAGACGTCGCGCGTGATGGACGGGTTCTCCGCCTTGCGCGCGATCTTGTCGATCTCGTCGATGTAGATGATGCCCGTCTCGGCGCGCTTCACATCGAAGTCGGCTGCCTGGAGGAGCTTCAGGAGGATGTTCTCGACGTCTTCGCCGACGTAGCCGGCCTCGGTGAGCGCCGTGGCGTCAGCGACCGCGAACGGCACGTTGAGGCGCTTCGCGAGCGACTGCGCCAGGTAGGTCTTCCCGCACCCGGTCGGGCCGATGAGCATGATGTTGCTCTTCGAGATCTCCACCTCGTCGACGCGGTCTTCGGCCGAGGTGATCTGGCCGAGCGCGCGGACGCGCTTGTAGTGGTTGTAGACCGCGACGGCAAGTGCCTTCTTCGCGGGCTCCTGACCGATGACGTACTCCTCGAGGAACGCGAAGATCTCGCGCGGCTTCGGGAGCTCGAAGTCCTTGACCTCGCTGGTCTCGGAATCGGCCATGCGCTCTTCGATGATCTCGTTGCACAGCTCGACGCATTCGTCGCAGATGTACACACCAGGACCAGCGATGAGCTGCTTGACCTGCTTCTGGCTCTTGGCGCAGAACGAGCATTTCAGCAGCTCGCTGCTTTCACCGATACGTGCCATGAGGACCTCCTTCGCGGTCTGCCAAGACTAACCCGAACCACCGACATTGCCCGGATGGCCGCGCCAGGGGCACTCCCCCGGCGCGGCCATGGACATTGCAGCGTGTTCGAGTCGGTCGGATCGAACTAGTCGATGATGACCGGCTCGGCGCCCTTGCGGCTCGTGAGCACCTGGTCGATGAGGCCGTACTCGAGCGCCTCGGCGGCCGACAGGATCTTGTCGCGCTCGATGTCGCGGTTGACCTTGTCGAGCGACGTGCCGGAGTGACGCGCCAGCGCCTCTTCGAGCCACGTGCGCATCCGCAGCACTTCCTGCGCCTGGATCTCGATGTCCGATGCCTGCCCCTGGCCGGCACCGCCGGTGGAGGGCTGGTGGATGAGCACGCGAGCGTTCGGCAGAGCCAGGCGCTTGCCTGGCTGTCCGGCCGCGAGCAGCACGGCAGCCGCCGACGCCGCCTGGCCGAGGCACACGGTGGAGACCTCGGGGCGGATGTACTGCATGGTGTCGTAGATCGCCGTCATGGCCGTGAACGAGCCACCGGGCGAGTTGATGTACAGCGTGATGTCGCGGTCCGGGTCCTGGCTCTCGAGCACGAGGAGCTGGGCCATGATGTCGTCCGCCGACGCGTCATCGACCTGCACGCCGAGGAAGATGATGCGGTCCTCGAAGAGCTTCGCGTACGGGTCCTGGCGCTTGTAGCCGTAGGCCGTGCGCTCCTCGAACGTCGGCAGGATGTACCGCGACGACGGGGTCTGGACGCCTGCCGGCGAGCCGCCGGTCAGAAATGGGGTGTTCATATGCTCTGGCTTCCTTACTCTGCCGACTCGGACGTGGACTCGGCGTCGCGCTTGGTGCCGCCGCCGCCCGTGACCTCTGTTGCCGAGGAACGGATGTGGTCGACGAACCCGTAGGCCAGCGCCTCGTCGGCGTTGAACCAGCGGTCGCGGTCGCCGTCCTCGTTGATCTGCTCGAGGCTCTTGCCCGTGCGCTGCGCCGTGATCGACGCGAGGCGAGCCTTCATGTCGAGGATCAGCTGCGCCTGGGTCTGGATGTCGCTCGCCGTGCCGCCGAATCCGCCGTGCGGCTGGTGCAGCAGCACTCGCGCGTTCGGCGTGATGTAGCGCTTGCCCGGCGCACCTGCGGTCAGCAGGAGCTGGCCCATCGATGCCGCCATGCCGATTCCCACGGTCACGATGTCGTTCGGCACGAACTCCATCGTGTCGAAGATCGCCATACCGGCGGTGATCGATCCACCCGGCGAGTTGATGTAGAGGTAGATGTCTCGCTCAGGATCCTCTGCAGCAAGCAGCAGGATCTTGGCGCAGATCTCGTTCGCGTTCTCGTCGCGCACCTCGGACCCGAGCCAGATGATGCGGTCTTTCAAGAGCCTGTCGAAGACGCTGTTCGGCAGTTGAATATCAGCCACGGTCGCTCCATTTCCCTAACGGTCGTCACCGAATCTAGTGGAGCCACGAGGCCAGCGCTGGCCTGTTCGCCCACGGCACACGGTGCCTGGCAAAGGGCAGGGGATGCACGAAGCGCCGCCGGCGTGATGCCGGCGGCGCTTCGCGAAGTGGGCGGGAGGCTACTTGGCCTCGTCGTCCTTCGCTTCGTCGGCGGCGACCTCGTCGGACTCGACGGCGTCAGCCGATTCCTCGGCCTCCGCTGCTGCTGCCTTGTCCTTGGCGCGCTGCACGGCGACCGTGAACTCGGAGATGTCGACGGCTTCGCCGTTGGTGTCGACGACCTCGGCCTTGTCGAGGACGAAGAGGATCGCCTTCGAGCGTGCGACCTCGCCGATCATGCCGGGGAGCTGGTTGTTCTCCTGCAGCACGCCGATGAACTCCTGCGGAGCCATGCCGTACTGGGCTGCCGACTGGATGAGGAACTGCGTGAGCTCGTCCTGCTCGACCTCGACGCCCTCAGCCTTGATGACCTCGTCGAGGAGCACCTGCTGGCGGAACGACTTCTCGGCGTTTGCGCGGACCTCGACGCCGTGCTCGTCGTCGGGCTGGAGGCCCTCCTGCTCGAGGTGGCGCGTGACCTCGTCGTTGATGAGCGTCTCGGGGAGCGGGATCTCGACGAGCTCGAGGAGCTGCTCGACGATCTTCTCGCGGGCCGCGTCGACCTGAGCGAACGTCTTCTTGCTCTTGGCCTGCGTCTCGAGGTCTGCGCGGAGCTCGTCGATGGTGTCGAACTCGCTCGCGATCTGCGCGAACTCGTCGTCGATCTCGGGCAGCTCGCGGTCCTTGACGGACTGCACCGTGACGGTGATCTCCGCTTCCTTGCCCTCGTGCTCGCCGCCGAGCAGCGTGGAGCGGAAGGTGGTCTCCTCGCCTGCGGTGAGCGTGAGGAGCGCCTCGTCGGTGCCCTCGAGGAGCTGGCCGGAGCCGAGCTCGTAGGAGATTCCCTCGGCTTCGTCGACCTTGTCGCCGTCGACCGTGGCGATGAGGTCGAGCGTCACGAAGTCGCCGTCCTCGATCGGGCGGTCTGCCGTGACGAGCGTGCCGAAGCGCTTGCGGAGCTCTTCGAGCTCCTCATCGACGTCAGCCGCGTCGACGACTGCAGCCTCGACCTCGACCTTGATGCCGTCGTACGACGGGAGCTCGATGGACGGACGCGAGTCGACCTCGACCTCGACGACGAGGTCGCCGGAGAAGTCGGCAACGTTCGGCGTCTCGATGACGTCGGCCTTCGGGCGTCCGAGCGGCTGCACGTCCGACTCCGAGACGGCCTGGTTGAAGAAGACGTCGAGTCCGTCGGAGATCGCCTGGTCGAGGACCGCGGCGCGACCGACGCGCTGGTCGATGATCGGCGTCGGAACCTTGCCGCGGCGGAAGCCGGGGACCTGGATCTGCTCTGCGATGGTGCGGTAGGCCGAGTCGACGTATGGCTTGAGTTCAGCCGGTTCTACGTTGATCGTCAGCTTGACGCGGGTCGGGTTGATCTGTTCGACCGAGGTCTTCACGTGGGGCATCTCCTGAGATACGTGGGGTGACTGCGCGGATTCGCGCGTGGAGCGGGGTGCGACTGCACGCCGCGCACCACCCAGATGGGCGTATCGCCGCACTGATGCGGCTGCGGACAGCCTACGGCACCCACAAACGACAGCACTCTACCGGCAATCAGGATCGTCGTGGGCGGGCAGGCACAATGCGCGCCCTCGTCCGCGCGCGAGAAGTCAGCCAGAAGCAGGCTGGCAAACGCGGGACGGGGGCAGCGCGACGGGCGGGTGGGGCGCTCTCGCGCATCCACCCGCCCGTCGCGGCGTGTCCTCCGAGGAAGCGCGCCTACTTCGCATCCTCGCGCTCTGCGGCCTGCACGGCGACGGCTTCCGTCTTCGCCTTCAGGATGAGCTTCTCGCGGGTGCGGGTGCGCAGGTGCTGGACGGCGCTGATGACGATCGCCCCGACCATGAGCACGTAGATGGCGATCGTGATGGGCGAGTCGACCAGGATGCCGAGGTCGCCCTCGCTGACGGCGAGCGCTCGCCGCAGCTCGGTCTCCGCGAGGGGTCCCAGGATGGCCGCGATGAGCACGGGTGCGAGCGGGATCGCGTACCGGCGCATCACGAACCCGAAGACGCCGATGGCGATCGCGAGCCACAGGTCGACGGCCGAGGAGGCGATCGCGTACACGCCCAGCATCGCGAAGCCCGTGATCCCTGCGTACAGGTAGTGGCGCGGGATGAGCAGCAGCTTCGCCCACACCGCCGCGAACGGCAGGTTGATGATGAGCAGGATGAGGAGGCCCACGAAGAGGCTCGCGAGCAGGGGCCAGACGAGGTCGCCGCTGCGCTCGAAGAGCAGCGGTCCCGGCTGCATTCCGTACTGCTGGAATGCGGCGAGCATCATGGCCGCCGTGGCCGACGTCGGGAGCCCGAGCGCGAGGAGCGCGCCCATCGCGGTGCCCGCCGTCGCGTTGCCGGCGGCTTCCGGCGCCGCGACACCCTGGATGGAGCCGCGCGTGCCGAAGTCGGGGTCGTTGCGGCGCTTCGCGAGCCGCTTCTCCGTGCCGTAGGCGAGGAACGTCGGAACCTCGGACCCGCCGACGGGGATCGCGCCGAACGGCACACCGTAGGCCGTGCCGCGCAGCCACGCGGGCAGTGCCTGCTTGAACTCGCGCAGGTTGAGGTACGGCGAACCGGACGCGGGGATCTTCGTGAGCCCGCCCTCGCGGTGGATGCGGCTGGCGACGTGCAGGACCTCGCCGATCGCGAGCAGTCCGACGGTCACGACGATGATCGAGATGCCGTCGAAGAACTGCGGCAGATCCATCGTGAAGCGGGCCGCACCAGACGGGCCGTCGACGCCGACCAGGGCGATCGCGAGGCCGATGCCGAGCGCGATGAGGCCGCGGATCACGGAGTCCGCGACGACCGAGGAGATCGCGACGAACGCGAACGCCGCGAGCGCGAAGTACTCGGCGGGGCCGAACTGGGTGGCGAGCTGGACGAGGAACGGCGAGAAGAACACGACGAGCGCCGTCGCGATGGTGCCGCCGATGAACGCGCCGATCGCCGACGTGCCGAGTGCCTTGGCGGCCCGGCCGTCCTTCGCCA
Source organism: Pseudoclavibacter sp. RFBJ3 (assembly GCF_002931375.1). Classification (NCBI taxonomy): domain Bacteria; kingdom Bacillati; phylum Actinomycetota; class Actinomycetes; order Micrococcales; family Microbacteriaceae; genus Pseudoclavibacter; species Pseudoclavibacter sp. RFBJ3. The sequence continues at coordinate 134,565 of NZ_PSXZ01000005.1, read as the reverse complement.
TCCTGTGCCCCTCGAACGTCGTGGCGATGGCCGAGGAGTTGCCAGGGGTGTTGAGGAGGATGCCGGACGTCGAGTCGCCGAAGAGCCCACCGAAGTAGATGCTCGCGAACATGATGAACGCGCCGGTCGGGTCGAGGCTGAAGGTGACGGGCAGGAGGAGGGCGACGGCCATCGCGGAGCCGAGGCCGGGCAGGACGCCGACGGCGGTGCCGAGCACGGCGCCGATGAGCAGCCACAGCAGGTTGATGGGCGTGAGGGCGACGGTGAAGCCCTCGAGGAGGTGGGTCAGCTGATCCATGGGAGGACTCCGCTCAGGATTCCGGACGGCAGCGTGAGGCCGAGGCCCGCCGAGAACGACAGCTGCACAAGTGACGAGAAGAGGAACGCGACTCCGATGTCGAAGAGGTGGCGCTTGCTGCCGAGGGCGTACGCGACGACCCAGAACAGCACGGCGGCGGTGATGATCCAGCCGAGCGGTTCGAGCAGCAGCGCTGTTCCCGCGAGTGCGGCGAAGACGATGCCGAGCGTCTTCCAGTCGGTGCCCGTGCGCTTCTTGCGCTCCTCGCCCGCCGCGGCCGTGACCACTCGGATCTCGGACGTCGTGTCGATCTGCCCGATGTCCTCGAGCAGCTCTGGCGACATCTCCAGCATCTGCCCGGCCTCGTCCTCGTCGTCACGGGCCGGCTTGCGGATGACCGTGATCGCGAGCGCGATGGAGACGATGAAGAGGAGGATGACGACGATCGTCGGGAAGAACTGCGGGCCGGGGACTCCTGCCGTTGCCGGCACATCCATGGTGGCCGTGCCGATAGCGAAGACGCAGGCCAGGACGAAGATGAACGCGGCGACGCCGAGCTCGCTGCGGCCATGCCACCACGAGCGGCCCTTGGTCGAGATGCTGCCCGTTCCGGGCCCGTCCGTCTCACGCGGGCTCTGGGCCTCGCGTGGATTCTGCAGCGTGCTCATAGTCCGAGCTCCTTCACGAGTGCGGTGACCTGATCTGTCTCACCGACGAGGAAGTCCTCGAAATCGGTGCCGGGCTGGAAGCTGTCCGTCCAGTTGTTCCGGTCGAGCGCTTCCGCCCATTCGGGGCTGTTCTCGAGCTCGGTGACGATGTCGATGAGCTCGTCGCGCGTCGCGTCGTCGATGCCGGGAGGGGCGACCACTCCGCGCCAGTTGACCATCGCGACGTCGACGCCCTCCTGCTTGAACGTGGGGATGTCGATGCCCTCGACGGGCTCCGGAGCCGAGATGGCGAGCGCCTTGAGGGTGCCAGCCTCGATCTGGTCCCTGAACTCGTTGTAGCCGGACAGGCCCGCCGCGGTGGTGCTGGAGAGGAGCGAGGAGAGCACCTCGCCGCCGCCCGAGTAGGCGACGTAATTGACGTCCTTGGGGTCGACGCCGATCGACTTGCCCAGCATGCCGCTGAGCAGGTGGTCGATACCGCCGAGCGAGCCGCCGGCGATCGAGTGCTTGCCCGGGTCCGCCTTCATGCCCTCGACGAACTCCTCGAGGGTGGTGTACGGCGACGAGGCCGGCACGACGAGCGCGTTGTAATCGTCGGCGAGGCGTGCGATGGGCACGGTGTCCGCGAGGGACTCCCCCGTGTTCGAGAGGACTGTCGCGCCGACCATGACGCCGCCCGTCACCATGAGCAGGTCGTCGCGGCCCTGCATCTGCAGGAGCTGGCTGAGGCCGATCGTTCCACCAGCGCCTGGCACGTTCACGACCTGGGCGTTGTTGACGATGCCGTTCGCCCGCATCGCCTGCTGCGCCTCGCGGGCGAAGGCGTCCCAGCCGCCGCCCGGGGCTGCCGGGGCCATGATCGTGAGCTTGCTCCTGGCCGAGGCTCCGGCACCCGCGCTGCTCGCATCCACAACCGCGAAGCCGAGGACGGCAACCGTGACGATCGCGAAGAGAGAGGTGAGCAGCTTGTTCGGGAGTCTTGTTCTACTCAATGGAGTATTCCTTCCGTTGGCAACGACTCTGTCGCCGCGCTGGTCTGCGCTTCTGTCTACGATTGCACCGGCGGTGACCGTCGGCGGGTTCTGGCCTTTGTGGTCTTTGTGGACACGCGGGACCGTCGCGGAGAGCCGGGACACGAGGGGGTGCGGGGATGGGCAGAACGCGGATCGGCGGCCTGACGGCGCTGCGCGGCCCGCGCGTGATCACGCTCGTCGCCGTGCAGTTCTCCATCGTGGCGATCTGCATGCTCACGACCCTGCTCGTCGCCCTCCAGGTGCAGCACACCTCGATCCGCGAGGAGACCGGGGAGCGCGCGCTCGACGTCGCCATGAGCCTCGCCGAGCTGCCCGCCGTCGTCGAGGCGGTCGGGTCCCCGGATGCCGGTGCGACGCTACAGCCGCTGGCGGACCTCGTCTCCGAGTCGGCAGGCGTCGACTACGTGGTCATCACCGACGATGCGGGCATCCGCATCACGCACCCCGTGCCGGAGCGGCGGGGTGAGCTCGTCTCCACCGACCCCAGCATCGCGCTGGGCGGGGAGACCTTCGTCGGCACCGAGGTCGGCACGGTCGGCCCCACCCTGCGCGCGAAGGTACCGGTCTGGCGCGATGGCGTCGTCGTCGGCACCGCCTCGGTCGGCATCCTCGAATCCTCCATCTCGGCGCAGCTCGAGGAACGCATCTGGCAGGTCGTCCCCTGGGTTGTCGGCGCGGGCCTGTTCGGTCTCGCCTGCGCCGCGGGAGTCTCCCTCCTCCTCGGCCGCCGGTTCGACCAGCTCACCGTCGCGGCGCAGGAGTTCGAGACGCAGCGCCGTCTGGCGTCCGCGCTGCGCGAGCAGACGCACGAGTTCTCCAACCGCCTGCATGTGCTGTTCGGCCTCATCGAGGTCGACGAGCGCGAGGAGGCGCTCGACTACATCCGCACGCTCACGCCCGTCGATTCGCTCGCCGCGGCGCCCGCTCTCGAGGAGATGCTCGCGGACGCCCCGGTGCGTGTCCGCGCCATCCTCGCCGCCGCGAGCGCGCGCCTCTGCGAGCACGGCGGGCAGCTGCAGGTCGACGTCGAGATCGAGGACCGCGCGGGAACGGAGCTCGCCTTCGGCGACGACGCCGCCACCGCGCTCAGCAACCTCGTCCGCAACGCCGTCGACGCCGTCGAGGCGCAGGGCGAGCAGGGGGTCGTCCGCGTCGCCGTCGAAGAGGAGGCTGGTGGACTCCGGATCCAGGTCGACGACAGCGGGCCGGGCATCGCTCCGGGGCTGCGCGAGCGGATCACGGAGGCTGGCTTCTCGACGAAGACCACCGAGACGAGGGACGGCCTCGAGATCCCTCGCGGCGTCGGCCTCGGGCTCGTGCGCCGCCTCGCCGAGGCGCACGGCGGTGCGCTCGTCATCTCGGACAGCGAGCTCGGCGGGGCCCGCTTCGTCGCGACGCTTCCGAACTCGAGCACGCGGGCTGACGCGGATTCGGAAGCGGCGAGCACTGGGAGGATGGACCAGTGACCACGATCCGCACCCTCATCGTCGACGACGAGACCGCCGTCAGGCGCCTGCACGAGCGGATGCTCGCGGGCGTCGACGGCTTCGAGGTCGTGGCGGTGGCGGGAACCGGAGAGGAAGCCCTCGAGGTCGCCGCGAGCACGGACATCGACCTCGTGCTGCTCGATGTGCACCTGCCCGACTTCAGCGGCGTCGAGGTACTGCGTCGCCTGCGCCACCTCCTCGGGGACTCCTTCGACGCCATCATCATCTCCTCGGCCAACGACCGGCTCTCGGTCGCTCAGCTGGCGACGGCGAGCATCTCCGACTACCTCGTGAAGCCCTTCTCGAAGGCGAACTTCGAGGCGCGCCTCGCCAACTACCGCGACACTCGCACCGTCGCTCCGCCCCTGGCGTCCTCGCCGGCCCAGACCCTGCCGCTGCGGCAGCAGGACATCGACGGGATGCTCGCTCGCCGGGCGGGCGCGCAGGCAACGGGCGGCGACAGGCAGGGTGCGCAGGCGCAGCCGCCTGGCCGCAGCCGCCCGCTCCCGAAGGGGCTGTCGGAGCCGACCATCAAGCTCGTCGCGTCGCAGCTGCACCCCGAGTGGCAGTCGGCGCTCGAGGTCGCCGAGCGCTGCGGCCTCTCCCGGGTCACGGCTCGTCGCTACCTCGACCACCTCTGCGCGCGGGGACTCGCCCAGGTTGAGCCGGTCTACGGCAAGCGCGGGCGCCCCGAGCTGCGGTATCGCCGGCAGGACTGAGCGCCGCGAGTCAGGGTGTCGGCGTCGGCGTCGGCGCTGCACCGTCGAAGCTGATGGTCCAGGTGGTCTCCTCCTCGTACGGCTCGATGCGGATGATCGTCGGGCCGGCCTCGAACGGCCGCGTGAGCGACGTCACCTCGCTGATGTTCTCGTACCAGCCGTCTGCGCCGAACGTGTCGATCGTGACGCTCTGGTCGGGCTCGAACGTGAAGGTCGCGTCACCCCCGACGCCGTCGTACAGGAGCACTTCCTGGCCTGTCCCCGAGTACTCGGCGTCGAACGAGGGGAGCGTGTCGACGGAGACGAGCGTCACGGTCCACTCCCCCTCCGCTTCGATGTCGATGGCCCGGAACTCGTCGTCCATCCATTCGTTGATGACGGCGAGGCCCGAGTAGTCGGAGTAGGCGCTGATCGAGGAGCTGCCCATCTGCTCACCCTCGGCGTCGACGTCGTAGATGCGCAGCTGCTCGCCCTCGAACTCGACCTGCAGCAGGCCGATGTCGTCGGCGCCGTCCGGCAGGACGACGTCGAACCTCGCGTTGCCGGTGCCGGAGACGCTTGCCGTCCCGTTGAGGTCGAGGGTGCCGGTGCCGCCGGACAGCTCGGTCACGGCGCCACGGATCGAGCCGCCGGTCGACCCGATCAGCTGGATCACGAGCGCGATGACGGTCAGGAGGAGGGTGATGACCCCGACGGCCCGCCGCCCGCCACCCGCGCGCAGGAGGCTGACGCTCGAGATGAGCGCGAACACGATGAGCACCCAGGCGATGAACGAGATCCCCGAGATCGCGAACGTGAGGGCCAGGATCGCGGCGATGAGCCCGAACCAGGCGCCCCCGCCCTTCTTCTTCGCGGTGCCCGTCGCCACGCCTCCGGCCGTCGAGGCCGATGCCGCGGCCGGGGCTCCTGGGATCTGGCTCGGTGGTGCGGATGCGAGGTCTCCGAGACGCTTGGCGATACTCCCCGACCCGCCAGCCGACGCCGCCCGCTGCACGTCGCGAGCTCGGTTCCCGAGGAGCGCACTGCTGTCGGTGGCGACACGCTGCAGCAGCTCCTGCCGGTCCAGCTGCCCGTCGGCCAACTGCGTGAACTCCTCGCCAGACGCGCCGCCCTGCACGACGAATCCGGGCGTCTGGGAGGCGGCATCGCGTTTGATGGCCTCATCGAGCTCTTCGAGCGTGCGCGGCGGGTCGGGCAGCCCAGGCGGGGTGTCGAAGGTCTGCGTGTGCTCCTGCGGAGCGGCGTAGGGATCCTCGGCCGCCTCCTCGGCGTCGCGCTCCGCCTCGCGTCGCTCGTCCTCCAGCCGCTGCTCGTCGCCCCTGCTGTCCTGCGCCGCCCACTTCGAGACGAAGTCGGGGGCGCGGTAGCCGGATGGGGCCTGGTAGTCGCGCTGCGAGTAGTCGACCTCGCCGTCCTTCTCAGGATCTTCTGGTGTCGAGTTGTCTGGCACGTGAGCTCCTCGGGGCGACGGACGGGGCAGTGATCGCGCATCCATTGAACTACATGCACTCGACCGGCTCCGCGAGCGAGTAGATTCTCGGGACCGCCGCAAGAGAGGGAGCGAGATGTCGCAGCCAGCAGACTTCAGCCGCGAGGAGTTCGACGTCAGGCTCGCGAACACTCGGGTCCGCATGAGCGACGCCGGCCTCGACGCGCTGCTCGTCACCGACCCGGCGAACCTCTACTACCTGACCGGCTACAACGCCTGGTCGTTCTACATGCCGCAGTTCCTCTACGTACCGGCCGAGGGTGAGCTCCTCCTCGTCATGCGGGCGATGGATGCGCATGGCGCGCACCACACGACCTGGCTGCCGAGCGAGCAGGTCGCCGGCTACCCCGAGAGCCTCGTGCACCGGGCGGAGGTGCACCCCATGGACTGGGCGGCGACCGAGCTGCGGGAGCGGGGCCAGGCAGATCGGCGGATGCGCGTCGGCTACGAGTCGGAGGCGCACTTCTTCTCGGTCCGCTCGTTCCTGACGTTGCAGCGCCGCCTCCCCGAGTGGGACCTCGTCGACAGCGGGGAGCTGGTCAACTGGGTGCGTCTCGTGAAGTCGGAGGCGGAGATCTCGCTCATGCGGACCGCGGCCGCCGTGAGCTCCAACGCGATGGCGGTCGGCATCAACGCGCTGCGCGGCGGCAGACGGCAGAGCGACGTCGCCGCGGAGATCCAGGCGGCGCAGGCCGCGGGAGTCGGGGCGTCTGAGGGCGACTACCCGTCGATCGTGCCGATGATGCTGGCCGGGGAAGGGGCGGATACGCCGCACCTCACGTGGTCGAGCGCCGAGATCGTCGCCGGGGAGGCGGTCTCCCTCGAGCTGGCTGGCGCGCACCGCCGCTATCACGCTCCGCTCGCGCGAACCGTGAGCCTCGGCCCCCCGAGCGCGGAGCTGCAGCGGGTTGCGGCGACGACCCTCGACGGGTTCGAAGCGGCCCTCGAGCTGCTCCGCCCCGGCCAGACCCCTGATGCCGCCGTCGCGGCCTGGGACGCCCAGCTCGCGAAGCAGGGGCTCAGCAAGGCCTCCCGACTCGGCTATTCGATCGGCATCGGCTACCCGCCCGACTGGGGCGAGCACACGGTGAGCATCCGCTCCGGCGAGGAGACCGTACTCAAGCCCAACATGACGTTCCACCTCATCGCCGGCATGTGGATGACGGGATTCGGCTTCGAGGTCTCCGAGTCGATCCGCATCACCGAGACGGGCGTCGAGGTGCTCACCCGCGCTCCCCGCGAGCTCATCGTCAAGGGCGATGCATGAGCGGCGTGAGCCAGACGGAGGCGTCGGCGCTCTCCCGGCTCGACCTGGAGCGCATCGTCGCCGACACGGCGGAGCTGATCAGGGCACGCGGCGAGAACCCTGGCGAGACGGAAGCGGCGACCGTCGAGGTCCTCACGTCGCTGTGCGAGCGGGCGGGCGCTCAGGTCACGCTCACCGAGGTCGCCCCGGGGCGGCACAATCTGCTCGCCGAGCTGGGAAGTGGCGACGGACCAGCGCTCCTCTTCCTCGGGCACAGCGACGTCGTCCCAGCGGGCGTGGGCTGGCTCGGCGACCCCTTCGAGCCGCGTCTCATCGATGGCATGCTCATCGGCCGCGGCGCCGTCGACATGAAGGGCGGCCTGGCGGCCGTCGTCGCGGCGATGTCGGCGGTGCACACCGAGCGCCCCGAGGTCCGCCTCGCGCTCCTCTGCACGGTCGATGAGGAGGACACGGCGACCGGCGCCCTCCGCTACATCGCCGACGCTCCGACCACCCTCGCCGTGAACGACGACGCGGAGATCGCGCCATATTCGGCGTGCATCGTCGCCGAGCCCACGGGCCTCGACACCGTCGTCGCCTGCCGAGGCGCCACGAACTTCATCATCACGCTGCGCGGCGCGGCGGCGCACGCCGGCAACCCGGCCGACGGGGCCAGTGCCATCGCCGCGGCCGCCATCGCGGTGCAGGCCATCGAGGACGACGCCAGGCGCATCGCGCAGCAGAGCGCCGCCGTCCCCGGCCTCATCGGCACCGGCAGCTGGAACGTCGGCATGATCGCCGGCGGGCACGGCACGTCGATCGTCGCCGAGGAGTGCACGCTCTACGTCGACCGACGCGTGCTCCCCGACGAGGAACCGGAACGCATCCTCGAGGACGTGCTCACGCGCATCCGCGCAGCCATCGCAGGGAGCGGGATGCTCAACTCCGAGCGCATCACCGTCGCGGGCCACCTCGACATGGCCATGCCGGGGTTCCTGACGCCACCCGACTCCGTGGTGCCGGCCGCGGCGGTGCAGGCTGTCGCCGACGCCGGCGGCTCCTCGAGCATCGGCGGGTGGAGCGCGGCCTGCGAGGGCGGCTTCATCGCCCGTCACCACGAGATCCCCGTCGTCATCCTCGGGCCGGGTGACGTGAAGTCGCAGGCGCACCAGCCTGAGGAGCGGGTCCGCACCGACGAGCTGCTCGTCGCCGCGCGCGCATACGCGTTGATAGCGCTACGTCTCGCGGAGGCGTCCCGGTAACACCCAGGTCCGCGCGCTGTGCTTGGACATCACCCGTGTGGAAAATTCAGCAAGGAGCACCCCCATGTCCTCTGATCAGTCCAGCAGAGGTGGCCCCGGTGCCGCCCTTGCACCCCTGACCCGCGAGATCGACCTCACACCAATCCAACGCAAGACGGCACGGAGATCGGTCGCCGGTTCCGCGATCGGCAACGCCATCGAGTGGTTCGACTACGGCATCTACGGCTATCTCGCAATCTACGTGTCGCAGCTGTTCTTCACGTTCAGCGACGACCAGGGTGGCGCGCTCGCCCTCATCCTGACCTTCGCGACCTTCGCCGTCTCGTTCCTCGTGCGCCCCCTCGGCGGCATCGTGCTCGGCCCGCTCGGCGACCGCATCGGCCGCCAGAAGGTGCTCGTCTTCACGATCATCATGATCAGCCTCTCGACGGCGGCGATCGGCCTCCTCCCGTCGTTCGACTCGATCGGCTTCGCAGCGCCCATCCTGCTCATCCTGCTCCGCATGCTGCAGGGCTTCTCCGCCGGCGGCGAGTACGCCGGTGCGGCGATCTTCATGTCGGAGCACGCACCGGATGACAAGCGCGGCTTCTTCGGCTCGTTCCTCGAGTTCGGCACCCTCGCCGGTGCGAGCGCCGCCGCCATCCTGTGCACCACGCTCGCCTTCATCGTGGGCGACGACGGGATGCTCGAGGGCTGGTGGCGACTGCCGTTCCTGCTCACGCTCCCCCTCGGCCTCGTGGCCCTGTGGATGCGGCGCCATCTGAGCGAGTCGGAGACGTTCGTCGACGACGCCCAGGAGCCCGGCGAGAAGCAGACCGCCATCGGCGCCCTCGTGTCGCTGCTGAAGAACTACCCGCTGCAGGTGCTGAAGCTCTTCGGCTTCGTGATCCTCATCAACGTCGCCTTCTACCTCGTGCTGACCTACATGCCGACGTACCTGTCGACGACCCTCGACCAGAGCACCGCCGAATCGACGTTCTCGCTCGTGGTCATCCAGCTGCTCATGATGGCCGTGATCGTGCCGTTCGGCGCGCTGTCCGACCGCATCGGCCGAAAGCCGCAGCTCATCGCCGCGAGCATCGGCTTCACCGTCTTCTCCGTGCCGGCGGTCATGCTCATCCAGACCGGATCGCTCATCGCGCAGATCGCGGGCCTCGGCATCCTCGGCCTGTTCCTCGTCATGATCATCTCGACCATCTCGTCGACGCTGCCCGCGCTGTTCCCGACCGCGGTGCGCTACTCGGGCTTCGCGATCGGCTACAACATCTCGACGGCGATCTTCGGCGGAACCGCGGCCTCGGCCAACACGTGGCTCATCGATCAGACCGGCAACGTCCTCATCCCGGGGTTCTACCTCGCGGGTGCCGGACTCATCGGTCTCATCTCGGTGCTGACCTTCAAGGAGACCGCCGGGCGCTCGCTGCGCGGCAACGTCATCCCCGGCAGTGACGACGCGGAACGCGTCGCCGCCGGCGAGCACCTCGTCGGCAAGGTCAACAAGTAGGCAGAGACCGATCCGACACCCACGCGGCACTCGTCGCGGCCTCCCGCCGCGACGAGCGCCGCTGTGCTGAGCACGCCGACTCTCAGCCGGCGAGGACGGCGTCGATCTGGCCCATGGCCTCCGTCATGCCCTCCGCCATGCCCATCTCGATGACGCTGTCGAAGTCGGCCGGAGACGCGAAGACGGAGACGGTGGTCATGCGAGTGAGGTCGCCGGCAGCCTCGATCGTGACGGTGCAGCGCATGACGGGCAGCTCGAGGTTGCGTGAGCCGTCGTCGTGCGCGAACCCGTTGTCGAACGACAGCGTGTGGTGCGGTTCGATGCTGACGAACTCCCACCACTCCCCCGCCGTCGTGCCGTCCGGTCCCGTCATGTGCGACAGGACCCTGCCACCAGGCGAGAACTCGAACGAGTCGACCGTGGACGGCCAGGTCGGAGGACCCCACCAACGCTCGAGCTGGCGGGGGTCCTCCCACAGCCTCCAGACGCGCTCCGGCGTCGCGGCGTGCTCGGTGACGACGGTCAGCGTGCGCTGATCCGGATCCTTCTGCGTTGAGATGACAGGCATGATGCTCTCTCCTTCGTTCACCGCTCGCCAGCGTCGGCGCGCGGAGATGGTGGTGCGCTCTCGTCGTCGTCGGCGAGGAGCGCGTCGATGCGGGATGCTCGGTCGCGCCAGAGCCGCTCGTAGGACTCGAGGAGCCGCGTCGTCTGGGCGATCGTCGCCCGGTCGGCATGGACCAGCTGCTCCCTTCCCCGCCGCCGTTTCGCCGTGAGGCCTGCCCTCGTGAGCACGGCGACGTGCTTCTGCACGGCCGCGAAGCTCATGGCGTAGGCCTCGGCGAGGGTGGTCACGGACTGCTCCTCGCGGAGCACGCGCGTGAGGATGTCGCGCCTCGTCGTATCCGCCAGGGCCTGGAAGATGCGGCTGACGTCGTCCTGGCCGAGCTGTTGTGTAACCATTTGGTTGTACGTTACGCCGCACGAAGCGCCGAGGCAAGACCGGTGGGGGTGGTGGTTCGTAGACTGCACCGGTGAGCAATCCGAGCGAGAGTCCCACGCAGGCGTCCTGGCGCAGCGCACTCGGGCGACTCCTCGAGCAGCCTGCCGCCCCGGTTGAGGGCCACGCCTCCGAGCGAGTCGTGCCCCTTGCCCTGCAGTTCGAAGTGCGTGAACTCATCCCGCGCACCATGTACCGCTGGAACGGCCCCACGTCCCGCCGCGCGTTCACGGGCGACGACGGCGCGGCCACGGCGCTCGACGAGCTCCGGCTCGGGGCACGACCCGTGATGCAGGGGGTTCGCGGCAAGTGGGTGAAAGGAGATCTCACCTGGGCGAAGCTGCAGCACCTGCGCGGGCGTCGAGACCTCGACCCGCGGCACCAGGCGTGGTTCGCGCAGTTCTTCGCGGTGCACCGAGCCGCGCGCCCGCCAGAACCGGGCCAGGACAGCGAATGGCTCTTCCTCGACGAGGCGCAGAGCCCCGTGATGTGGACGATGCTCCAGGAGGCCATCAGCCTGGACATCGCCTTCGTCGGCACGGGCAAGCGCGCCAGCATCACGCTCGAAGCCGGCTCGAGCCTCACACTCGACGCCAAACGGACCCCGGGCGGATTGACCGTGGCGCCACTCCTCACCATCGGGGATGCGCCCGCCGACTTCGAGACGGCCCGACCGGTCGGCGACCACGGCTTCTACGCCTTCGACGCCGACGAGCCCGACCGCATCCGCCTCGCCAAGAGCGACACGAGGCTCTCCCGCCAGCAGCTGGCCCTCCTCGACCCCGGACGCGCCCGCAGGACCGAGTTCACGGTACCGAGCGACGACGCCGACGAATTCGAGCGCTCGCACCTGCCAGAGCTCGCGGCGCACCTGCGGCTGGGCAGCGCAGACTCGTCGGTCCGCATCCCTGAGCCGACACCTCCCGAGCTCATCCTCACCACGACGTTCGGCCCCCGGCACAGCATCGAGCTGCGCTGGCGATGGGCCAATCCTCGGTCCCTCGCCGCACCGCCCGCACTCTCGAGCGTGCTCGAGGAGGGCATGCTCCCGCGCGACTGGATGCCGGAGGACGTCGACTCCCCCGGAGCCCTGCCCGCTCGGGTCACCCTCTCGCAGATCGAGGCGGCGCGCTTCGCGGCCGAGACCCTGCCGCTGCTGGAACGGCTCTCGGGCATCCGCGTCGAGACCGTCGGCACGCCACCCGCCTACCGGGAGCTCCGCGGGGCCCCGAACCTGACCGTCACGACCGTGCCCACCGAGCGGCACGACTGGTTCGACCTCGGGGTCACCGTCACCGTCGACGGCAAGGTGATCCCCTTCACGAAGCTCTTCAAGGCCCTCGCGCTCGGGAAGCCGAGACTGCTGCTCATCGACGGCAGCTACCTCTCCCTCAAGCACCCGGCGTTCGAGCCGCTGCGCGAACTCATCAGCGAAGCGCAAGGCCTGAACGAATGGGAGCCGAACCGTCTGCAGATCAGTCGAAGGCACGCCAGCCTCTGGTCCGACTTCGAAGACCTCGCCGACGAGGCCGAGCCAGCCGTCGAATGGCGCGAGCTGCTTCGTGAGCTGCGGGAGGACGCCCCCTCGCCCATCGAACCTCCCCGGGGCCTCCACGCAGCGCTGCGCCCGTACCAGCAGGAGGGCCTCAACTGGCTCGCGTTCCTGTGGCGGAACAAGCTCGGCGGCATCCTCGCCGACGACATGGGCCTCGGGAAGACCCTGCAGACCCTCGCCCTGGTGCAGCACGCACGCGAGCAGGCTGCCGATGGGCGCGAGCCGGCGCCGCTGCTGGTCGTCGCACCGACCTCGGTCGTCTCGAACTGGGTGTCGGAGGCCGCCAGGTTCACCCCCGAGCTCACGACGCGCATCATCGACGCGACCCAGGCCAGCTCAGGGCGCCGCGTCGCGGACGTCGCCGACGGAGCGAGCATCGTCGTCACGAGCTACGCCCTCTTCCGGCTCGACTTCGAGGCCTACCGCGGCGTCGCCGAAGACACCGGATGGTCGGGGCTCGTCCTCGACGAGGCCCAGTTCGTGAAGAACGCGAGCTCGCTCGTGAGCGAATGCGCGAGGGAGCTCGAGGTGCCGTTCAAGCTCGCCATCACGGGCACGCCCCTCGAGAACTCGCTAACCGAGCTGCACGCGCTCCTCGCGATCACCGCCCCTGGCCTGTTCCCCTCGGCGAGGCGGTTCGGGGAAGAGTACGTGCGCACGATCGAAGGCAAGCGGCACGGCGTGAGCGATGGCGTCGGTGCCGGGCTGAGCGAGCCCGCGAGCGCCGAGGTGCGAGCCAAGCGCCTCGCGAGACTGCGAGCGCGCATCCGCCCCTTCCTGCTCCGACGCACGAAGGAGCGTGTCGCCCCCGAGCTGCCGGAGAAGCAGGAGCAGACGCTCTTCATCGAGCTCAGCGAGGAGCACCGCGAGCTCTACGACCTCTACCTGCAACGCGAACGCCAGAAGCTCTTCGGGCTGCTCGAGGACCTCGACAAGAACCGATTCATCGTGTTCCGCTCGCTCACACTGCTGCGCCTCCTTGCGCTCGACCCCGCGCTCATCCAGGCGAGCCTCGACGGCATGCCGCCGGGTACAGTGCCCTCGAGCAAGCTGGACGCGCTGCTGGAGCACCTCACGGACGTCGCCGCCGAGGGGCACCGGGCGCTGGTCTTCAGCCAGTTCACCTCGTACCTCAAGCTCGTCGCCAAGCGCCTCGACGCGGAGGGAATCCCCTACGTGTACCTGGACGGCGCGACGACGAAGCGGGCAGAGGTCATCGCCTCCTTCAAGGAGGGCACGGCCCCCGTGTTCCTCATCAGCCTCAAGGCGGGCGGGTTCGGCCTCAACCTGACGGAGGCCGATTACGTGTTCCTGCTCGACCCGTGGTGGAACCCGGCGAGCGAGGAGCAGGCCATCGACCGCACGCACCGCATCGGGCAGGCGCGTCGCGTCATGGTCTACCGGATGATCGCGGAGGGCACGATCGAGGAGAAGGTCATGGCGCTCAAAGATCGCAAGTCGAAGCTCTTCAACGCCGTCATCGACGACGACGAGCTGTTCAGCACCGAACTCTCGGCTGAGGACATCAGGGAGCTGCTGCGGTAGCCGAGGGGCGTGGAAGCACGAAGCCCGGCCGAGCCATCTCTGGCTTGACCGGGCTTTTCTCTGGAGGGGCTGACGAGAATCGAACTCGCATCATCTGTTTGGAAGACAGAGGCTTTACCACTAAGCTACAGCCCCGAATCGGGACGAAGAGAATGCTACCCCATCTCGACGAGGTCCGTGAACTCCACCCTCCATCAGCGAGTCGCGGCCGTGGATGTGGTCCGCGTGGCCCCGGGAGTCCGGTAACATTACCTCCGGTTCGCCGCGCGATCGGCACCGGGGTGTAGCTCAGCTTGGTAGAGCGCCCGCTTTGGGAGCGGGAAGTCGCAGGTTCGAATCCTGTCACCCCGACCAGCATCCTCCTGCAGCTTCGAGCCAGGCAAGACCCCCTCTCGAGGGGGTCTTTTTCGTCGACTCATGCGCCGCGCATAGACGACTCACACGTTCGTCATGTGGCCCGCATATGCGTCGTCGTTATCTTCTTGTTATCTGCACGCTGGCGTGACTGAGGTCCCTCGCACCGGCGTCGGCCGAGGCGTTGCAGTGAAGGCCACCCGCGGCGCCCCAGCGCCCTCCGAGAGGAACACCATTGCAGTCAGATCTCGCACGCCCCAACAGCCCACACGCTGTTCCCCTCGCCAAGATCGCGGCTGCGACCGGCGGGAACGTCTCCCCCGCGAGCGACGCCGTCACGGTGACCGGGGTCTCGAGCGATTCCCGGCGCATCCGCCCAGGTGACCTCTACGTCGCGATTCCCGGGGCACGGATGCACGGCGCAGACTTCCTGCCAGCGGTCGTCCGGGCCGGCGCGGTCGCCGTGCTCTCCGACGAGGCCGGCGCAGCAAAGGCCGCCGAGTTCGACCTGCCCGCCATCGTCGTCGAGAACCCGCGCGAGGTCATGAGCGTCGCTGCCTCGACCGTCTTCGGCACCGGGATCGCCACGCCCCAGCTCTTCGCGGTGACCGGCACCAACGGCAAGACGACCACGAGCTACCTCCTGCACGCGCTCTTCCTCTCGCTCGGCATCAAGGCCGGGCTCTCGGGAACCGTCGAGCGCATCGTGGGCGACGCGCGGCTCGAGACCCGTCTCTCCGGTCGGCTCACGACGCCCGAGTCCGACTACCTGCACGGCCTCGTCGCTCGCATGACCGAGGACGACGTGCAGGCGGCCGCGATCGAGGTCTCCTCCCACGGCCTCGACGGTGGGCGGGTCGACGGCCTGCCCTTCGAGAGCGCCATCTTCACGAACCTCTCGCAGGACCACCTCGATGTCTACGGCACGCTGGAGAACTACTTCGCGTCGAAGCTGGTGCTCTTCACGCCGAGGCACGCGAAGCGCGGCGTCATCGCGATCGAAGACGAGTGGGGGCGCCGCGCGGCGGCCGAGTCGCTGATCCCCGTCGTGAAGGTCGCACGCGACACCGCGGAGGGCGCAGCCGACGCCGACTGGGTGCTGCACATCGACGCCGAGGGCCTCGAACGCACCGACTTCACCCTGCGGGGCCCGAACGGCGAGGAGCTCACCTCCAGCATCGGCCTCCCCGGCGCCTTCACGGCGCTCGACCTCGCGCTCGCGATCGTCTCCGTCATCGGCACCGGACTCGCGTCGCTCGAGCACATTCGGGAGGCGCTGAGCGCCACGGACGGGCTCCACCCCGTTGTCCCGGGTCGCCTCGACCTCGTCTCCGGCGAGTCGGAGCTGCGCGTCTACGTCGACTACGGGCATACGGCAGCGTCCTTCCGCGCGGTGCTGCACGCCCTCCGCCCGTTCACCCCCGGCCGGCTCTTCATGATCTTCGGCGCCGACGGCGACCGAGACAAGGGAAAGCGCCCGGAGATGGCGCGCGCCGCGAGCGAGGAGTCGGACGTCGTCATCGTCACCGACTACAACCCGCGAACGGAAGACCCCGACAGCATCCGCCGCACCCTTGTCGAGACGATCCGCGCCGAGTTCCCCGAGCGGGAGCTCTACGAGATCGCCGACTCGGCGACCGGCATCGACCACGCCGTCGCACTGGCCGAGCCCGGAGACCTGATCTTCGTCGGCGGGCACGGGCACCGGGCCGACGTCGAGGTCGACGGCCGCATCGTGCCGTACTCGGCGCGAGAGGCCGCCGTGGCCGCGCTGCGCGAGCACGGCTGGCTCGCGCCGGAGCCGCCGAGCGCCTTCGGGTCGGCGGATGCGGTCACCGACGCACAGCAGCGCCGCGCCTCCTAGGCTCCCGGGCGGCCGAGGAAGCGAGGCGATGCCGCACACAAGACCTCAGCGGTCGGAGACCGCCTCGAACTCTCCGCGGTCTCTCGCCGCGAGCAGCTCGGCGTAGTCGAGCGCGGACTGCTCGGCGTAGCCGATCGCCCACTCGGCCATCGCGCCGTCGAACGAGCCGCTCTTGCCGAGGTACCCGGCGATCATCGGCGCGATGGGGCTCTGCGCGTGGGCGCGTGCGAGGAGCGTGCCGCACGCCTCCCCGTACTTCGAGAACTCCGATGGCGTGAGCTGGTCGAGGTCGACCGAGCCCTTCATGTCCCTGAACTGCCGCACGTAGAAGTCCCTTGGGACGCCGTCCTCATCCTCGAAGCGCAGGTAGCCGAGGAACGGATCGGAGACGGCCTGCAGGATGCGCTGGCAGCTCACCACCCGGTACCCCTCTCCGAGTTCGTCGTACTCGCGGCGAGATCGCGCCTGGAGGAGCCTCCTCGGGTCGACGTGGCCGTAGGCCTCGAGCACCGACGGCGGGGCCTCCTTCACCTGCAGCACGAGCGCCTCCCCGCCCGGCCCCGTCAGGATCAGGATGAAGCACCGGGTGCCCACGCTCCCGACCCCGACAGCACGCCGCGCGACGTCCGTGAGCGTGAAGTTGCCGAGCAGGAACGCCACGTCGGTGCCGACCGTCGCACGGTACCGCTCGAAGAGCTCCTCGACGCGCGCCTCGGCCTCTGGCGACACGTGCGTCATCACGGGCGGATTCTCGACGATGAGCCTGGTGCCGTCGGCCGCCCGCTCCGTGAGCTTGTCGACGAACTTCTGCGACGTGCGCTTCCTGGCACTCTTCGTCGCCTTCGCGAGCACGTCCTGTGCCTCCGTCCTGAACGAGGGATGCGCCACGTCGGTGTCGAGCCGCAGGTAGTAGCGGTCGAGGGCCGAATGGCCCACCATCTCGCGCATCCCCTCCCGGTAGGCGGCCGCGGCCTTCCTCGCCGCCTTCCTCGTCTGCTCCTCGGTGAGTCCGAGGTCTCGAGCGCCGACGACCACGCTCGCCACGAGCCGCTTCAGATCCCACTCCCACGGCGCAGACGCGGCTTCATCGAAGTCGTTGAGGTCGAACACGAGCGTGCGCTGCGGCGAGGCGAACAGCCCGAAGTTACTGAGGTGCGCATCGCCGCACGCCACCACCTGGATGCCGGTGCTCGTCCCCTGGGACAGGTCGTGCGCCATGATCGCGGCGGTGCCGCGATAGAACGTGAACGGACTGTCGAGCATGCGCCCCATGCGCAGCGCCACGAGCTCTGGCAGTCTCGCCTCGTTCTGCTCGGCGAGGATCGCCCGGGGGTCGCGCTCGCCAGGGACGAAGATGGCGTGCTCGACGTGCGGCTGCGTCTTGCGGAGCGCCTTGCCCGCCGCGTAGAGCTCGTCGCGAGTCGGCCGGGGCGCGCGATCGCGCTGCAGACGGCTGAGGTGTGTCGGCATGAGGGGCCTTCCTCGTCGAAGTGTCGAGCTCCGGCTCGATGAGGCTCAGTCTCTCGCGATTCGGTGAACGCCGAGAGACGCCGTAGCGACCGAGCGTCGCGGGGTCACGACACGATGTCGTAGGTCACCCACGCCGTCTGCTTCGCGACCGAGTCGTAGAGGCGCCGAGCGGTCGCGTTGTCCTCAGCCGTGATCCAGCGCACGACGCTGAGGCCAGCATCCTCGGCGTACTCGCCGAGGTGCAGCAGGAGGGCCCGGCCCGCGCCGCCGCCGCGGACCGCCGGGGAGGTGAAGAGGTCGTCGAGGTACAGCCCCGTGGTGGCGGAGAGCGGTCGAGCGAAGCGACGCACATGCGCGATACCACCCAGGTGCCCCTCCGCGTCGACCGCGACGAAGCCGTGCGACTCGTGGGCCTCGTCGCTCAGCCACGACCAGACGGTGTCGATCTTGCCCTCGTCGACGGGAACCCCGTAGAACGCTCGGTAGCCGCGATAGAGCTCCCGCCATTCCGGCTCGTCCGACGCAGTGACAGGGCGCACATTCCATTCAGTCATGCGCCAAGTCTCGCCCCAGCCCGCCGGAAAGCTCCAGCAGACTCGGCGGGAAGGCGACCCTGAACAGCTCACGGTTGGACGTTCCACCCGTGGAGACGTAGAGTCTCCGCCGTGGATCTGTTCAAGTACCTCCGCCCAGCCTCGAGCACCCCCCAGGCCGAGCACCAGCCGCACGGCGTTCACAACGCGCGGGAAACCCTCCGCGCTCGGACCGTCGAACTCATCCGACCCGGCTTCGTCTCCCTCGACGAGGCCCTCGAGACCGCTGGCTCGTTCGCCGAGGACGAGGCGCTGCCCGTCCGTCCCGATGAGATCGAGCGGATCGTCACCGCCACCTGGGACGACCTCGCCGACTGCCAGCGTGACTGGGCCAGCGAAGGCGACTACGAGAAGCTCCGAGCCGCGTTCGCCGACCTCGAGCAGGCCGGCGTCGTCGCGCGCATGAACTTCGCCTGCTGCCAGAATTGCGGGCACGCCGAGATCGAGGCCGAGAGGACCATCGGCAAGCACGTCGGCTACGTCTTCTTCCACCAGCAGGACGCGGAGCGCCTCGCCGGTGACGACGCGGAGCTGCTCCTCGCGTTCGGCACGTTCGCGGCCAGCGCCTCGCAGACGGCGGAAGAGCGCGCGGAGGCGGAGCAGCAGCTCGGACGTCTCGTGGCCACGACCATGCGCAGCAACGGCCTCGCGGTCGAGTGGGACGAGCAGACGTCGTCTCGCATCGCCGTCTCCATCAGCCACTGGCGCAAGCGCCTCCCGTTCGTCGGCGCCTGAGCGCGTCTCGGGCCCGACTGCCCGGCTGATCTGACCGGGCAGTCCTCCCCCGCTCCCGCTTTCGCCTCCCCATTCTTGTCCGGAGAACGGCATCCTCGCGGCTCGCTCGCTAGGCTGACGCCCAGACAACCCCGGGGGTAGACGCAGAGTGACTGACGCAGGAGTGGGCAGACAAGCCCAGAGGCCACGGTTCCCGAAGACGCTCGGCGATCTCACCGACCCGAGCAAATGCCCTTCGTGCTTCGAGACCTATGGCGCTCCAGGGCCGTCCTGCCCCGCCTGCGGCTTCACCCGCGACTCGGCGGTCATCAGCCATCTTCTCGACCTCGGCGCGCAGGCGCGCGGCCCCCTCCTGGCCCGCGGTGAGTTCATCGTCGCGGCGAACGAGCAGGCCAAGGCGAAGGCCCGCGCGGCGCGACAGGACCAGCTGGCTCGAGCCGAGGAGACACGACTCCGGGAGGAGGAGCGGGGCAGGAGCCGGGCAAGCGACGCGCTGCTCGCGGCCGACCACGCGAGGCTCCTCGGAGGAGCCGCAGGGCACCTCGGGGCGGATACCGCTCCGGCTCCGCGCCAGGGGCAGAACACGCAGCAGCGCGGCCAGCACGTGTCCGCGCCGGCGCAACAGACGACGCAGCACCCGGCGCCGCAGCCGACGGAGACCTGGGCCACGCAGCGCGCGCCCTCCGGGTATCAGGCACCACCGGCCCAGCACCTGCCGCCCACCCCGCCAGCTCAGCCGCCCCGGCCCCGTCGCTCGAGCGTCCAGTTGTTGCTCCTCGTGCTCGGCATCGGGCTCCTCAGCATCGCAGCGGTCGTCTTCCTCACCTTCGCCTGGGTCGTCTTCGGCGTCGAGGTCAAGGCGGCCATCACCGCCGGCGTGACGCTCGCGGTCATCGCGACCGCCAGCATCCTGAAGCGCCGGAGGCTCTCGGCCACGGCGGAGGGAATCGGTGCGCTCGGTGTCGTGCTGGTCGTCCTCGACGTGTGGGCCGTCCAGGCCACGGGTCTCCTCGGTGCCGGCAACGTGCCGGGAACGCTCTACTGGGGCATCGGCCTCCTCGTCGCGACGGCGGCCTTCGAGGCCTGGCATCGCCTCTCGCACGTGCGCGCCCCCGGCATTGCCGCGAGTCTCACCGTGCTGCCCGCCCTCGCCCTCACCGCGGCCGGAGCCACCGCCACGTTCCTGTCCCCCGTGCAGCGCCTGGTCCTCGCCCTCGTCTTGGCCGGTGCCGCCTCCGCGCTGCACGTTCTGCTGCGCGTCAGGCCGTCCGTCTCGGCCGCGACGCAGGGCCCACCCGCCGCCGACTCGTTCAGCGGTGCAACTCCGCGCTCGCTCGAGCGCTGGATCCTCTCCGTCACAGGCGTCGTCGCCCTGGCCGGCGGCGTGCTCTGCGGCGCGGCGGCGGCAACTGGCAACGACCCCTGGCTCGGGTACGCCTTCCTCTTCCTCATCGCGGCTGCCTCGGCGGCCCTGCTGGCCTGGCTCGTCAGCCAGGAACGCGGAGCACTCGCCGCACGCAGCCTCCTCATCGCCTTCGGCATCCTGACGGCGCTCTCGCTCGGGGCAGTCCCCCTGAGCTTCACCGGGGCCGTGCGCCTCGCGCTCTCGCTTGCGCTCATCCCGATCCTGCTGGCCGCAGCCCAGGTGCTCAGATCCCGACTCGCCGCGACAGCACGCCCGCAGTCCGCCGCGTTGCAGCTCGCCGTGACTTCGCTGAGCTTCACGACGCTCGCAGCGGCTGCGGTCCCGGTGATCTCGCTCGGCCTCTCGGTCGTATCAGCCGACTCCGTGCTGTCCTTCGCCGCCGCTGACCAGGCCGGAATGGCAAGGGCGCTCTCGGGCGCCGAGCTCCGCACCTGGTGGGCCATCGCGGGTGGCGCGCTCGGGCTCGCCGTGGCAGCAGGCCTGCTGCAGCTCGTGCCCGGCCGGATCCGGCAGCTGACCCCCGCCTTCACGGCGGCGGGATCGTTCCTCGCGCTGTGCGCCGCCGCGAGCGCTCCTGGGGCGCTCGCCGTCACCATCGCGAACCTGCTGATCGCCGCGGCCTCCGTCGCGGGAGCGGTCGTGCTCGCCCGCGAGCGGCTGGTCCCTCCTGCCTCCGCAGTCCCCACGACTGCCCTCAGAATCGTGCTCCAGTGCGTCGCCGGCGTCGCGATCCTCGCGCTGCTGGCGGCGGGGCTCGCGGTGCGACCCGTCGAGATCGGCGCGCTTGTCGTCGGCGCTGCGCTCACCTTCGGGCTCCGGTTCTCGGCCGGGCGCACCTCACCGCTCCGGCCCGTCCTCACCGCACTCACGGCCGCGCAGCTGCTCGCCGTCCCCCTGCTCGTCGCGTTCGTGCGGGACGCCTGGAGGACCCCGGAGCCATCGGGGACGAACCTCGCCATCACGTGCTCCTACCTCGGCATCGCGCTCCTGCTCGCCGCCTCGCTGCTGCTCCCACGACCGTGGCTCTCCACCGCCGAGCGCATCCTGCTCGCCTCCGCGGCAGCCCTCCCTGCCTTCGTCGCCTCCTTCGTGCTGCTCGCGCTCCTCAGGTCGAGCGCGGCGCGAAGCGACGACGGCGCCCTCCTGACGGACGCCGGCTGGCCGCTCGGAGCCCTCTGGCTGAGCTGCGCCGCGCTCGGCGCGCTGCTGTGCGCCGCGTTCGTGCTCGTCGCCCTGCGCCGCCGGCAGGACGAGGATGCACCCGCCGTGGTGCCGCTCCTCGCCGTCCTGCCCCCAGCCCTCTGGGCAACGCTCGGGGCGCTCGTCACGGCGTTCGTGACGGCTCAGTTCCTTCCGCCGGTCGTGGCCTCCCTCGGCGTCGCCGCCGCCGCGCTGGCTGCCGGTGGCACCCTCGCGGCCCGACTTCGCGGCGCTCAGGGAAGCAGGGTCCTCTCCGCCGAGCTCGCAGCCACCGCCGTCGCGCTCGTCTCCCTCGTGAGCACGCCGTTCTTCACCGGCGCCTTCGGGTCGTCCGCCGGGGCGCAGTACCTCGCGGCGACGATCGCGACCTCGGCCGCCGTGCCGGTGCTGCTCGCGATCTCCCCCGCAGGGCTGTTCCGCGCGCGAGGACGAGCCTCGATCGCCTGGATCGGCGTGGGCCTCCTCACCGCCGCCTGGTACGTCTTCGCCACCGGCACCCCCGGCATCACGAGCTCCGAGGGCGTCCATCTCCCCGCCGGAGTCCCGCTTGTCGTCTCCGCACTCCTGCTCTGGTGGTTCGGCCGGGCGCGGAGCGCTGGCGAGCCGGCACGAGCGGCCGCCTTCGTCCTCGCCGGCGGGCTCGTGCTCTCGACGGTCGTCCCCGCGATCAACTCAGCCGAGACGACCACGGGCACGCTGCTGTACTTCCTCGTCGGCATCGTGGTCGCCCTGGGGGTCGCCCTTGCAGCGAGCATCCTCAGCGTCCCAGCCCACGCGCGTCCGCTGCTCGTCTCGCTGAGCGCCTCGGCCGCCGGCGTGGCCGTGCTCACGGCGCTCGCCCACGTCCAAGCGAACCTGACCGGCGACCTCAACCCGCGCGGCGTGCTCACCGGCCTGATCACGAGCGTCGAGGCACTCGTGTGGCTCACGGCCTGCGTCCTGCTCGTCGGCACCGTGTCGTGGCTCCTGCTGCGCCGCGTCTGGGCTGCGGATGAAGCCAGCGCCCGCCGCAAGCTGCTCATCGCTCTCCTCGCAGCGACCGGCGGCGCCGTCGTCATCGCGCTCCTGCTCACCACCCGGTTCGAGAGCGCCATCCTGCTGCTCGGCCTGGCGCTGCTCGCGGGCCTCCTCGCAGCCGTCCTGCCCGATCGCCTCGTCACCGCCGCCGGCCGCGCCGGACTCGCCCTCGTCGGCTTCCTAGCGCTCGCATCCCACGGTGTCGCCGTGGCGGTCGGCACACCCAGCGGGCCGAGCAGCCCATGGATTCAGCAGCAGACCGGCATCACCGTGCTCCTCGTCGGCCTCGTCGCGGCAGCCATCGTCGTGATCGCCCGAGTGCTCTCCGCCCCGAACCTGCTCGTGAGACTCGCCAGCTACGCCACCACGGTCCTCGCGACCTGGCTGCTCGTCGACCACGTGCAGGCCATCGGAGTCGAAAGCGTCTCCCCCGTGCAGATCGCCGCCGCAGCCGGAGTCATCGGAGCGCTCACCGCCCTGGCCGGTGTGCTCCTGGCTCCCGAGGGAACGCGCCGAGGAGACGGGATCGCGCTACGCGCGCTCGGCCTCCTGACGGCGCTGGCCGGCGTCCCCCTGGGAGCGGGAGCCTCACGCGCCCGAGTCGAAGGGTTCGCCGATTGGAGCGCGCTTCCGACCGCAGTCGCCCTGCTCGCGGCCGCCGCCATCGTCGCGAGCCTCCACGTCGGGGCGCGCTCGCCGTACGCGATCCTCCGCTACCTCGGCGTGCCGGTGCTCGCGCTCGCGTGGGTCTGGGAGGTGCTCGGGAACTGGGACGGCTCCTCCTTGTTCGTGGCCTTCGGCGGAGCGTTCCTCGTGTTCTTTGCAGCCGGCACCGCGACTGCCGCGAGCGGCCGTCTCGGCGACGAGCCCCGTCCGCCAAGCGTCGAGAGCCTCCTGTGGCTGGCAGCGGCACCCGGCATCTGGCTCAGTGCGGGCGCGATCGCCGCGGTCGCGCAGCCCCTCGACGAACCCGGCGCCCGCATCCTGTCGCTCTCGGTGCCGGAGCTCGCACTCGCCATCCTGACCCTCGCGCTGGTCGTCGTCTGCACCGTCGCGCCCGTTGCCCCGCGGATGCGCGCCTCGGCCAACGCGCTCGGCGTCGGCTCGTCGATCTCGGCCGCCGTACTCGGCCCCGCCCTGGTCATCGCAGCGCAGGGCCCCCTGACCCCGGTCACCCTGCCGCTCTGGGGTGTCCTGCCTGCCTGCTTCGTGCTGCTCTTCGCGAGCGCGCTGTGGCGGCGCCAGCACCAGCTCGAGAACCCGCGCCTCGCCGCGCTCGCCTCGACGGTGCTCGTGCCCCTCGCCATCACGGCGCTGGTGCTCTCCGCCCTCCCGAGCGTCCTGCGACGCGAGGTCGAGAACGGCCAGCAGGTCGCACTCACCTGGGTCCTGGTGCTCTGCGCCGTCACGCTGGCGAGCCTGGTCCGCCCGGAGCTGCTCCCCACTCTGGCGCCGGCGCAATCCGCCCCCGGCGCTCGGCCCTCGCTGCGCGTCCCCGTCCTCGCGTTCTCCGCAGCCGCCCTCGTCGCCATCATCGGCGTCGTGGCCACGGAGGCCCCGGCCCCCTGGCTCGAGCTCGCGACGGCACCCCTCGGCGCCACGCTGCTGGCGGGAGGCCTGTTCTTCCTCGACAAGCGCCCCGCGCTGCGCAGCTGGGCCGCGCTCACCCCGGGCCTGGCCCTGCTGCTGGTCCCGAGCTACCTGGCGCAGTTCGCCGACCCGGCGCCTTGGCGTCTCATCGCCCTCGGCCTCGGCGCGGTCGGCGTCACCGTCTGGGGAGCCACGCGTCGCCTCCAGGCGCCGCTCGTCTTCGGCGCGATCATCACCGCGCTCCACGCGGTCACCGCGTTCCGCCAGCAGCTCGCCGTCGTCGCCGGCGTCGTCCCCTGGTGGGCGTGGCTCGCACTCGCGGGCACGGTGCTCGTCGTCATCGCGACCACGTACGAGGCGCGACTGCGCGACGCGAAACGCGCCGCCGCGTCCATCCGCTCGCTCAGGTGAGCGCGCCGGCTGTCAGCTCACGAAGAACGTCAGAGCTGGCAGCCGGGGCACCAGTAGAGCTTGCGGGCCTGCATCTCCTCGAGGGCGATGGGAGTTCCGCAGACACGGCACAGCTCCCCGGCACGGCCGTAGACCCAGTGCCGGTCCTCGCGGTTCTCGAGTGCCGCCGCCTTCGCCTTCCCGCGAAGCCCGTCGATCGTCATCATCTGGCCAACCTCGACGCCGATCTTGAGCAGCTTCGTCCAATCGCGCCACAGCTGCCTGAGCTGCTCGTCGGTGAGCTGCGAGGTCGGCGTGTGCGGGTTGATGCCCGCCCGGTAGAGCATCTCAGCCCGGTACACGTTGCCGATGCCGCTCACGATCTGCTGATCCATGAGCACGATGCCGATGGGCGTGCGCTTGCCCCGCGCACGCTCGAGGAAGCGCGCCTCCGCCTTCGCACCGCGGTCGACGAGCGGGTCCGGCCCCAGCTTCTCGATGCGCGCAGCGACCTCGTCGCCCGTCATCAGCTCACACGCGGTCGGACCACGGAGGTCGGCACACGTCTCCGCGGTGAGGAGCCGCAGCCGCACGGCCCCGACGGGCTCCGGCGGCCACTGCGAGAGCTCCTGCTCGCGCTCAGCCTCGGCCATCTTCAGTCGCGTGCGCCTCGGGGCCCCGATGCTCGAGAGCGAGGTCTCACCCCGCGAGTCCTCGATCGTCACGCCGGGACGCCTGCGCGAGTACTCGCCGGTCTGCCCGAGCGTCGTCGAGACCTGACCGGAGAAATCCCAAGCACCGTAGATGCCGAGGTGCACGCGCAACCAGACGCCGCCCTCGAACCGCGAGAACATGTGCTTGCCGACCGCGAAGGTCTCGACCATCTCGCGGCCGTCGATCTCGGCAGCCCCCTCGACGAAGCGCCCCTGCGGCGAGGACGCCGAGACGACACGCCCCGCATAGTTCGCAGTGAACTGGCGGGCTATTCGGTGGACGGAGTGACCCTCAGGCATTCCCCGCCGGCGTCTCAGACTCCACCATCGGCGGCACGACGGTGCCGACGGCGCCAAGCACCGACTTCCCGGCGATCTTGCCGGTCTGCTCGTACTCGGCGAGCTGCGAGATACGGCGCAGGTGGCGCTCTTCTCCCGGGAACGGCTCGGCGATGAAGATGTCGATGAACCGCAGCACATCCACGATCTCGTGCTGCCTCGCGCCGATGGAGATCACGTTCGCGTTGTTGTGCTCGCGCGCCAGCTGCGCCGTGGCGTCGCTCCACGCCAGCGCCGCACGCACACCCGTGACCTTGTTGGCCGCGATCTGCTCGCCGTTGCCAGAACCGCCGAAGACGACGCCGAGCGACTTCGAGCCGTTGGCCCAGTCGTTGGCGACAGCCTGCGCGGCGTTGATGCAGAACGACGGGTAGTCGTCGAGGGCGTCGTACTCGGACGGGCCGTGGTCGACGACCTCGTGACCCTGATCGCGCAGGTGCTCCTGCAGCTGCTGCGAGAACTCCAGTCCAGCGTGATCC
Source organism: Pseudoclavibacter sp. RFBJ3 (assembly GCF_002931375.1). Classification (NCBI taxonomy): domain Bacteria; kingdom Bacillati; phylum Actinomycetota; class Actinomycetes; order Micrococcales; family Microbacteriaceae; genus Pseudoclavibacter; species Pseudoclavibacter sp. RFBJ3. The sequence goes on along the minus strand of NZ_PSXZ01000005.1, from coordinate 108,588 downwards.
GTCGCCACGTGGATGCGCATCAGTCGAACACCGGTCCGCGGGTGCGGCTGCGCTTGAGCTCGAAGAAGCCATCGACCGACGCGGCCATCACGACGCCGTCGAAGAGGCGAAGCGCCTCCTCGCCCTTCGGCGCAGGAGACACGACGGGGCCGAAGAAGGCGACGCCGTCGATGGCGATGATCGGCGTTCCGACCTCGTCACCGACACGCTCCATGCCGGAGAGGTGGCTCGCGCGGTAGCGCTCGTCGAACTCGCCGGCGTCGGCGCGCTCGACGATCGACTCGGGGATCTCCAGCTCGGTGATCGCCTCCTGCAGCACCTCGTCGCGGTCCTTGCGCCCACCCGGGTGGATGCGCGTGCCGAGCGCGTCGTAGAGCGCCTTGACCTTCTCGTTGCCGAGGTCCTGCTCGACGCCGGCGACGACGCGGCCGAGGCGAGAGGTTCCCTGCAGCATGTCGCGGTACGACTGCGGGATGTCCTTCTCCTCGTTGAGGAGCTCGAGGCTCATGATGTGCCAGGTGATGTCGAGGTCACGATGGCGAGCGACCTCGTCGATCCATCGCGAGGTCATCCAGGCGAATGGGCAGATCGGGTCGAACCAGAAATCTACTTTGATCGGTGCGGGCATACGCATAAGCCTACTCGGCAGGACTAGGCTGGCCGCGCCGCAAGCCCGGAACCTCCGGGCTCCCTCACACCAAAGGAGCTGGAATGCCCGGAGAGAACCTGACTCGCGCTGAGTCGGTCGAGCGTCGAGGAGTTGTGCTCGGCGTCGAGCACTACGACGTCGCACTCGACCTCACGACGGGTCCTGAGACGTTCCGCTCGATCACGACGGTCACGTTCTCGGCGGTTCCCGGCTCGTCCACCTTCATCGACGCCATCACACGCCAGGTGCACAGCGTCGTGCTCAACGGCGAGGCGCTCGACGTCGCCGCCGTGAACGACGGGGTGCGCATCCAGCTGCCGAACCTCGCCGAGCACAACACGCTCACGGTCGACGCGGACGCGATCTACATGAACACGGGCGAGGGCCTGCACCGCTTCGTCGACCCCGCTGACGGCGAGGTGTACCTCTACTCGCAGTTCGAGGTGCCCGACTCCCGCCGCATGTTCACGGTGTTCGAGCAGCCGGACCTGAAGGCGAACTTCACGTTCCATGTCACGGCCCCCGCGGCGTGGCAGGTCATCTCCAACGAGCCGTCGCAGGCGCCTCAGCCCATCGACGGCGAGCGTGCCGTCTGGCACTTCGCGACGACGCCGCGCATCTCGAGCTACATCACGGCGCTCGTGGCCGGCCCGTACACGGTCGTGCGCGATGAGCTCACCTCCATCGACGGACGCACGATCCCGCTCGCCGTGTACTGCCGCACGTCGCTCGCGCCGAACCTCGACGCCGACAACATCTTCCGCACCACGAAGCAGGGCTTCGAGTACTACGAGAAGGCCTTCGGGGTTCCGTACCCGTTCACGAAGTACGACCAGCTCTTCGTGCCCGAGTTCAACGCGGGCGCCATGGAGAACGCCGGGTGCGTCACGTTCACGGAGACCTACGTGTTCCGGTCGAAGGTCGCGGATGCGGTGCGCGAGCGCCGCGTCGTCACGATCCTCCACGAGCTCGCCCACATGTGGTTCGGCGACCTCGTCACCATGAAGTGGTGGAACGACCTCTGGCTCAACGAGTCGTTCGCGGAGTTCATCTCGACGCTCGCGACCGCTGAGGCCACCGAGTGGACCGAGAACTGGGTCACCTTCAACGCCAGCGAGAAGTCGTGGGCGTACCGACAGGACCAGCTGCCCTCCACGCACCCGATCGTCGCAGAGATCCGCGACCTCGACGACGTGCAGGTCAACTTCGACGGCATCACCTACGCCAAGGGCGGTTCGGTCCTCAAGCAGCTCTTCGCCTGGGTCGGCCGCGACGCGTTCTTCGCCGGCATCAACGCGTACTTCCAGAAGCACGCGTGGGGCAACACGGAGCTGCGCGACCTGCTCGTGGAGCTCGAGACCACAAGTGGCCGCGACCTCACCGAGTGGAGCGCCAAGTGGCTCGAGACGGCCGGAGTCAACACGCTCCGCCCCGTCTACGAGCTGGACGAGCAGGGGAACTTCGCGTCGTTCGCCATCGAGCAGACGGCGACCGCCGAGCACCCCACGATCCGTCCGCACCGCCTCGCGATCGGCCTCTACAACGTGCAGGGTGACGAGCTGGTGCGCATCCACCGCTTCGAGCTCGACGTCGACGGCGCGCGGACCGAGGTGCCGAGCTTCGTGGGCGGTGCGCTCCCGGACCTCATCATCGTGAACGACGACGACCTCGCCTACGCGAAGATCCGTCTCGACGAGCACTCGGTCGGCACGGTGCAGCAGCATCTCCCCAAGCTGCGTGCTCCCCTGTCCCGCTCCCTCGTCGTCAGCTCGCTCTGGGATGCGACCCGGGATGCGGAGCTGCGCGCACGCGACTTCATCCGCACCGTGCTCGGGGTCATCGGCACCGAGACCGAGTCGACGACTCGCCGCACAGTGCTCGGTCAGCTCATCTCCGCGGCGAAGTTCTACACGGCGCCGGAAGACCGGGCCGAGATCGTCGAGGTCGTCACCGACGAGCTCTTCGAGCTGGCCAAGCAGGCTGAGGCGGGATCGGACGCGCAGTTCAGCTTCGTCAAGTCGTTCGCCTCTCTCGCGGAGAGCCCAGCGCAGCTCGATGCCGTCGCCGCGCTCTTCGACGGCACGTTCAAGCTCGAGGGCCTCGACATCGACACCGACCTCGGCTGGGAGCTCCTCTACGCGCTCGTCGCGGGCGGCCGCGCCGGCGAGTCCGAGATCGCGGCGAGGCTCGAATCCGACCGCACGGCGGACGGCGAGCGCAGCGCGGCACATGCCCGCGCAGCGATCCCGACGGCCGAGGGCAAGGAAGCGGCCTGGGCGTCCGTCATGGATCGCTCTGACGCCACCAACGCCATCGTGCGCGCCACCGTCGCGGGCTTCGACCGAGTCGCCGACGAGGCGCTCCTCGAGCCGTTCGTCGACCGCTACTTCGGTCACATCTCGACGATCTGGGCCGACCGGAGCTTCCAGATCGCGGAGACCCTCATCGAGGGCTTCTTCCCCGCAGGCCTCGCGACGGCACGCGTCCGAGACGCCGCCGACGCATGGCTCGCGAACAACGAGGGGGCGGCGCCCGCGTTCCGCCGCCTGATCATCGAAGGCCGCGCCGGAGTGGTGCGCGCCCTCGCCGCTCAGGAGCGCGACGCGCAAGCAGAGTAAGCACGGCAACGCGAAGAGGTCGCCTCCCCCTGGGAGGCGACCTCTTCGCGTTGCAGCCGGCGGTGTGCTGCGGGTCGAGGCGCTACTCGGCGAGTGCCGCCTCGATCGCCGCGACGACCTCCGGAGCGTCCGGCTCCGTCGTCGGGCGGAAGCGGGTGACCTTGCCGTCACGTCCGATGAGGAACTTCTCGAAGTTCCAGCTCACACGGCCTGCCTTGCCGTTCGCATCCGGAGTCTTCGTCAGCTCCGCGTAGAGCGGGTGCTGCGACCGGCCGTTGACCTTGACCTTCTCGAACATGGGGAAGCTGACGCCCCACGTGAGCGAGCAGTACTCCTTGATCTTGTCGGTGTCGGAGTACTCCTGCAGGAACTGGTTGCTGGGGAATCCGAGCACCGTGAAGCCCTGCGGGCCGTACTGGCGCTGCAGCTCCTCGAGCTTCTCGTACTGCCCCGAGAGGCCGCACTTCGAGGCGACGTTCACCACGAGCTTCACCGGCTCGTAGGTGGCGAGCTTCTTGGCCTCGCCGTCGATGGTGGTGACTTCGATGTCGTTCACGTTCAGGCTCATACGTGTGGCAACCGGAGCAGGCGCCCGCCTATTCCGTGTCGACGCAGCTCGGACGTGCCTCACACGAGACGGATAGGCGCATCCGCCTACACTCGAGGCGCTATGGCAGAATTCTGGACTTCCCTCACGACCGCGCTCGCCCCCTTCGACATCCCCATCACGATCGTCTTCTATATCCTCGGGGCGTTCGTGTTCCGGTGGATCCTGCTGCGGCTCATCGACCGCTCGGTGAAGCAGATCGTGAGCGGCGTCAAGAAGAAGCGCGGGGTGACGGACACGCAGGCCATCTCGGTCCGCTCGCCGCTCGCCGCTGTCAGGACGGTGCAGCGCACGCGCACGATCGGGTCGGTGCTGACGAACATCGTCAACGTCCTCATCGTGGTCATCCTCATCGTCATGATCATCGCGAAGATCGATCCGGGCATCCTCGCCTCCCTCTCCCTGCTGAGCGCGGCCGTCGGTGCCGGTCTCGGTTTCGGCGCGCAGCGCATCGTCGGCGATGTCCTCAACGGCCTCTTCATGGTCATGGAGGATCAGCTCGGTGTCGGCGACGTCATCGACATGGGCGAGGCGACGGGTGTCGTCGAGAAGGTCGGCGTGCGCATCACGCAGATCCGCGACGTCGAGGGCACACTGTGGTTCGTCCGCAACGGCGAGATCCAGCGCGTCGGCAGCTTCTCGCAGGGCTGGAACCGCATCGTGTTCGACCTCGCGGTTCCCTACGAGACGTCCCGCGCGCACGTCGAGCGGGTCATGCTCCATGCGGCGAAGGAGCTCACCGAAGACCCGGACTGGATGGACTACTTCATCGGCACACCCGAGATGTGGGGCATGGAGTCCATCTCCTCAGACGCTGTTGTCCTGCGCCTCACCATCCGCGTCCGCCCCGGCACGCGCTGGGAAGTGGAGCGAGAGCTGCGGGCCCGCACTCAGGACGCGCTAAAGTCGGCCGATATCAACCTGCCGTCCCTGAAGGCGATCGTGCTCGATGGGGCTGACGGCCAGCCGACGGCCGGAGGAGGTGCCTGATGACGAACAACCCCATCCACCTCCGAGCCTCAGAGGGCGGGGGCTCTGCCCTGCCGACGCTCTACGACGAGATCGGCGGCATGCCCGCCTTCGACAAGCTGGCCCACGCGTTCTACGAGGGGGTGCGCGACGACGAGCTCATGTGGCGCATGTACCCGCAGGACGACCTCGAGGGAGCGACCTGGCGACTCGGCCACTTCCTCGCCCAGTACTTCGGCGGGCCGAGCGAGTACAGCGCAGAACGCGGACATCCGCGGCTCCGGATGCGCCACAACGCGTTCCACATCAACCCGGAGGCGAGAGAGCACTGGCTTCGGCACATGCACGCGGCCATGGACCAGCTCGACCTCTCCCCCATCCACCGCCAGCAGATGGCCGACTACTTCGACCGCGCGGCGACCGCGATGGTGAACACCTTCGAGCCGAGCCCCGGAGCCGAGTCCGCCTCCTGAGCCCGGCCCGAACGGCCGTGGTCGCCCGACGCAGCCGCGGCTAGACGACGCCCTGCGCGAGCATCGCGTCGACGACCCGTGAGAAGCCGGCGATGTTCGCGCCGATCACGTAGTCGCCCGGCTTCCCGTACTCCTCCGCCGTCTCACTGCAGCGCGTGTGGATGTCGCGCATGATCTCCGCGAGACGCGCCTCGGTGTACTCGAACGTCCACGAGTCGCGCTGCGCGTTCTGCTGCATCTCGAGCGCACTCGTCGCGACACCGCCGGCGTTGGCGGCCTTGCCCGGGCCGAAGAGGACACCCTCCTCCGCCCGGAACCGGTCAGCAGCCTCCTTCGTGCACGGCATGTTCGCCCCCTCGGCGACGACCCGCACGCCGTTCTTGACCAGCGCCGCGGCAGCATCCCCGTCGAGCTCGTTCTGCGTTGCGCACGGCAGCGCGATGTCGACGGGAACGTGCCACATCCCGGCGGCGCTCGACAGCGCCTCCGCTCGCCCGCCCACCCGGTCGACGTACGCCCCGACACGCTTCCGCTCGACGAGCTTCAGCTGCTTGAGCACCTCGACATCGATGCCGTCAGGGTCGTACACCGCACCGGAGGAGTCGCTGGCCGAGACCACCTTCGCTCCGAGGGCCACGGCCTTCTCCATCGCGAAGATCGCGACGTTGCCGGAACCGGAGACCGCGACCTCCTTGCCGTCGAGGTCGTCGCCCTTGGTCTTGAGCATCTCCTGCGCGAACAGCACCGTCCCATAGCCAGTCGCCTCGGGTCGGACCAGCGACCCGCCCCACGTCATGCCCTTGCCCGTCAGCACGCCGGCCTCGAAGCGGTTGGTGAGGCGCTTGTACTGACCGAACAGGTAGCCGATCTCGCGCCCGCCCACGCCGATGTCGCCGGCAGGCACATCCGTGTGCTCGCCGATGTGCCGGTACAGCTCGGACATGAACGACTGGCAGAAGGCCATGATCTCGCGGTCGCTGCGCCCGCGCGGGTCGAAGTCGGCGCCGCCCTTCCCGCCGCCGATCGGCATGCCCGTGAGCGCGTTCTTGAAGATCTGCTCGAAGCCGAGGAACTTGATGATCCCGAGGTTCACCGACGGGTGGAAGCGCAGGCCGCCCTTGTAGGGGCCGAGCGCCGAGCTGAACTCGACGCGATAGCCGCGGTTCACCTGCACGTGCCCGTTGTCGTCGACCCACGGCACACGGAAGATGATCTGCCGCTCCGGCTCGCTCAGCCGGCGGATGACCGCGAGCTCGAAGTACTCGGGGTGGCGCTCGAGCACTGGACCGAGCGTGTCGAGCACCTCGGTCACTGCCTGATGGAACTCCGGTTCCCCCGCGTTGCTCGCGAAGATGTCCTTCTTGAGCCGTTCGATGCTGCGGTCCATGGGTTTCCTCCGGGGGTGCGGCGCACAGGGTGCGCGGGTGCTGAGCGATCGACTCGCTCAGTGGGCGACGGCAGCGTTCAGCGTGCCGAGCTGGATCGCAGGAGCACGTTGCCCTGCGTGGTCTCGAGTCGGAGCCAGGCTCCGGCGGTGAGGATGCGGGTCTCTTCACCCGAGCGCAGGAAGCCGAGGCTGAGGGCGGCGAAGGCGGCTCCGCTCGTGAGGCCGCTCTGCTCGTCGATCACGCGCGTCCAGACCTCCGTGCGCACGCGCTCGACCAGCGCGGTGCCCAGGTTGCCCGGCACGGCATCGGCGACTTCGGCGATGCCCTGGTCTGCGGCGGCGATGAGCGTGGCCGCCGACAGCGCCCCGGCCTGGGTCCACCCTCCGGTCGGTGCCGCGATGCCCGCCCACGATTCGCGGAGGCGCTCCGGCGGGACGGCGAGGTCGAACCCGACGGCCGCATCCGCCTCCCCTGACGGGGCGTCACCGCCGGCCGTCCGACGGCGAGCAAGGCGATCGAGGAGGCCCCGCAGAGGGACGGTCACATCGAACGCTCCCGCGTGGACGTCGTCGTCAGCCGCCCCCTCGAGTTCGGCTCGCAGCGCGCGGACGCCGAGCACGAGCGGCGAAGTGTCGAGGAGTCCCTGCGGTCGCAGCACGGGAACCCAGAACGCCGCAACCGTGCCGGCGTGCACGATGCGCACGGCCCCGTCCTCGATGCGACCGGCTCGACCGAGGAACGATTCGAGGTCGCGTGCGGCGTGCAGATCGGGGATGCGGAGAACGGGAGACATTGCCCTCTAACCTACTCAGTTCTCCGGGGGCAGCGGGTCCCTAGACTGCTGAGATGGCAGATCTGGTTCCCGAGTCGCCCTCGCACTCACCCGCGCCGCAGCAGCCGGCGCCGCTCTCGTTCGACGCCCTGGAGGCGCTGTCGCCGCTCGAAGCGTTCCTGCACACGCTGGACCTCACCGACACGGGTGCCCGCACTCGTGACGACATCTTCACGGGTCCGAGCCAATGGATGCCCCACGGCCGCGTGTTCGGCGGCCAGGTGGCGGCCCAGTCGCTGGTGGCGGCCGCCAGGACCGTGTCGGGCGAGCGACCCGTGCATTCCATGCACGGCTACTTCCTGCGTCCCGGCGACGTGAAGCTGCCGATCACGTTCGCCGTCGACCGCATCCACGACGGAAACTCGTTCACGACGCGCGCCGTGAGCGCGTTCCAGAGCGGGCAGCCGATCTGGTCGATGATCGCGTCGTTCCAGGACGTGGACGATGGGTTCGAGCACGAGGTGTCGATGCCGGAGGGCATCCCCGATCCGGATGACCTCCCGAGTGAGGCCGATCTCCTCGAGACGGTGAAGGCGACGCTCGGCGCTGAGGCGCCGGAGTCCCTCGCCGCGTACTGGCTGATGAAGCGGCCGTTCACGATGCGGCACGTCAACGGGCCCGTGTACCTCGAGCCCGCCGCCGATCAGACGCCGGCGCAGGCGGTGTGGATCAAGGCGGTGGAGCGCATGCCGGACGACCCGCTGCTGCACCGCGCGGCGATCGCGTACGCAAGCGACTACTCGATCCTCGAGCCCATCATGCGTGGGCACGGCCTGACCTGGTCGACGCCGGGGCTGCGAGCTGCGAGTCTCGACCACGGCGTGTGGTGGCATCGGGATGCGCGGGCTGACGAGTGGCTGCTCTATGTGCAGGACTCCCCGGTCGCGCGCGGCGGGCGTGGCCTCTCGCGAGGCCAGCTGTTCTCGCGTGACGGCGCGCTCGTCGCGACGGTGGCCCAGGAGGGCATGGTTCGCCGCAAGCGCCGCTGAACCGCAGCGCCGGGGGCCAGGGCGCCAGGAAGGCCAATACCGCCCCGCGCCCGGTCAGGCGTTGCTGCGGCCGCCGCGGAACGTGAGGGGCTCGTCGAGGTAGGCGGTCCAGGCGTCGCGTTCGCGGTCGTTGATGCGCCGCGGCCGCTGGGTCGCCGCGTCGATGAACACGAGCGTCGAGGACGCGATGACGTACTTCGTGCGTTCGCCGACCTCTGGCTGCGCGTCTTCGGGGCTCCAGATCTCGTAGTCGACCTCCGCGCTGGCGGCGCCCATCTTGGAGATCCACAGCTGCACGTCGAGGGGCTTCGTGGAGTACGGGATCGGGGCGAGGTACTCGATCTCGTTGCGGGCGATGAGGGTGAGCGTGTCGCCACCCTCCGCGGCCGCGTCGATGATGGCGAGGGGGCGCTCGTCGTCATTGGATGCGCCGATGTTCCAGAACGCGCGGACGCGGGCCTCCTCGAGGAGGGTGAGCACACGCGAGTTGTTGACGTGGTTGTAGGCGTCGAGGTCGCTCCAGCGGAGGAGCGTGGGAACGTGGAAGCGCATCGGAGTCGGTGGTCCTTCGTGTCTGCTTGGCGCCGGCGCGAGCCGACGTCGTCTGGCGGGGTGGGACGAGGAAACCCCGGGGTCGCACTGTGCGACCCCGGGGTTCCTGGTGGGACTAGTCCCTCGTGAGCTTGCGGTAGGTCATCCGCGACGGCTTCGCCGCGTCTGGGCCGAGGCGCTCGATCTTGTTCTCCTCGTAGCCCTCGAAGTTGCCCTCGAACCAGTGCCAGTGGCTCGGGTCTTCCTCGGTGCCCTCGTAGGCGAGGATGTGCGTGGCGATGCGGTCGAGGAACCACCGGTCGTGCGTGATGACCACGGCGCAGCCGGGGTACTCGAGCAGCGCGTTCTCGAGGCTCGAGAGCGTTTCGACGTCGAGGTCGTTCGTGGGCTCGTCGAGCAGCAGCAGGTTGCCGCCCTGCTTGAGGGTGAGCGCCAGGTTGAGGCGGTTGCGCTCACCACCGGAGAGCACGCCTGCCTTCTTCTGCTGGTCTGGTCCCTTGAACCCGAAGGTGGAGACGTAGGCCCGTGACGGGATCTCGACGTTCCCGACCTGCATGTAGTCGAAGCCGTCGGAGACGACCTCCCACACGTTCTTCTCGGGGTCGATGCCGCCGCGGGACTGGTCGACGTAGGAGAGCTTGACGGTCTCGCCGATCTTGAGCTCGCCACCGTCGAGCTCTTCGAAGCCGACGATCGACTTGAAGAGGGTCGTCTTGCCGACGCCGTTCGGTCCGATGATGCCGACGATGCCGTTGCGGGGCAGCGAGAAGCTGAGCCCGTCGATGAGAACTCGCTCGCCGAAGCCCTTCTTCAGCTTGTTCGCCTCGAGGACGATGCTGCCGAGGCGGGGGCCTGCGGGGATCTGGATCTCCTCGAAGTCGAGCTTCCTGGTGCGCTCGGCCTCGGAAGCCATCTCCTCGTAGCGGGCCAGGCGCGCCTTCGACTTGGCCTGGCGGCCCTTGGCGTTGGTGCGCACCCAGGCGAGCTCCTCTTCGAGGCGCTTCGCGAGCTTCTGGTCCTTCTTGCCCTGGACCTTGAGACGCTCCTGCTTCTTCTCGAGGTAGCTCGAGTAGTTGCCCTCGTAGCCGTGGAGGCGGCCGCGGTCGATCTCGGCGATCCACTGGGCGACGTGGTCGAGGAAGTACCGGTCGTGCGTGATGGCGATGACTGCGCCTGGATACTTCTGGAGGTGCTGCTCGAGCCAGAGCACGCTCTCGGCGTCGAGGTGGTTCGTGGGCTCGTCGAGGAGCAGCAGGTCGGGCTTCTCGAGCAGGAGCTTGCAGAGCGCGACGCGGCGCTTCTCACCACCCGACAGGACGCTGACGTCGGCGTCTCCCGGTGGGAGGCGGAGGGCGTCCATCGCCTGCTCGAGCTGCGAGTCGAGGTCCCAGGCATCGACGTGGTCGATGTACTCCTGGAGGGTGCCCATCTCTTCCATGAGCGCATCGAAGTCGGCGTCGGGTTCCGCCATGAGCGCGGAGATCTCGTTGAAGCGGTCGAGCTTCGCCTTCGTCTCGGCGACGCCGAGTTCGACGTTCTCGCGAACCGTCTTCGACTCGTCGAGCTCCGGCTCCTGCATGAGGATGCCGACCGTGAAGCCCGGGCTGAGGGTCGCGTCGCCGTTCGACGGGGTGTCGAGGCCAGCCATGATCTTGAGGATCGTGGACTTACCGGCCCCATTGGGGCCGACCATGCCGATCTTGGCACCTGGGAGGAACGACATCGTCACGTCGTCGAGAATGAGCTTGTCTCCGACCGCCTTGCGGGCGCGGATCATCTGATAAATGTACTCGGCCATGGGTTCCAGTCTAGGAGTTGGTTGGCACTCGGCGCGCGGCGCTCCGCTACCAGGTGATGGGCTGTGTGAGTCCGATGAGGCATTTGCCCGTGCTGACGGGGGCGACGATGTCCGAGGTGTAGCCGCGTGGGCCGCGCTGGCCGACGAGGCACTCCTCGCCGATCTTCACGGAGACGATGATGTAGTCGGCTTCGAGATCGACGTTCGTGCGGTCGAACGTGACCTCCATGGCGGCCTTGTCGAAGCCGGTCGCGGTGAGCCCGTCGACGAGTTCGACGGAGCTCGCTGAGCCATTGGTCGCGATCGTCTGCAGGTTCGTCTCGTCGAAGATCGGCTTGTTGTCGCTCGCCGTTCCGCCGGGAACGAAGGCCGCGGGTGGCGCTTGCGTCGCCTCGGCGGCCGCGGTCGTCTCGGCCGGGGGCTGCGCCTCCTGCGACGAGCATCCCGCCAGCGCCAGCGCCGCCACCAGAGCCACTGGGGCGATGAGAGCGAAACGGCGCATTCGTGACCTTTCTCGGACGGGGCGGTCACCAGTGTAGGTGGCCAGGCGCTCAGAAGGGCGGCTGGTACTCGCTCTCGTCGGAGACGGGCGGCTTGTGCCACTCCACCTCGTCGGGTGCTGGCGCCGGTTCATCTGCTTCCGGCGGGGCCTCACCCTGCATTCCGCCGTGCCCCTGCATTCCTCCCTGCCCCTGCGCCCCGCCGACTCGCTGCCGCTGGTCAGCGCCGCCCTCATCCTGGCGCACGCGCAGACGCTTCGCGAACGTCGAGGAGCCCGCCGTGAGGTCGTGACCGAGCGCATCCGCCACCACCTCGTGCTTCGTGCGAGGCCCGTTCTGCGAGTCGAACCTGCGCATCCGGAGCTTGCCGACGACGATCACCCGCTGTCCCTTCTCGAGCGACTTCTCCGCGTGCGTCGCGAGGTCTCCCCACGCGGCCACGTCGTACCAGTTGGGGTCGACATCCTCCCAGCTGTTCGTCGCCCGGTTCAGGCGACGAGAGTTGGTGGCGATGCGGAAGTTCACGACGAGCTGCCCGCTCGGCGTCGTCGTGAGCTCCGGCTTGCTGCCGAGGTTACCGATGAGCGTGATGTGGTCGTGCATGTCTCCCCCTTGGATCTGGCTGCGATGCGATCCGGCGCGGCGCTCGTGCCGGGAGCTCCGCGCCGGATCGTGGCACCAGTGTCGAGCTGGGAGGAGACGATCGTGCCTATGGGAGAGGCGCCTGTGCACGGCATCGCGTGCACAGGCGCCCTGTCGGCAGAGTGCCGGGAGATCAGAGCATGTACTGCGTGAACTTCGACCGCACCTTGTTGACCTTGGGCACGGCGACGAAGTTGCAGTAGCCCTGGCCGGGGTTCTTCGCGAAGAAGTCCTGGTGGTAGTCCTCGGCATCGAAGTACTGGCCGAGCGGCGAGATCTCGGTGACGATGCCGCCACCCCAGAGCTCGTCGGCACGGTCGCGCGCGGCTTCGAAGAGCTCCCGCTGGGCGTCGTCGGCGTAGTACATCGCGGAGCGGTACTGGGTGCCGACGTCGTTCCCCTGTCGGTTGAGCTGGCGGGGGTCGTGGAGTGTGAAGAAGATGTCGAGGATGACATCAGCCGGCACCACGTCCTCGTCGAAGACGACGCGCACCGCCTCGGCGTGCCCGGTCGTGCCGGTGCACACCAGCTCGTAGTCGGGCTTCGGGTGCTCACCACCTGTGTAGCCGGAGATCACATCGCTGACGCCTTTGACGTTCCTGTACACGGCATCGAGACACCAGAAGCAGCCACCTGCAAGCACGAATTCGGTCATGCGGCCAGGCTACGCCGGTGCGCGAGAACTTGGCTGAGCCCTGCGCGAACACGGCACCGGACGAAGAATGTCGGTGGTCGCTCCTAGCCTGACCTCATGTTCACGACGCAGCTGACCCAGCCCACGCAAACTCCCGTTCTGGCGCCCCGCACCGGACCATTCACCCAGCGTTTCGCCGAGCTGACCGCCACTCAGGTCCACGCCGCGCGGTGGCGCATCACGGGGTCCAACGGAGCAGTGCGCGGCTACGTCGAGGAGCACCCGCGCGGCTCGGGCGTGGTGTATGCCGCGACCCGCATGAGCCGCACGACCACCACGTTCCTCACGCTCGACGAGTTCTCCGACTTCCCCGAGGCGGTGAAGGCGTTCCGCTACCTCTGAGCAGTGCCGCCCTCACCCCGAGAAGGCGTCGTGGCCGGGAATCCTCAGGCTCGCCACCAGGTATCGGTGGGCAGCACCGGCAGCTGCCGCTTGTGCTCGGTCTTCCGGTAGAGGGCCTCGATGCGGGCTGCTGTCTCAGCATCGACCTCCCCACCCGTGAGGTAGGTGTCGATCTGGGTGTAGCTGAGACCGAGGTTCGCCTCGTCGGTCTGACCGGGGGTCTCATCGAGCAGGTCGGCGGTGGGCGCCTTCACGTACAGCCGCTCCGGAGCACCGAGCTCTTCGAGCAGCTGGCGACCCTGGCCCTTCGTGAGCCCCGCGAGCGGATTGAGGTCGGTGCCGCCGTCGCCGTACTTCGTGAAGAACCCCGTGACGGCTTCGGCCGCGTGGTCGGTGCCCAGCACGAGGAAGCCGCGCTCACCCGCGATGGCGTACTGCGCGACCATGCGCTGGCGGGCCTTGGAGTTGCCCTTGTTGAAATCGGTGATGGCACGGCCCATGGCCTGCAGGAAGGCATGCTGGAGACCGTCGGTCGCTGGCTTGATGTCGAAGCTGATGCGCTCGTCCGGCTCGATGAAGTCCAGCGCAAGCTGCGCGTCGTCTTCGTCGGCCTGGATGCCGTGCGGCAGGCGGACCGCGACGAACGTCGCCTCGCCACCCTCCGCGCGGACCTGCTCGACGGCGAGCTGGGCGAGCTTGCCGAGCAGAGACGAGTCCTGGCCGCCGCTGATGCCGAGCACGAGCCCCTTGGAGCCGCTTGCGAGCAGGTAGTCGCGCATGAAGGCGATTCGATCCCGGATCTCCGCCGCTGGATCGATGACCGGCTTCACGCCGAGGGCCGTGATGATTTCCTGTTGTGCGCTCATGGTGCCACCGATCCTAGCGAGCGCCTGTTTCGGTGGGGAGTCATTTTCAGGGGCAAGCACCCAGAGTGTCGCCGCCGCGACCCGGAGCGAGACCGCTCAGCTGCGCACGAGACGGGCGATGGCATCGGATGCTTCCTTGAGCTTCTGCTCGCCTTCGGCTCCCCCGAGCCGCACGGCGTCGGCGACGCAGTGCTTCAGGTGGTCGTCCATGAGGCCGAGCGCGACGTTCTCGAGGGCGGAGGTGATCGCGGAGATCTGGGTGAGGATGTCGATGCAGTACTGCTCCTCGTCGACCATCCGGTGGATGCCCCTCGCCTGCCCCTCGATGCGCTTGAGTCGAGTGAGGTACCTGCTCTTGTCCTCGATGTAGCCGTGATGGGCGTGGCCGCCCGCTTCGGTGATCTCGCTCATGATGCTGCCTTTCGTGGTGTGTGCTCTGGGGTGGCGGTCGGAGCTTCGAGGCCTCGGAAGGCCCGAAGCCGAAGGCTGTTGCCGACGACGAACACGCTCGAGAATGCCATGGCCGCGCCTGCGAGCATGGGGTTGAGCATGCCGAGCGCCGCGAGCGGGATTGCCGCGACGTTGTAGGCGAACGCCCAGAAGAGGTTGCCCTTGATGGTGCCGAGCGTGCGACGGGAGAGGCGGATCGCATCCACCGCGGCGAGGAGGTCGTCGCGCACGAGCGTGACGTCGGCCGCCTCGATGGCGATGTCCGATCCCGTCCCCATGGCGAGACCGAGGTCGGCTTGGGCGAGTGCCGCTGCGTCGTTGACGCCGTCTCCGACCATCGCGACGACGCGCCCCTCACTCTGCAGGCGGCGGATCACATCGACCTTCTCCTGCGGCAGCACCTCGGCGATGACCTCATCGATGCCGACTGCGGCCGCAACCTGCTTCGCGACGGTGGAGTTGTCGCCGGTCAGCAGCACTGGGGCGAGCCCGAGGCGGCGCAGCTCGGCGATGGCACGCTCGCTCGTCGGCTTGATGGTGTCGGCCACGGAGAGCACGCCACGCGCCTCACCGTCCCAGGCGACGATGACGGTCGTCTGCCCGAGGGCCTCGGCCTCGCGCTTGCGAGTCGCCAGCTCCTCACCCAGGTCTATAGCCCAGTCGGCAAGCAGCTGCTCGCGTCCGATGACGACGAGGTGACCATCGACGATGCCCTGCACTCCGGTGCCCTCGTGGTTCTGGAAGGCGTCGACGGCGGGCAGTGGGCCGACCTCTGCTGCGGCCCCGATCGCGAGCGCGCGAGCGATGGGATGCTCCGACGCGGATTCGAGCGCCCCCGCGAGCCTGAGGAGGTCACCTCTCGAGACGCCATCCGCGCTCCATGCCCCGACGAGGGCCATCTTGCCGCTCGTGACCGTGCCGGTCTTGTCGAGCACGATCGTGTCGACTCGGCGCGTGGACTCGAGGACCTCTGGACCCTTGATGAGGATGCCGAGCTGCGCGCCGCGTCCGGTGCCGACGAGCAGCGCCGTGGGGGTCGCGAGGCCGAGCGCGCACGGGCAGGCGATGATGAGCACGGCGACGGCCGCGGTGAAGGCAGCCGCGGCGGGGAAGCCGGCGCCGAGCCAGGCGCCGAGCGTCGCGACGGAGATGACGATGACGATGGGGACGAAGACGCCGGAGATGCGGTCAGCGAGTCGCTGGACCTCGGCCTTGCCGGTCTGGGCGTCCTCGACGAGCTTCGCCATCTGCGCGAGCTGGGTATCGCCGCCGACCTTCGTCGCGCGAACCACGAGGCGCCCACCCGCGTTGATCGTCGCACCGACGACTCGGTCGCCTTCGATGACCTCGACAGGGACGGACTCTCCGGTGAGCATCGAGGCGTCGACGGCGGAGCGGCCACCCGTGACGACTCCGTCTGTGGCGATCTTCTCGCCGGGGCGCACGACGAACTCGTCGCCGACGCGCAGCTCGCTGATCGCGATGCGAGTCTCCGCTCCCCCACGCAGGACGGCGACGTCCTTCGCGCCGAGCTCGAGGAGAGCACGGAGGGCCGCACTGGCCTGTCGCTTGGATCGCTTCTCGAAGTACCGACCGGCGAGCACGAACATCGTGACGCCGGCTGCGACCTCGAGGTAGATGTTGGCCGCGCCGTCGGAGGGGGCGATGGTGAGCTCGAACGGGTGCGTCATGCCCGCCTCGCCCGCTGTGCCGAGGAAGAGCGCGTAGAGCGACCACGCGAAGGCGGCGAGCGTGCCGACCGAGATGAGCGTGTCCATCGTCGCGCTGCCGTGGCGGAGGTTCATCCAGGCCGCCCTGTGGAAGGGCCAGGCTCCCCAGACGATGACCGGCGCCGCGAGTGCGAGCGAGGCCCACTGCCAGTACGTGAACTGGAAGGCGGGGACCATGGCGAGCAGGATCACGGGGACGGAGAGGACGATGCTGCCGATGAGTCGCTGGCGCAGGCTCGCGAGCTCGGGATCAGCCTCCGCAGACCCCTGGCTCGGTTCTGCCGCGTCCGGAGTCGGCAGCGCGGCTGTATAGCCCGTCTTCTCGACTTCGTCGATGAGGGATTGCGGGTCGAGCCCATCCGGTGCGCTGACGCGGGCCTTCTCGGTCGCGTAGTTGACGGATGCGGTGACGCCGTCCAGCTTGTTGAGCTTCTTCTCGATGCGCATGGCGCAGGAGGCGCAGGTCATGCCGCCGATCTCGAGCTCGATGTCGGTCGTCGTGTTCATCGTTCTCCCTCTCCGTGCTCGGGGGCTTCGGACTGCTCGTCTGGGGTCTGATGGATCTGTGGGCGCCAGTCGTCAGCCGGGCCCGCGTCGACGGCGAGCTGCGCCGTGAAGAAGGCCGCGCCGAAGACCGCCGCGAGGAGCGCGGCGTAGAGGCTGAGCTTGACCGGCACGTTCACGTCAGGCCCTGGTCGCTGCGTAGCCGGCCTCATCGACGGCGGCGATCACGGCCGCATCGTCGAGGGGCTCTGCGCTCTCGACGACGAGGCGCCCGGTCTCGGCCGAGACGTCGACGCTCGCGACGCCCGCGAGGTCGCTGACCTCCTGAGTGACGGCGCGCTCGCAGTGGGCGCAGGTCATGCCCGTGACCTGGTATGTGGTGGTGGTCATCCTGGATCTCCTTGCCGGGGCAGTGCCCCCTGGGGGTATGTACGGTGTGTGTAACCGTATACCCCTGGCAGGTATTCCCCGGCTCAGATCCAGAATCCTGCGACGGCTGAGAGTCGCCGACCGAGGTGCGCGCAGATCAGTCTTCGCGCAGGATCCGGTAGCCGCGCAGCGGGTCGTAGCCGTGGATCTCGCGCGTATCGAGGACGGCCATGAAGTCGAGCACCTCGTCGGTGACGAGCTGCCCTGGCACGAGCACGGGGAACCCTGGCGGGTAGGGCGTGACGAAGCCCGCGGAGATCGGCGCGGCGCCGCCCTTGACCCGTTCGGCGAGCTGGGCGTGGCTGAGGTGCTCGATGTTCGCCCGGCGCTGACCCCGGAAGAACGCGGTCCGCAGGTCGCCGTCCGGGAGCCCGTCGGCTGAGGCGTACTCCGGCGCGAATGCGCTGAAGTCGGGCAGCGGCGGCATCGGCGCGGGCGCGGGGCGCTCGCCGTCGATCTCCCGCGCCTGGGACTCCTCCTCGAAGCGCTCCGCGAGCTTCACGAGCACCTCGATGAGGTAGCCGACGGAACTGCGGGAGGTGCCGATGTTCGTCATGAACAGCACGGTGTTGCGGCTCGTCTTGTTGACCTGGATGCCGTAGCGATCCATGAGGTGCTCGTGCTTGAACGTGTCACCATCGACACCCGTGCGCGAGATCTCCACCGTGATCCGACTCGGGTCGACGACGAACTCGTCTTCCTCCCACGCTTGCCACATCGTCGAGAACCCGTCTCGGTGGGGCATGGGTCTCGTGCTGGCGCGATTCTCGGCCGGGATCAGATCGTGGCCGGACAGCACACGGAAGGTGCGGCGCAGCAGCGGGTGACGCGCGATGGCCTGCGCGATGCTCGTCGCCAGATCCAGCTGACGCTGGACGAGCTCGAACCCCTCCAGCTCCACCTGGCGTCGCCCGAGATCGAGCGAGGCGAGGATCTGATAGTTCGGCGACGTCGAGGTGTGCGTCATGTACGCCTCGTGGAACGGCTCCTCCGCCTCTCGGTACCAGTCCTTGTCGTAGACGTGGATCATCGAGCCCTGACGCAGCGCGGTGAGGGTCTTGTGGGTCGACTGCGTCGCGTAGACCCGGATCCGTGCATCCGGGGAAGGCAGGAGCCGCTCGGCGAGCCACACCTCGTCGGCAGCGGGCTCGCCCGTCTCAGGGTCGAACAGGCGAGCGCGCTGCTCCTGGTAGGCGGTCGCGTGCGCGGTGGTGGCCAGGCGATCCTCGAGGTGCTTCGCGGCCGCCATGGCCGTGCGGCGGCGGGTGATGGGGTGGAACGCGGCGAACGCGAACCAGGCTTCGTCCCAGAGGAACACGAGGTCAGGCTTGATGGCGAGGCACTCCGCCATGACCCGCTCCGGGTCATAGACGATGCCGTCGAAGGTGCAGTTCGTGAGCGTCACGAGGCGCACCTCGTCGAGGCGCCCCGCCGCGCGGTAGTCGAGGAGGAGCTGCTTGATGCGGTCGAGCGGCACCGCCCCGTAGAAGGCGAACTCGTTGAGCGGGTAGGCCTCGAGGTAGGCCGTGCGGGCGCCGGTGAGCATGAGCGCGTGGTGGTGCGACTTGTGGCAGTTGCGATCGACGAGCACGATGTCGCCGGGAGAGACGAGCGCCTGATGCACGATCTTGTTGGCCGTGGAGGTGCCGTTCGTGACGAAGAACGTGTGCTTCGCCCCGAAGGCTCGGGCCGCGAGCTCCTGCGACTTCTTGATCGCTCCGACCGGGGCGAGCAGCGAGTCGAGGCCGCCCGAGGTGGCGCTCGTCTCGGCGAGCAGGAGGTTGAGGCCGTAGAAGTCGACGAGGTCCGTGATCCACTTCGAGGTGACCACCGACCCGCCGCGCGAGATCGGCAGGGCGTGGAACACACCGGCCGGGCGACGGGCGTGCTCCTGGATGGCCGTGAAGAACGGGGTGTCGTAGAGGTGGGAGACGCGGCGCAGCAGCGACAGGTGCAGCTCGAGCTGATCCTCGCGCAGGAACACGCGGCGGAAGCGTCGCGTGAGCACGCCGGCGAGGTCTTCGATGTGCGCGCCCGCGACGAGGTACAGGTCGAGCTCAGGACGGAGGGTGTTGAGCGTGTCGGCGAGCCCGAGCACGCGCTGCACCGAGGCGAGGCTCGAGCGCGACGTCGCCGTGGTCCCGGCCGAGTCGACGTGGGCCAGGTCGATGGTCTCGCGCATGTCGCGGCTGAGGCGCTGCTGGCTGCGGTCGCTGAAGCCGGGGCGGATGATGACGGCGAGGATGTTCGGGTTCGTGAGCACGGCCGCGACGGCGTCGTCCGCGGACGGCACGATCACGTAGTCGTACACGAAGGCGTCCGCGGCGCTGCGGAGCTTGAGGATGTCGGCGCGTAGCGCGTCCCGGTCGGCGGTGGTCGTCTCGTCGACGAGCAGCACCTCGAAGCGAGGACGCGGGTCGGCGTCGTCCTGCAGCTCCGCACGCTCCGCCTCGTCGAGGCGGTCCTCGCGATGGTCGGCAGGGATGCTCGTGCCCCGCAGCCGACTCACGACCCGGCCGATGCGCTCGAGGGCCGTCGAGTACTCGCCCTTGTCGAGCGACTCGCGGATCTCGGCGACGTAGCGCTGCCCGAAGCCCGCCCAGTACAGCTCGAGCGTCTCGAGGGCGCGGAGGTTTCGCGAGATCTCGCCGTCTGCATCCAGGATGCTCGATGTCTCGTGCCCCGACTCGAGGCGCTTGATCGCGAAGCGCAGGTACTCCCACGCGTCGCTGCGCAGGCGCCAGGTGCTGGTCGGCATGCCCGGATCTCGCTCCAGGCTGTGACCGGAGGCGCGACGATCAGCGTCGATCGCGGTGTTGGCGGAATCGTGGAGACCTGCGGCATCGAAGCTCGTCACGCTCGCCATTCTTCCAGAGCACCGGACGCTTCTCGGCCACGCGACGAATCGCGACCGAACCGTGCCTAGGGCGCCAGGTAGCGGCGGATCAGATCACGCAGCTCGTCAGCTGCGCCCGATGCGTCGAAGGTCGTGTCCTCGACGCTGCGCGTCAGGACTCCGTCGGCGATCACCCCGACCCACAGGGCGAGCCGGTCACCCGTGATATCGGAGCGCCACAGCCGCTCACGTTGCCCGGCCGTGATGATCGCCTCGAGCGCACCCTGCTGCCCCGACGCGACTTCCTCGAGCAGCTGCTCGACGCGCTCGTCGCTCGGTGCTGCACTCAGGCCGGCGACGAAGCCGGCGAGGTGCGGATCGCTCGCCTCCTCGAGCAGCAGGTCGAGCCAGGCGAGCAGCGCACCTCGCGGATCGTCCGGGGCGCGTTCCGCGAGCGCTGCGAACCGGGTGCGCGACTGCGCTGCATCCGCCTCGAGGATGCCGACCAGGAGGTGCAGCTTCGTCGGGAAGTGGTGGAAGAAGGTCCCGGACGAGACACCGGAGCGTGCGCAGATGCGTGCCGTCGTCGCCCCCGCGTAGCCGAGCTCGGCGATGAGCTGGGAGCCGGCCTCGATGATCGCCGTGCGCGTTCCTCCGGTGCGTGCCGCCATCCGCTGCCTCCCGCCACCTTCTCGAAACCGATGTAGAGCGTTCACTCTAGAGTGTTTACTCTAGAGCATGAGCGAAACGACGGAGGAGCGAATCGACAGGCCCGCACCGCGCGGCGGCATCGGCACGCCGACGTTCGAGACGCGGACGCGTGACGGCTGGATCTTCCTCGCGGGGCTCCTGCTGTTCTGGGTCGTCTACAACGGCCCGCCGGTTCCGGAACTGGCAGGCATCGACCTCCGACTGGGTATGGCGGGACCCGCGTCGAGCAACGCCTGGAAGTGGCTCGGGGCGCTCCTTCTGATCGCGCTCGTGCTCTGGGGCGAGCATCGGGGGCTTGCCTCGCTGCTCATCACGAAGCCCACCAGCAAGGACATCGAGTGGGCCTTCTACGCCTTCGGGGGCGTCATGGCGTGGTCCTGGATCGCCAGCCTCGTGGCCCCGCAGGAGGAGAACAGCGGTGTCGCCACGATCACGAGCATGAGCATCGCCGGGGTCCTGCTGCTCATCGTCACCGCCGCCGTCACGGAGGAGGTGGCCTTCCGCGGCTACCTGCAGGAGCGCCTCGGATCGCTCCTGCACTCGCGGTGGATCGGCGCGGCGGTGAGCCTCGTGATCTTCATCGCGCCCCACGTGGTGTTCTTCGGGCCGAGCTGGCTGTTCCATCAGCTCGTCGGCACCCTGGCGCTCGTCGCGTTCACCCTCATCCGTCGCAACCTCGTCGCGACGATGCTCCTCCACTTCCTGATCAACGCGCCGATCCTCATCCCGACCGTTCTGGCGAAGCTCTGAGACCCCAGCCGACGGCACGGCGAGCTAGCCTCGCTGCCTCTGCGAGGCCAACCACGTGTGGTTGACGATGGCCCGACTCACCGCCTCGCGATAGGCGGCACCCTCCGGACCTCGCCGGAGATCACGGGAGAAGTAGGGCGAGGTCTCACGGTGGGGCGACCCGTTGTGGATGCGCTCTGCGAGCTCACTGAGGTACGTGCGACCCGCGAGGCGGTGCTGCTCGAGCTCGTCCTCGTCGAGGCAGATCAGGGCGGAGTCGTCGACCATGTTCGTCACCACGTACCTCGCGTCGAGGTACAGGCGCTCGCCTTGCGCGACGAGGAACCAGCGCCCGGGCTCGTGGTCGACGTAGCGCATGGCGTCTCGTTCTTCCGCGATGCGTGCCGCGTCGCCCCACTGCTCGACCGGCGGGATCGCGCCGAGCCGGTGCCGCCGCGCCTGGTCGAGCGCGAGGTGGCTGACGACCGGGGTGCCGCCACGAACGAGCGTGACGCAGAGGATGCGGCGGCACGCGAGGCAGGTCAGCTGACTCTCGACCCGCTCCATGAGGCCGGAGGTGTGGAGGGGGCGAAGATCCGACAGGCGCACCCAGCTGGCGCTCTCCTGGAGGAGGCCGGCCGCGAGCGCCTCCGCGATCGCGTCGATGGTGCGCTCGAGGTCACAGGCGCCGGCCCGGTCGCGCACGACGAGGCCGCTGCAGCTGGGGCAGAGATCGTCTTCAGGGCGGACGACGAGGCCCGGCTGCTCGAGTGTGAAGACGAGCGCAACGAGGTTGCCTGGGTCATTCCAGCCGCGGCGGTCGCGGAATTCCGCCCGCGCGTATCCGTCGTCGAGCTCGAAGTAGGGGGTGCCGAGCCCAGCGAAGCGGCGGCGTCCGGCGATGACCTTCTTGAGGTCGTCGAGCGTCGCCGCGTTGTGGGCGCCCTCGAGCCACTCGGACAGGTCGATCGCCGATGGCGAGTGGGCGGTGGGCACCGTGTGCAGGATCACGGCGACAAGCGCGTCGTCCTGCAGGATCAGCTCCCCACCAGAGGCGAACCGCAGCCGCCGTGACCGCACTGCCGGCTCCCCCACCAGCACCTCGGACACCCAGGCAGGGGCGCCGCCGAACGCCTCGACCAGCGACCGGACCGGCGCATCGCGTTCGGAGAGCGTGAGCGCGTCCAAGATCATCCGCAGTCGAGAGGGCATGCTTCATCGTGCCAGGCGCGGCCCGGAGACGCGCCTGCTGCGCTCAGGACGACGGCCGGAACGGTCCTCCGGGCGAGAACGCGTACGCCGCGAAGCGCTCGCCCATGAGCTGGTGAGCTTCGGGACCAGGGTGCAGGTCGTCGGGAAGCGGCAGCAGCTCCGCATCCGCTTCGCCGTAAAGCTCGGTGCCCTCGAGGAAGGACAGCTTCGGGTCGGCAGCACGGCGTTCGGCGAGCGAGGCGAGCTCGCGCCGGATCACGCTGAGGGTGAGACGCCCCTGCGACTCGTCCCCCGAGGTGCCCGTGGCCAGGAACTTCACGCGTCCGACCCTGAGCGATTCCGGGTCGAGCGCGCCGGGGCCCGGCGTGTGCTCGTGGATGCCGCAGAAGACCGGCGAGATGAGCACGATCGGGGTGTCTGGATGCCCGTCCCGGATCGTGTCGAGGAAGCCGTGGACGGCGGGCACGAACGCCCGGATGCGCATCGCGTCGACGTTCACGACGTTGATGCCGAGTTTCACGCTGATGAAGTCCGCGGGCGTGTCCCGCAGGACGCGGGCGAGGAACGGGTCGACCATCGCGCTGCCGCCGAGCCCGAGGTTCAGGAGCTCGACGCCAGCTCGGCGGGCCGCGACGGCCGGCCAGATGTCGCTCGGAGCGGACGCATTTGAACCGTGGCTGATGGAGCTGCCGTGGTGCAGCCACACCGGGCCCGCCGACGTGACCGGCTCAAGCGGTGCGTCCGAGCGCAGCTCGACCAGCTCGACCGACTCGTTGTGCGGAAGCCAGAACTCGACTCGCTTCACCTCGCCCGCTGCGAGCCCCGAGATCGTCGTCGTGTGCGTCGCGCCGGCGTGGAACGACGTCGCCCCGGTCTGCAGGTCGACCTCGACGGCGTCGCCGCCCGTCAGCTCGTCGCTGACGAGCCGCGTGCCGTCGACGAAGACGTCGACGCGCCCGCGAGGACGTTCGATGCCGGCGTAGGCGGATCTCGTGGGGTGCAGCTCGAGCGCGACGCTCGCGGCTGCCGTATCGAAGACCACGCGAACACCCGAGGGCTGAGCCTCCACCAGGAGCAGCTGCGGATCCGGGAACTGCGACCGGACTGCCTCGGGCAGCCGGTGGGGCCGAACGCCCCGGTCGGTCTGCTCGAGTTCCGCGGCGCCGCGCACGAACTGGGGAGAGAGCTGGGTGACGTTCACGAGAGTGCCTCCGGAATCGAGGTCGGCCGGGCCGAGGAGCTGCGGAGAAGGGTGCCCCAGGCAGGATTCGAACCTGCGACCGACGGATTAGAAGGCCGTTGCTCTATCCACTGAGCTACTGGGGCGCGGTCCCAGCCAGCATAGCGGGCCACGAAAGGGTGCACTGGCCGCCACGAAACCCGGGGAATCACTACGATGTCCCTCATGCCTATTGCTCAGGAACGTCTCGTCTGGATCGACTGCGAGATGACAGGCCTCGACCCGTCCATCGACGAGCTGGTCGAGGTCGCCGCTTTTGTCACCGACAGCGACCTGAACATCCTCGACGAAGGCTTCGAGATCGTGATCTCGGCGAGCGACGCAGCCATGGCCAACATGGGCGAGTTCGTGACGCAGATGCACACCACGTCCGGGCTCATCGAGGAGATCCCCAACGGCGCAAGCCTCGAGACCGCGACGGCGCAGCTGCTCGCGTACCTGAAGAAGCACGTCCCCGTGCCCAACACGGCCCCGCTTGCGGGCAACACCATCGGCACCGATCGCATGTTCCTCGCGAAGTACATGCCAGAGGTCGACCAGCACCTCCACTACCGCAACGTCGACGTCTCCACCCTGAAGGAGCTGTCGCGCCGCTGGTTCCCCCGCGTGTACTTCCACTCCCCCGACAAGGACGGCGGCCACCGCGCGAAGGCCGACATTCTCGAGTCGATCCGCGAGCTCAAGTACTACCGGAAGGCGGTGCTCGTGCCCGAGCCCGGACCGACCAGCGAGGAGCTTCGAGAGGTCGCAGCAGAAGTGGTGAACGACTTCGCCCAAAATCTGTAATAGACTCTCGTAGTCGCAGGCGAGCGAGAGCACGCGTGCGACAGACATGGTGGGTATAGCTCAGCTGGTAGAGCGCCTGGTTGTGGTCTAGGAGGCCGCGGGTTCAAGCCCCGTTACTCACCCCATGTTGGAAGGCCCCGATTTCCCTGCACTTGCAAGTGCTGGAGAACTCGGGGCCTTCGTCGTCGGGCCGGGTCTGTGCGAGGACAGTCCGGCCGCATCCACGCGAGAGGCGCAGGTTCCCAGTGCCGGGAATCTGCGCCTCCCGCGTGCTTCTAGCGAGGCGCGGGGGCCTCGAGTTTCGGTGAGTCCGGGAGAGGCGACTCGGGACGAGGCGGCTCAAGGGGAAGCGATTCAGCGACGGGTGACTCCGGGATGCGCGACTCCGGTTCCAGCACGAGCGCTGCGGCTGGCATGCGGCTCGCCCAGAGAACCCCGAAGAGCACGATCGCGCCTCCGACGAGCTCGAGCGGGCCGGGCCGCTCCCCCAGCACGAGCCACGCTGTCGAGATGCCGA
The DNA here is from genome assembly GCF_002931375.1 of Pseudoclavibacter sp. RFBJ3. NCBI lineage: Bacteria > Bacillati > Actinomycetota > Actinomycetes > Micrococcales > Microbacteriaceae > Pseudoclavibacter > Pseudoclavibacter sp. RFBJ3. The sequence continues at coordinate 83,525 of NZ_PSXZ01000005.1, read as the reverse complement.
CCACGGGGACGAGCATCGAGAACGGTGCGACGACACCCGCCGGGTGGCGCTTCATGAGCCACACCCAGATTCCGGATCCGAGAACCGTGCCGAGCACGATCGTGTAGACGAGCCCAACCCACGCGGGAACCGCCGCGGCGGTCCACGCCGTCGCGAGCGACGCCCAGATCTGTTCCGGCCCCTCCACGAGCAGCGAGACGGCGAGCATGGGGATGGGCGGCACCACGGCCATCCACATCGTCAGGTGCAGGGGCTTCGGCGGTTCGGCGAGTCGGCTCGAGATGTTGCCGATGGCCCAGCCGAACGCGCCGATCACCACGAGCACAAACGGCCACCAGCTTCCGGCGCCGCCCCGGGCGACACCGACCAGCAGCAGGCCGCCGACCGCGACCGCGATGCCGATGACACGACGCGTCGTGAGCTTCTCGCGGAGGAAGATCGCGCCGAGCAGCACGGTGAACGGCGCCGACATCTGCAGCACGAGCGACGCGAGCCCCGTGGGGAAGCCAGCCGCCATACCGAGGTAGAGCCCGACGAACTGCAGGGTGCCGAAGCCGAGCCCGTACCCGACGAGCCACCGCAGCTTCACGTTCGGGCGCGGGATGAACAGGATCGTCGGGATAGCGAGCAACCCGAAGCGCAGGGCGATGAGGAAGAACGGCGGGAACTGCTCGAGCGAGGCGTGGATGGCGAGGAAGTTCACGCCCCAGAGGACTGCGACGAGGCAGGCGAGGGCGACATGGCGAGGAGGCACGGGATCAGTGTGCGGCGCGCTCACCCTGAAGCACCAGTGATGATCCGTGACCGATAACTGTAGGCTCCCTACATGGAATTCCGCCACCTCGAGCTGCTCCGCGAGCTGTCGCTGCGGGGCACACTCGCGGCGGTGGCCGAGGCCACGCACCGCACCCCCTCCGCCCTCTCGCAGCAGCTGAGGACCGCAGAGCGGGAGCTCGGCGCGAGCCTCGTCGAGCCGTTCTCCCGAGGGCTGCGCCTCACCGCGGCCGGGAGGATCCTCGCCGACGGCGCCGACGACGTGGGCAGGGCGCTCGCCGAAGTGCAGGCGAAGCTCGAGGCGAGCCTCGGCGAGCCGAGCGGCACCGTCTCGATCGGCGCGCTCCCGAGCGCCAGCGAAGCGCTTGTCCCCGGCCTCCTCCGCCGCACGGCCGGGTCGGCGATCCAGCTCGACCTCGACGACTTCGACCTCGCCGAGTCCGAGTACGCAGCGCGAACCCTCGACGCCGACATCGTTATCGGGCACAGCCTCACGGGAGACGTCCCGCGCGGGGCAGAGCACCTGCACACGCGAGTCCTCGCCCGGGAGCCGATCGACGTCGCCCTGCCGTCCGAGCATCCGCTGGCGCACCTCGACCACCTCGTCCCTGGCGATCTGCTCGGCACCACCTGGGTGGGTGTGCCCGTCGGCTACCCGTTCGACAGCATCCTGATCGCCGTCGAGAACGCCACGAGCACCAACCTCGATCGAGTGCAGCGGCTCCGCGACAACCGGCTCGTGGAAGCGCTCGTCGCAACCGGCACGGGGCTCGCGCTGCTGCCGCGCTTCACGACTCGCCCGCGCCCAGGGGTGGTGCTGCGCCCGCTCGACGGCGTGCGGTCCGTGCGCAGCATCGTCGCCATCGCACGTCCAGACCGTCAGGCGCGCTTCGCCGTGCGAACCGTCCTCGACCACCTCACCGCCGCGGGCGCCGACCTGGAGGCGGAGTTCGCGGAGGTCGACCCACCGCGTCCCTGACCAGCTCTAGCGATCTGACCACGAGTGCATGCTGGATGCGGCGACAGGGGTGGCTTTCATCACGCAAGTTGGACAGCAGATCGGGCCACGAGCGGTCAGCCGGCGCGCTTCGCGGACTCCACGAAGGCGCGGATCCGGGCGTGGTCCTTGACGCCCGGGCTCGACTCGACCCCGCTCGACACGTCGACACCCCAGGGCTCTGCCTCGCCGATCGCCTCGGCCACATTCCCCGGGTGCAGGCCGCCTGCCAGCAGCCAGTGCCCCTCGGGGCGACGCCGGACGAGCTCCGAGAGGTCCCAGCGCTCGCCAGACCCCGGCTTCGGCGCATCCAGCAGCAGGAGTTCCTCACCGAACGCCCCGACGCGCAGCTCAGGGTCGTCGGCGAGCGAGGTGGCTCGCCAGATCCGCGGGAAGATCGCGCCGGCAGTTCGAACCTCATCGCCCGAGTAGGAGCCGTGCAACTGCAGCACGTTCGCGCCGACCGCTCCCGCGATCTCGGCGGCATGCGTGGCCGACATGTCGTGCACGACCAGCACCCGATCGACGCCCGCCGCAACGGAACCGAAGATCTTCGCGGCCTCCTCCGCAGAACGCCTGCGCGGGCTCGTGCGGCTCATGACGATGCCGACCGCGTCGGCTCCGCTCTCGACGGCAACCGCCGCCGACTCGACAGAATCCAGGCCACACACTTTGACGTACACGCGAGCATCCTAGGACGTGGATGCAGGAGAGGTCGCCTCGCTCCCCCGTGAGGTGTCAGCGCTGCGGAGCGCCCGCGGGAGCCGCAACCAGGTCGCGCCGCCGCTTGGGCGCGATGAACTCGAGCAGGGAGAAGACCGCGAGCGCGACGAGGGCACCGGCGCCGGCTGCCCCCAGGGCGACGAGCAGGAAGCTCGACACCACTGAGAGGACGACGGAGGCTGACAGGTTCACGATGCTCAGAGCGACGAGGAGCAGGAGAATGGCGGCGGCCAGCACTCCCCAGCGCGTGCGGTTGAGCAGGTGCGGCCGCACCGATCGGACGATGCGCAGCACGATTCCGACGCCGAGGACCATGCCCCAGAAGGCGAACTGCGCGACCGTCTCATGGGTCAGGGCCTCCCCGAAGACGTCGATCATGGCCCCATTCTCGCGGGCCGCGTCGCACCACGCCAGCGAGCGGACGCTCTGGCGCGTCGAGCAGCTCAGTCGCGCACTGCGGCCAGTCGGAACCGCCGCTGCGTGACGACGATCGGCCGCGCTGCGTCGAGGCGACGCAGCGTGCTGATGTTGGCGTCGACCTCGAAGCCTGGGACATCCCACGGCACCAGGGCCATGTACTCGACCAGCGCACGAGCATCCGCGAACGTCATCCGCCCAGTCCACTCGTCGGCGAGCTCGATGCGGAGCCCGGCGGCTGCCACCTCGCTGCTCGCGTTCGCCAGCGTCACGTCGTCGTGCAGCGGGTCCCCGCCGAACCACTCTCGGAGCTCGTGCGCTTCCCGTCCGTCGACCTGCTGGGTCAGGAACCGGCCGCCCGGCGCGAGCACACGGGCGACTTCCCCGGCGTCGAAGGACTCGTGGCGGCACACGACGAGGTCCAGCGACGCATCTTCGAACGGCAGGGAGTCACCCGCCTCGGAGTCGTAGCGGTGCACGTCCACACCGAACGGCGCCAGGTTCCGCCTCGCGATCTCGACATTCGGCTCCCACCCCTCGGTTGCCGCGATGGCCAGGGACTCGGCGGCGGCACCGAGGTCGCCGATGAGCTCGATGAGCCGCTCGCCGCCTCCCGTGCCGAGGTCGGCGATGCGCGTGGCAGTCGCCATCGCGGCACGGCACTCGGCAGTGAAGTCCCAGTGGGGTTCGTCGGCGGTCATGCGCCCGTCCAGGGCGGAGAAGTCCCAGCCGACCATGGCGGCGGCGTGCGCAGCTCGCCACTCCTGCGGGCGGGAGCATTCGTCATCGGACACAGGGGCACCCTAGCGAGGCGCGCGGGTATCGAGCCGGGAGGCCCTCTCGAGGACACCTCGTAGGCTCGCGTCATGACCGCTTTCGAACTCGCATCCGCCCGGCCCGTCTCGGAAGGCGAGCTCGAGCTCGTCGAAGCCGCCCGGTCGACGATCGATGCGACGACGGATGCTGGGCCGGATGAGGACGGCATCCACACGGTAGGGGCTGCCGTGCGCGCGGCGGACGGCCGGGTGCACGTCGGCGTGAACCTGCACCATTTCACGGGCGGGCCCTGCGCCGAGCTGGTGGCGCTCGGCTCGGCCCGCGCCGCTGGTGCCCTCGAGCTGACGCACATCGTCGCCGTCGCGAACCACGGCCGCGGGGTGATGAGCCCCTGCGGGCGTGACCGCCAGGTGCTCGCCGACCACTACCCCGACATTCGGGTGATCCTGCCCGGCCCCGACGGCCTGATCAGCGTGGTCGCACGCGAGCTCCTCCCCGTCGCCTACGACCACGCCTCGGCGCAGGTCTAGCCGCCGGTCCCTGTCCAGCCACCCTGCGACACAATGAGCGGATGGAGATGTCGCGGGAGAACTTCGAGGCCCTGGTCGTCGACGAGCTCGATGAGCTGCCGGACGAGATGGTCGACGGCCTCGACAACGTGATCTTCGTCGTCGAGGACCGGCCAGAGGACGGCTCGCTCGACCTGCTCGGCGTCTACGAGGGGTTCGCGCTCACGGATCGCGGCCAGTACGGTTTCGGCGAGCTGCCCGACCGCATCGTGCTGTTCCGCGAGCCGCTCCTGTCGATCTGCGACGACGAGGAGACCCTCCGCGACGAGGTGCACACGACGCTCGTGCACGAGATCGCGCACTTCTACGGCATCGACGACGCGCAGCTCCACGAGCTCGGCTGGGCGTAGAGCCTCCCGATTCGCGCGTCCCCGGTACGCTTCCCGGATGCAGCAGACGCCACCAGCCCGCGGGCCCCTCCGGCCAGGACGCCTCCTCTGGGGAATCGTCCTCGTCCTGGCGGCACCAGCCTTCGCACTGTGGATGGCCGTGACCGGTCTGCTCTCGGCGCTTGCTGCCGCGAGCATCACGGTCGACGCCGTCGGGCCCATCCCACCGCTCGTCGAGGCCGGGCAGACGCTGCTCTCCGCGTTCGCGTTCTGGGCGATGTTCGTCTCGGCAGGTGCTGGCCTCGTCGTGCTGATCCTGCTCGGGGTGCGGAGCATCCAGGCGGCTCGTCGCACAGCAGGCGCGGCCGGTCCGACGTTCGGCTCCGTGCTCTGGGGGTGGGCATTCGCGATCCCACTCGCGACGGGAGTCGGCGCGCTCGCCGGTCTCCTGCTGCGGCCGGTCGCCGACAGCATCGGCACCGGCCTCTCCCTCGACGCCGGTCCCGGCACCAGCATCGACTACGACGACGCCGTCTACGGCCTCATCGTCGGCGGCACCTGGCTGCTCGCGGCGCTGGTGGGGCTGGTCATCGCCGTGATCTTCACCGTGCGCTACGTGCGCGCTCGCCGCCGGCAGAGCTCAGACCAGACGGGCACCGGCCCGCGTTGACGGCACTGCTCCCGCCGCGAAACCCCGTCACGCGCCGGGCACGGCCTCGATGATGACGTCGGCGAGCAGGAACGGCGCATTGCGTCGCCAGTGCTCGCGCTCTTGAGCCGCCCACATCTCCCAGAACTCCTCGAAGACGCCGACGTCTGCAGGACGCGAGAGCGCCCGCGGCTTCCGGTGGGCCTCGTCGAGCTCTATCCACACGCTCGTCGTCGCGAGGGGCGCGCTCTCGTGCGACAGCGAACCGCAGCCCTCGACGATGAGCGGCGCGGAGCCGTCGAGCTCGCGCCACGGACCGGGCGCATCCGCCGCCCAGTCCCAGCTCTCATAGCCGGGGCGGTGCGGGAGCCCCGGCTGCTCGGGATGGAGCATGTCGCGGTGCACCGCCTGCGAGGCGGCAGCGAGGCCACCCCAGCCCGGGTAGGCGTCGTCGAGGGACACCAGCTGCGCGCTCTCGAAGCCGCGCGCCCGGAACTCCGCCAGCAGCTCCCCCGCGAGCGTCGTCTTGCCCGAGCCCGACCCGCCGTCGATGATCACGACCGGGCGCGAGCCGCGGGCATCCGCGAGCACGCGGTCCAGCAGCGCCGCGACCCCGCTCACGCGCTGCCCACGAGCCGGTACGACCCCGCCGCGACGGCCACTCCGATAGCCGCGCCGGCGATGACCACTGCCGCAAGCACGAGAACGAGGTCCCGCCAGCCGAGATGTGAGGGGCGAGCCCACGTCCGCGTGATTTCCTCGGCGCCGAAGCCGCGAGCCTCCATGACGGTCGCCAGTGTCCCAGCCCGTCGCAGCGCGAGAGCGAGCAGCGCGAACGCCATCGTCATGAACCGTCGGATGGCACCCGAGTCGCCGAGACCGCGAGCGCGGCGCGCCTGGCTCATCGCCGTCCAGTCGTCGCGGAACACGGCGAAGAGGCGGATGCCCGCGAGCGCCGACACCACGAACCTCGCCGGGAGGTGCGCGACCTGCGCCAGACCGTCGGCGAGGCGGGTCGGGTCGATGCGGCTCAACGCGACGAGCGTCGGCACGCCGATCGCGAGCACGCGCACGCCGACGGCGATCGCGAGCTGGATGGAGTTGTCGGTGATGTTCGCGTAGAGGAACTGCCCGTAGCTCGCCCCGCCGGGCTTGGCGTACAGCAGCATGCTCGTGGCGGAGACGGGGGCGGCGATGAGGAGGATCCAGCTCGATCGCAGGACCTCCATGGGGCGCACTCCGGCGACGCCGAAGGCGAGGAGCGAGAACGTCAGCGCGACGGCCGCCGAGACGACATCGAGCGTCGTCAGCAGGGGAATCGAGTACATCACCGCCGCCAGGAACGGCGTGACCGGGTTCACGCGGTCGAGGAACCGTCCGCCGACGGGGAGCACTTCGAGCGGCACGCCGTCGGCATCGACCTGGGGCGATGTGGCCGACCGTGCCGGGCGGGAATCCGCCGAGGCGACGCCCGCGCCGCTGCCGATCATGCTGGCACCTTCTCGTTCTTGCGGTCGTGGGCTTCGATGCGGATGCGCTGGTCGCCGAGCACACGCACGAGCTGCTCGTCGTGAGTCACGGAGACCAGCGAGTGCCCCTCGGAGACGAGGCGAGACATGATCGTGACGAGCTCCGTCCAGGTCCTGCGGTCCTGCCCGAAGGTGGGCTCGTCGAAGATGAGCACCCGAGGCGCCGTCGCGAGCACCGTCGCGACGGACAGCCGACGCTGCTCGCCGCCGGAGAGCGTGAAGGGGTGCGCTTCCGCGAGGTGCGAGAGGCGCAGCGCCGCGAGCAGCTCGTCGACGCGTTCGCTCGTCTCGCGTCTGCCGCGCCCCACCGCATCCGGTCCCACCTCGAGCTCGCGCCGCACCGTGCCCGCGACGAACTGGTGCTCGGGCTGCTGGAAGACCGTGCCGATCCTCGTCAGCAGCTGACGGGAACGCCAGGCAGACGGATGCGGGCCGACCGGGCCCGCCACGCGGAACCTGCCGAGCGCCCAACCACCCCGTCGACGGTCAGCGTCTTCGCCAGCTTCACGCAGGGCACTGCTCGCACGCACGTCGCCCGCGACTGGCTTGAGCAGGCCAGCAAGCGTCAGCGCCAGCGTCGTCTTGCCCGCGCCGTTGGGCCCGAGCACCACCGTCGACTCCCCCGCCCGCAGCGTCGCGCCGAACTGCGTGTGCAGCGGATGGTCGGCACGCCCGAACCCGAGGCCGTCGGCGACGAGCAGGTCCTCCCCCGGGGCGCGCTCGCCCCGGGGAACCGAGGGTTCGTGGCCGCCTATCCACACACCCGCCGCGAGGAGCGACTCCCGCTGCTCCTCCAGGATCACGTCAGGGGCACCGTCTGCGAGCAGGTGCTGCTCAGTGCCGAGTACGACGACCCGGTCGACGCTCGAACGCCACACATCCACCCGATGCTCGATGACGATGAGCGTCGCGCCGGTGACCTCCGCGGCACGCACAACCGCCTCGCGAACCTCCTCGACACCAGCCGGGTCGAGGTTCGCGGTCGGCTCGTCGAGCAGGATGAGGTTCGGCCGCATCGCGAGCACGCCCGCGATCGCGAGGCGCTGGCGCTCACCGCCGGACAGCTGCGCGGTCGAGCGGTCGAGCGGCATCCGCAGCCCGACGGCGTCGAGCGCCTCGCGCACCCGAACCCAGGTCTCGGCGCGCGGCACACCGAGGTTCTCGCAGCCGAACGCGACGTCGTCGCCGATTCGGGCGAGCACCGTGTTCGCCTGCGGATCCTGCAGGACCAGCCCCACCGCGCCGCGCGCATCCGTCGGATGCCTGCCGTCGACCAGCAGCGAGCCGAGCTCCTGGCCATCGTCCTCGTGGTCGCCGAGCACCCCGGCAAGAGCCGCCAGGAGCGTGGACTTGCCCGCCCCCGACGGCCCGAGCAGCAGCACGGCCTCTCCGGGCTCGATCGTCAGGTCGAGCTGGCTGACCGCCAGCTTCGCCCGGTCGGCGTGGCGCCAGCCCCACCCCCTCGCCTCGACTCTCGCGCCCACGAGCGCTAGCCGATTCGCTTCGCGCTTCTGCCCGCCGCGAAGCGGTTCAGCGCGCCAGTGGCGGCGAGTGCTCGCGTGAGCAGCCAGCCGACGACTCCGGCCAGCACCGCACCGGAGACCACGACCGCGACGAGGTAGATCGTCAGGAATTCAGGGCCCTTCTCGATGTTCGCGCTGAGGAACAGCTCGAGCACCCACGCGGCGACGGCAGCACCAGCGCCCGCGAGCATCGCGACGCTCAGACCGAAGCGCTTGTAGAGGAAGAGCGCGAAGATGAGCTCGGCGCCGAGGCCCTGCGCGATCCCCGAGTAGACGGTCTCGATCGACCACTGGCTGCCGAGCAGCATGGAGACGCACGCCGCGAGCACCTCGACGAAGAGCGCAGCCCCCGGCTTGCGGATGATGAGCCCGCCCAGCACGCCGCCGAGCAGCCAGATGCCGACCGCGATGCCACCGAAGCCCGGCGTCAACGCGTCCATCGTCGTGAACCACAGGTAGCCGACGCTGTTCCAGAAGATGAAGATGAGGCCCGTCGCGACACCGAGAACGGCCGCCGTGACGATGTCGATGACACGCCAGCGGAAGCGGCTCTTCGGCGCCTTCGCCTGAGCCGGGACCTGCGCTGCCGCAGTCGGAGATGGAGTCGAGGAAGTTGTCATGCTGTGTGCCCTTTCGAGTGAAAGTGCACGGGCGCAGAGCCGTGGGCGACCCTGCTCGGAGATGTGCCTCCCTGCGCTGGCATTACCCAGATCAGGTTTGACGGTCGAAGGCTTGAGCCTTCCTCTCAGCCCGGACTACCGGACTCCCGTGAACACCCCGAGTATAGGCCGTACCGCGGCCCGAGCTACTTCTTGAGCGCCTTGATGAGCCGCGGGAGGGCGTGCCCGACCGTCCACACCAGCGGAATCGACACGACGAGCAGCGTGATGATGTTCGGGCGGAAGCTCGTGCCGAACTCGTCATCCACGTACGCGCCGACCGGCACGGCCATCCCGCCGCCACCGCCGCCCGACGAGTTCTCCTGACCCTCCTCAGTGCTCTCGCCACCCCCATAGCCGTACGAGACGAGAGCGACCGGAAGGATCGTGGACTTGCCGAGTTCCACCTTCTCGCCGTAGGCGAGAGTGACGCCGAGCTTCTTGACCGAGTCCGTGAGGTTCTGTGTGAGGTTCGTCATGCGGCCAGCGTAGGTCGTCGACATGCCTGTCAACCAGGAGAAGTCCTGTGTGCTCGCGGGCGAGAGCGCTCCCACCCTTTGGTAGCTTTAGTGCCTGCATCCACACGCGATGTTCTTCGATGAAGCAATAGGAGCGTGCATGAAAACGTGGCCCGGAAATGCCTACCCCCTCGGAGCGACGTTCGATGGAAGTGGCACCAACTTCGCGATCTTCAGCGAGGCCGCCCACAAGGTCGAGCTGTGCCTCTTCGATGACGACGGCAACGAGGAGCGGGTGAGGCTCTACGAGCAGGATGCGCACGTCTGGCATGCCTACCTCCCTCACGTGCAGCCCGGCCAGCAGTACGGCTACCGGATGCACGGCGACTACGACCCCGTGAACGGAAGCCGCTGCAACCCGGCGAAGCTCCTCCTCGACCCGTACGCGAAGGCGACGACGGGCGAGATCGACTGGGACCAGTCGCTCTTCAGCTACAACTTCGGCGATCCCGACTCGTTCAACGACCTCGACTCAGCGCCCCACATGATGAAGGGCGTTGTCATCAACCCCTACTTCGACTGGGCTGGCGACCGGAAGCCGGGCATCCCCTACAACGAGTCCCTCATCTACGAGGCGCACGTCAAGGGGCTCACCGAGCTGCACCCGGATGTGCCCGAGGAGATCCGCGGCACGTACGCCGGCATCGCGCACCCCGCGATCGTCGAGCACCTCAAGCGCCTCGGCGTCACCGCCATCGAGCTCATGCCCGTGCACCAGTTCGTGCAGGACAGCACCCTCATCGAGAAGGGGCTCCGCAACTACTGGGGGTACAACACCATCTCGTTCCTCGCCCCGCACGCCGACTACGCCTCCCAGGGCACGGCAGGCCAGCAGGTGCAGGAGTTCAAGTCGATGGTGCGCACGCTGCACGCCAACAACATCGAGGTCATCCTCGACGTCGTCTACAACCACACGGCAGAAGGCAACCACCTCGGCCCGACCCTCAGCTTCCGCGGCATCGACAACGCCGCCTACTACCGGCTCGAGGAAGACGACAAGCGGTACTACACCGACTACACGGGCACCGGCAACTCGCTCAACATGCGCCACCCGCACTCGCTGCAGCTCATCATGGACTCGCTGCGCTACTGGGTCACCGAGATGCACGTCGACGGCTTCCGCTTCGACCTCGCCTCCACCCTCGCCCGCGAGCTGCACGACGTCGACAAGCTGTCCACCTTCTTCGACCTCGTGCAGCAGGACCCGGTGGTCTCGCAGGTGAAGCTCATCGCCGAGCCGTGGGACGTCGGCCCCGGCGGCTACCAGGTCGGCAACTTCCCACCGCAGTGGACGGAGTGGAACGGCAAGTACCGCGACACCGTGCGCGACTTCTGGCGAGGCGAGCCGTCAACGCTCGGCGAGTTCGCGAGCCGCATCACCGGATCCGCCGACCTCTACGAGCACTCCGGACGCCGCCCCTTCGCCTCCATCAACTTCGTCACGGCCCACGACGGCTTCACGCTGAGAGACCTCGTCTCCTACAACGAGAAGCACAACGACGCCAACGGCGAGAACGGGAACGACGGCGAGAGCCACAACCGCTCCTACAACCTCGGCGTCGAAGGCCCGACCGATGACCCCGAGATCAACGCCATGCGCGCCCGGCAGCAGCGGAACATCATCGCGACGATGCTGCTCAGCCAGGGCGTGCCCATGCTCCTCCACGGCGACGAGCTGGGGCGCACCCAGAACGGCAACAACAACACGTACGCGCAGGACAGCGAGATCAGCTGGGTGCACTGGGAGAACGCCGACGAGCCGCTCGTCGAGTTCACGCGGGCCGTCGCGCAGCTGCGCGCCGACCACCCGACGTTCCGTCGACGCCGCTTCTTCAACGGCCGCGTCGAGGAGCGCGCCGAGGGATCCGCGCTGCCCGACATCGTGTGGCTCTCGACCGACGGCACGCAGATGGCATCCGAAGACTGGAACGCGGAGTTCGTGAAGTCGATGGGCATGTTCCTCAACGGCAACGCCATCGCCGGACGCGACGAGCGGGGCGAGGAGATCACCGATGTGAGCTTCATGGTCTACTTCAACGCCAGCGAGACAGTCGTCGAGGCGACCATCCCGAGCGTCGAGATCACCTCCCACTGGGACATCGTCATTGACACCTCCGGCATGCACACCGACCTCGAGGCCGTCGAGCCGGGAGCAACCATCCCGCTCGAGCCGCGCTCGCTCGTCGTCCTGCGCGAAGCGGAGCTCAACGAGAAGCCAGACCATTCGGTCGCCGCTTCCGTCGCCGCGATGACAACCCCCATCCCCATCATCACGCGGCCGCCCCTCGGCAGCTGACCCAGCCAGAGCCACCTCAGAAGCACCTCGCGCCACGGAGACCATGATGCGCATCCCATCCAGCACGTACCGATTCCAACTGACGTCGGAGTTCGACCTCGACGCCGCGACCGAGCAGCTGCCCTACCTGGAGCGGCTCGGCGTGGGATGGGTGTACCTCTCGCCCATCCTCCAGGCGACCCCAGGCAGCACGCACGGCTACGACGTCGTCGACCCCTCGAGGGTCGACGACGAACGTGGCGGGCGCGAGGGGCTCGAGCGGTTCTCCGCGAAGGCCCGCGAGCTGGGCCTCGGCGTGCTCGTCGACATCGTCCCGAACCACATGGGAGTCGGCACGCCACGCGACAACCCGTGGTGGTGGGATGTGCTCGAGCACGGCCAGCAGGCCGCGCACGCCGAGTCCTTCGACATCGACTGGGAGGCGGGCGGCGGCAAGCTCCTCATCCCAACGGTCGGCGACGACGACATGCCCAGGGAGCGGGGCGACGCGATCGCCAACGTGACCGTCGACACCGAGGCCGGCGTGCTGCGCTACCACTCCACCGAGTACCCGCTCGCGGAAGGCTCGGCACCCGAAGGCGCATCGGTGCGGGAAGTGCTCGACAACCAGCACTACCAGCTCATCCACTGGCGCCAAGGCGACAGCCGCCTCAACTACCGCCGCTTCTTCACGATCACCTCGCTCGCGGGCATCCGCGTCGAAGACGAGCACGTGTTCGAGGAAGCTCACGCGGAGATCCTCGACTGGATGCGTCACCGCCTCGTCGACGGGCTCCGGATCGACCACCCGGACGGACTCCGTGACCCGGGCGGCTACCTGCGCCACCTCGCCGACCGAACGCGCGGAGCGTATGTGCTCGTCGAGAAGATCCTCGAGGGCGACGAGGCGCTGCCCGCCGACTGGCGCACGGCAGGGACGACCGGCTACGACGCGCTCGGCCAGATCGACCGGGTGCTCGTCGACGCCGACGCCGAGGAGCCGCTCGACGAGCTCGCGGCGGGAGCAGACGGCGACCCGGTCGACTGGGAGCAGCTCATCCACGAGGCGAAGCGCGCCGTTGCCGACGTGTCACTGAACGCCGAGATCCGCCGCATCGCGCGAGAACTGCGCGCGACGGGCCTCGAGGACGACCTCATCGAGGACTCCGTCGCCGAGATCGCCGCCCACTTCAGCGTGTACCGCAGCTACCTTCCGACGGGCGCGAACCACCTCGCCGATGCGGCCAGGGCCGCCACCGAGCAGCGACCAGATCTCGCGGCGTCGATCGCCCGCGTCCTGCCGTTCCTCGAGGCGCCAGAAGCCGAGGCCGCGCTGCGTCTGCAGCAGACCACCGGCATGATCATGGCGAAGGCCGTCGAAGACCGCTCGTTCTACCGCTACGCACGCCTCACCTCCCTCAACGAGGTCGGCGGCGACCCGAACGTCTTCTCCATCACCCCGGAGCGGTTCCACGAGCTCCAGACGGCACGCGCCCGTGACTGGCCAGACGCCATGACCACGCTGTCGACCCACGACACGAAGCGCGGCGAGGACACGCGCGCACGCATCACCGCCCTCAGCGAGGTCCCCGAGTTCTGGGCGGAGAGCGTCGCCGAGCTCCAGAACGTGGCCCCCATCGATGACAACGCGTTCGCGCAGCTCACCTGGCAGGCCATCGTCGGCGCGTGGCCCGCATCCCGCGAGCGCCTCACCGACTACCTCGAGAAGGCCGCGCGCGAGGCCGACCTGCACACGAGCTGGACCAACCCGGACGAGACGTTCGAGGGGCAGCTGCACGCGGCCGTCGACGCCGTCTTCGACAACCCCGTCGCGTCGAACGTCGTCCAGAACGTCGTCGCCGAGACGCAGGAGGCGGGCTGGTCGAACTCGCTGACCGCGAAGATCGTGCAGCTCACGATGCCGGGCATCCCCGACGTCTACCAGGGCACGGAGCTGTGGACGCGCACCCTCGTCGACCCAGACAACCGGCAGAGTGTCGACTACTCGTCGCGCACTGCGGCGCTCGACGCGATCCTGCACGGGGCGGTCCCCGCGATCGACGACTCCGGTGCCGCGAAGCTGCTCGTGACCGCGGCCTGCCTGCGCCTGCGCCGCAGCCGACCGGAGCTCTTCACCGAGTACGAGGGCATCACCGCCGACGGGCCGGCGGCAGAGCACGCACTCGCGTTCTCGCGGGGCGGTGCCATCACGATCGGCACGCGCCTCCCCATCGGCCTCGAGCAGGGCGGCGGATGGATCGGCACGACCATCCCCCTCCCCGAGGGCGAGTGGATCGACCAGCTCACCGCAGCCGTCTTCACGGGCGGCAAGGACGTCCCGCTCGCCGCGCTCCTGCAGCAGTACCCCGTGGCGCTGCTCGCCAGGTCCTAGCCGGCACCCGCATCCACACCACCTCGCTTCCCACCAAGGAGTTTTCCCCGTGCGCGATTCCCGCTTCGATGTCTGGGCACCACACGCCGAGACGCTGACCCTGCACCTCGACGGCACCGAGCTGCCGATGCGGCGCACCGACGGCGACTGGTGGGTACCGGACACGGCGCTCGAGCTCGACGAGGACACCCACGACTACGGCTACCTCGTCGACGGCGACACGACCCCCATCCCGGACCCCCGCTCGCGGTGGCAGCCGGACGGCGTGCACGGCCTCTCGCGCACCTTCGACGCCGACCGGCACCCGTGGGTGGACGGCGACTGGACCGGCCGCCCGCTCGCGGGGTCCGTCATCATCGAGGTGCACATCGGCACCTTCACCCCCGAGGGCACGCTCGACTCGGCGATCGACCGCCTGGACCACCTGCAGGAACTCGGGGTCGACTTCGTCGAGGTCATGCCCGTCAACGCGTTCAGCGGCACCCACGGCTGGGGCTACGACGGCGTCGACTGGTTCGCCGTCCATGAGGGCTACGGCGGACCCGCCGCCTACCAGCGCTTCGTCGAGGCCTGCCACGAGCGTGGCATCGGCGTCATCCAGGACGTCGTCTACAACCACCTCGGCCCCTCCGGCAACTACCTGGGCAAGTTCGGGCCCTACCTCTCCGATCACCACGCCACGGCGTGGGGCGACACCGTCAACCTGGACGGGGAGAACTCCGACGAGGTTCGCGCGTTCATCCGTGCCAACGTGGCCATGTGGCTGCGTGACTTCCACGTCGACGGGCTCCGGCTCGACGCCGTCCACGCCCTCATCGACGACCGCGCCGTGCACATCCTCGAGGAGCTGGCCCGGGACGTCGCCGAGCTCGAAGCGCACGTCGGTCGCCCGCTGACCCTCATCGCCGAGTCCGACCTCAACAACCCACGCCTCATCACGTCGGACGAGGCAGGCGGCTACGGACTCGACGCCCAGTGGTCGGACGACTTCCACCACGCCGTGCACGTCAACCTGACCGGGGAGACCAGCGGCTACTACGCCGACTTCGAGGGTCTCGAAGCCCTCGCGAAGGTGCTCGAGAAGGGGTTCTTCCACGACGGCACGCTGTCGACCTTCCGAGGGCGCCATCACGGTCGCCCCCTGCCGGCTCACACGCGCGCCTGGCGGCTCGTCGTCTCGTCGCAGAATCACGACCAGATCGGCAACCGAGCCATCGGCGACCGCCTCACGGCGACGCTCTCCCCCGGCCAGCTGGCCATCGCGGCCACGCTCGAGCTGACCTCGCCCTTCACCCCCATGCTCTTCATGGGCGAGGAGTGGGGCGCCACGACCCCATTCCAGTTCTTCTCCTCCCACCCGGAGCCGGAGCTGGCGAAGGCGACCACGGAGGGCCGTATCGGCGAGTTCGCGCGCATGGGCTGGGACGCCGCCGTCGTTCCGAACCCGCAGGACGTCGCGACGTTCGAGCGGTCGAAGCTCGACTGGAGCGAGCTCGAGAAGCCGGAGCACGCCCAGCTCCTCGAGACCTACCGCGAGCTCATTGCACTCCGCAGGCGGGAAGCGGACATCACCACGCCCTGGATCGATGCGAGCAGCGTCGAGGCGTCGCAGGAAGACGGCACGCTGGTCATCACGCGAGGCGGTCTTGTCATCGCCGTGAACTTCTCGGCGGACGAGCGGGAGCTTCGAGTCGACCGAGCCACCGAGGTGCTCTTCTCCACGGATGCACGGGCAACGCTCGGCCAGACCACCGGCACCGTCGCGGGCGCACCGGTGGGCGCGTCCGCCGTCCCGCTCCGCCTTCCAGCTGAGAGCGCCGCCGTCCTCCGCGTCAGCTAGTTTCCGACCGGCGTCGCGGGGGTCCCGGAAGGAACGCCGCTCCGCGAGCCCGGGGCGGCGCAGAGTCGGCGGCGGCCCGCGCTGACCAACATCAGTGCACATTCGGACGCAGCCGACCAGAAACCGGCACAACCGCCAGAATTTGCACTGAAGTTGGACACGCGCACCGCGAACCGAGCCCGAAATCGGAGCGCGCGGCCGGGCGGGGCGGACCGGCGCACCGCCGAAACCGGGACCGGGACGCCGCTCCGCGAGCCCGGGGCGCCGCAGAGTCGGCGGCGGCCCGCGCTGACCAACATCAGTGCACATTCGGACGCAGCCGACCAGAAACCGGCACAACCGCCAGGATCTGCACTGAAGTTGGACACGCGCACCGCGAACCGAGCCCGGAACCGGGGCGGGGAAGACCGGAACCGGGGCGAGGAAGACCGGGCGGGGCGCTGTTCGCCTGGTGATTGCAGCGCCTCGGCGTACCCTGTCGCGCATGTGCAGAAACATCACAGAGCTGCGCGGGCTCGAACCAGCCGCGAACGACAACGAGATCGAAGCCGCCGCCCGCCAGTACGTGCGCAAGGTCTCCGGCATCACGCACCCGACCGCGCGCACGCGCGAGGCCTTCGAGAAGGCGGTCCGCGAGATCGCGCACATCACCGAGCACCTCCTCGAGGACCTCCCGGAACGGCGCCAGCCGCCGAAGACCGTGCCGCCGTTGCGTCGCCCCGAGGTGCAGGCCCGTGTCGCAGCACGCGAGGCGGGCGCCACCACGACAAGCGGCGCAAAGGCGGCATCCTAGGCACGCACACCCGGCCGAGCCCGCTGTCTCAGTGCTGGTTCGGGGCCTCGTCCTGCTTGCGGTTCGCGCGTTCGCTGATGCCGACCGTGCCGTCGCTGCGTTCCCCGCGGCCGAGCAGTGACGCCGGTCGAAGCGCGAACTTCCCGAAGCGGGCGACCGCCTGGTCGACGGCGCGCTCCGCCGCTTCCCAGTCGTCGTCCTCCTCCGCCCCGAAGAGCGACAGCTGACCCGAGCTCCCCGCCTCCACGAGCCGCTCAGCACGCACGCCGATGAGGCGCACCGGCCTGGGCGGCACGAGAGCCGCGCGCAGCATCTCCCGCGCAGCGAGGTACAGCGAGTGGCCAACATCGCTGGGCTCGGCAAGCGTGTGCGAGCGTGTGATCGTCGAGAAATCGGACCAGCGCAGCTTGATGCCGACCTGGCGCGCCTGCAGCCCCGCGCGACGCAGGCGCGTCGCCACCGCATCCGCCTGAGCCCGCACCTCGCGCTCCAGGAAGACGAAGTCGGTCACGTCCTCCAGGAACGTCTGCTCGTGGCTGATCGACTTCTCACGGCTCGCCTCCTCGACTCCCCGCTCGTCCCTCCCCCACGCGAGTGCGTGCAGCTTGCCCGCCCCCGCCTTGCCGACCGCCCGCTCCAGCACGGGCCCCGGCGTGTGCGCGAGGTCGAAGACCGTGTGGATGCCGATGCCGCGCAGCTTCGCCTCGCTCTTCTCGCCCACACCCCAGAGCGCGCCGACCGGCAGGTGGTGCAGGAACGGGATCGTCTCCTCGTGCGGGATAACGAGCATGCCGTCCGGTTTGCATTTGCCCGACGCGAGCTTCGCCACGAACTTGGTGGATGCGGCACCCACCGAGCAGGTCAGCCCCGTCTGCGCTTTGACCCGCGCGCGAAGGCTCGCCGCGATCTCACCCGGCGAGCCGAACAGCAGACTCGCGCCGGACACGTCGAGGAACGCCTCGTCGATGGAGAGCGGCTCGACGAGCGGCGTGAACTCGCGGAAGATCTCCATGACCTGCTGCGAGGCGTCACGGTACTTGCCCATGTTTCCCTGCAGCACCACCGCCTCCGGGCAGCGGGCGATCGCCTGATGCATCGGCATGGCGCTGCGGACACCCCTGGCCCGCGCCTCGTAGCTGGCGCTCGACACCACGCCCCGCTCCCGGGTGCCACCGACGATCACCGGCTTGCCGACGAGATCGGGCCGCTCGAGCAGCTCGACGGCCACGAAGAACGCGTCCATGTCGACATGGAGGATGCTCGCGGACGCGTCGCGGTCGGACGCCGCGCCCGTCTGCCGCGCCCCCATGTCTTTCCTGGTCATGCATCCATTGTGCGTCGCCCCACCGACATCTGCTGGACGCTCTGCGCGAATAGACTCTGCGCATGCAGCTGAACGAGTCTCGCGCCTGGACCGCCTTCTACGCACCCGGAACCCCGAAGGACATCGAAGTCCCCACAGGATCACTCCCAGACATGCTCGCGGAGATCGCCGAGCGCTTCCCGGACAAGCCAGCGATCGAGTTCTTCGGCGCCCAGACGACCTTCTCGGAGCTGCAGGACCAGGTGCTGCGGTTCGCGCAGGGCCTCCGCCGCATCGGGGTGAAGCGAGGTGACAGGGTGGCGCTCATCATGCCGAACGCGCCGCAGCATGTCGTCGCCTTCTACGCGGTGCTGCGCCTCGGCGCCGTCGTCGTGGAGCACAACCCGCTGTACACGCGCGACGAGCTCCGGACTCAGTTCGAGGACCACGGCGCCGAGATCGTCATCGCCTGGGACAAGGCCGCTCCGACCGTGCAGTCCCTCCCCCACAGCCTCGGCATCCGCCACGTCATCGCCGTCGATGTGACGAAGGGCATGCCACTCAAGACGCAGCTGCTCCTGCGCCTGCCGATCGCCAAGGCGCGCGCGTCGCGCGCCAAGCTCAGCGCCAAGGCTCCGGGGACGGTGCCGTTCGAGAAGCTCGCGAAGCAGCAGCTCCTCGACGCGAGCGTCCCGACGCCCGGACCGGAGGATCTCGCGAGCCTGCAGTACACGAGCGGGACGACCGGCAACCCCAAGGGCGCCATGCTCACGCACCGCAACCTGTGGTCCAACGCCCGTCAGGGTGCGGCGTGGATGCCCGAGTTCACGGCAGGCAACGAGACCATCTACGGCGTCCTCCCCATGTTCCACGCCTTCGGCGTGCTGCTGTCGGTCATCTACTCCGTGAGCGTCGGCGCGAAGGCCGTGCTCTTCCCGACGTTCGACCCCGAGCTCGTCATCGAGGCGTCCAAGAAGTCGCCGGCGACGTTCATCCCGGCCGTCCCGCCCATGTACGACCGGCTCGCTCGCGTCGCGAAGGACGGCAAGCTCGACCTCTCCGGCGTCATCTACGCGATCTCCGGCGCCATGACGCTGAACGACGGCATCGTGCACCGGTGGGAGGCTGTCGCAGGCGGGCAGCTCGTCGAGGGCTACGGCCTCACGGAGACCTCCCCCGTGGCGCTCGGGAACCCCTTCACCGACAAGCGCAAGACCGGCACCATCGGCATCCCCTTCCCCTCCACGCACATCAAGGTCACCGACCCCAGCGACCCGAGCACGGAGGTGGAGCTCGGCGAGGTCGGCGAGCTGCTCATCCGGGGGCCGCAGACCTTCCACGGGTACTGGAACCGCCCCCAGGAGACCGATGAGGTGCTCATCGAGGGCGGCTGGGTGCGCTCCGGTGATCTGGTCGTGCAGGACGAGGATGGATTCGTGACGGTCGTCGACCGCAAGAAGGAGCTCATCATCACGGGCGGCTTCAACGTCTCGCCCTCCGAGGTCGAGCGGGTCGTCACCGAGATCCCTGGTATCGCCGAGGTCGCCGTCGTCGGCATCAAGCGCGGCGGGGGTGCTGAGGCGGTCACCGCAGTGGTGGTGCTCGACGAGGGGGCGACGTTCGACGAGGCGGCGGCCCGCGCATTCGTTCGCGAGCGACTCTCGGAGCACAAGGTCCCTCGCTCCTACGTCGTGTGGGAGGAGCTCCCGAAGTCGCTCATCGGCAAGGTGCTGCGCAAGAAGGTGCGGGATGCGCTGCAGCAGAACCGCAACGCGACAGCTGCGCCAGCCGATGACAGCGCTGCTCCGGATGCGGATGCGGATGGCGGAGCGGCGGCCGAGTCAGCCTCCGACACGACCGGAAAGTAGCGGGTGGCCCGCCCCTGCGACGCACGGGCGGGCCGCAGCCTCGGGAGGCGATCAGCCCCCTGCGACGTACCGTTCGCCGTCTTCGCTCAGGCGGGTCCCCGTGGGGCCTTCGAGCTCGACCAGACCCGCTCGTGCTGCCTGCCGGACCGACGCGGCGACGTTGACGGGGACACGCCACGTCATGCGCTCGAATGCGTTGGCGATCTCCGCGGCCGTGACCTCACCATCGGCGCTGAGGATGGCGGCGACCGCGATCGCTATGCGCTGCCCGTTGTTCGTCGGCTTGAGGTCGGACGCGAGGTCCTCGAGACTGCGCTTCGCCTGCGAGGCGGCACGAGATCGGCTCGACGCGGCGCCGCGCGCACCCGCCCTGGTGCGGGATGCGATGGGAGTGCTGGTGCTCCCACCGCGACTGTCTGGAGCTGAATCGCCGGCTCGCCCCGCAGCGGACGCTCGCCCCTGACCAGCACGGACTCGAGTCGACGCGCGCACGGACGAGCCTGGGTTTCGCACCCGTCCTGGCCCTGCCGCTTCATCCTCGACTCGCCCCGGCGCACCGGTCACGGACGAGGGCGAGACGGCTTCCGGGTCCTTGGCGCTGTTGATCCCGGAGGGGCGGCGCGCGCGTCTGGCGCTGGCCTCCACCCCCGACCCGACGCTGCCGGCACCGGAGCCGCTGCGGCCGGACGACCTGGTGGGCCTCTCGTCCTTCGTCGGCGCATCGGGGGCCACCGTGCGGATGTCGATGGGAGAGAGATCCGCCGCGTCGACGCCGAACTCGACGACGGCGGTCACGTAGGTATCGAAGACTGCACGGTGCACTGAGGTGTCGTGCTGCTCGACAAGCGCGACGATGCCGGGGATGGCGCGGATGAGACGCGCGAAGCCGTGCGCCTCGTCGCCTTCGTCGGAGAGCAGCGCCGCGTCGCGGACGGTGCGCTCACGCGCGCTCGGTTCGGCCTTGCCCAGCTTCTGCTTGCCAGCTGCGGGAGCGGGTCTGCCTGGCGTCTTCGCCTCCGGCTTCCTCGCTCCTGGCTGCGTTGGCGTGCTGAGCCCGTCGTCCGGAGCTGACGCGCGAGGCTCCTCGGCAGACGAGTCGTCCTCGAGGGAGCTCTTGCCGACCTGCTTGGCTTCGCGGCCGGGATTGCCGGTCTCGCTCTTCTTGTCAGACTTGGCCCTCTTGTCCGACTTGGCTTTCTTGCCCGACCTCGACTTTTCGTCTGACTTGGCCTTCTTGTCAGACTTGGCCTTCTTGTCAGACTTGGCCTTCTCGTCTGACTTGGCTTTCTTGTCAGATTCCGCTTTCTCGTCTGACTTGTCTTGCTTGTCCGACTTGCTCTTCTTGTCCGACTTGGCCTTCTTGGCCGACGTGGTCTTCGTGGCGGACTCGGAGTGCTGCTTCTTGTTCTTGGGCTCTGCCGCAGCGACGGGCTCGGCAGTTGACGGCGCAGCCACGTCTCCGAGGGAAGCCGGCCGCAGCACCGTCTTGGGCGGCTGCACGCGCTCCTTCTTGACCTTCGCCCGAGGGCCGCCCTGGGTGGCGTCGGGTCGCTCGACCGGCGTGTTCTTGCCTGACTTCTTGTTCGACTTCTTGCCCATACGACTCACTGCTCCGTTCACCGAGGCTCTGTGGCTCTGACGCTAGCGCCAGAGCCACAGAGGCACCTCAGTCGTGCCCGACAATTCCTCGGTGTACGACGTGGGTCCTACGAGTTCTGCGCGCGCTCCAACACGAGCTCGCGAACGCGTGCCGCGTCCGCCTTGCCCCTCATCGCCTTCATGACGGCGCCGATGACCGCGCCTGCGGCCTGCACCTTGCCGTCGCGGATCTTGGCGAGCACGTCGGGCTGCTGCGCGAGGGCAGCGTCGATGGCCTCGATGAGCGGACCGTCATCGCTGACGACGGCGAGTCCACGTGACTCGACGACCTCCGCGGGTGAGCCCTCGCCTGCGAGCACACCCTCGAGCACGTCTCGCGCGAGTCGGTCGTTGACGGTGCCCGCCGTGATGAGCCCGTCGAGCTCCGCGATCTGCGCCGGCGTCGCGAGGTCGGTCGCCTGCACGCCACGGTCGTTGGCGATACGCGAGAGCTCGCCCATCCACCACTTCTTCGCACCGGCAGCCGTGGCGCCGGCGGCGACGGTCGCGTGGACGACGTCGAGAAGGCCGGCGTTGGCGATGTCCTGGAACTCCTGGTCGGCGAAGCCCCACTCCGCCTTGAGGCGGCGGCGGCGAGCGACGGGTGCCTCTGGCAGCGTGGCGCGCAGCTCCTCGACCAGCTCGCGGCTCGGGCGCAGCGGCATCAGGTCGGGCTCCGGGAAGTACCGGTAGTCGTCGGCATCCGACTTCGGACGACCGGACGAGGTGCGTCCCGTGTCCTCGTGCCAGTGTCGCGTCTCCTGCGTGATGCTGCCCCCTGCCGCGAGAAGCGCGGCCTGGCGCTGGATCTCGTAGCGGACGGCCCGCTCGATGGACCGGAAGGAGTTGACGTTCTTCGTCTCCGTGCGGGTGCCGAGCTTCTCCTCACCGCGCGGACGCAGCGAGACGTTCGCGTCACAGCGGAGGTTGCCACGTTCCATGCGGGCCTCGGAGACGCCGAGGGCGCGCACGATGTCGCGGATCGTCGAGACGTAGGCCGCTGCGAGCTGCGGCGTCTGCGCTTCTCCGCCGAAGATGGGCCGCGTCACGATCTCGACGAGTGGGACGCCAGCGCGGTTGTAGTCGACCAGGGAGTACTCGGCGCCCTGGATGCGCCCGGTGGAGCCGCCCACGTGGGTCAGCTTCCCTGCATCCTCTTCCATGTGGGCGCGCTCGATGGGCACGTGGAACACGGTGCCGTCTTCCAGCTCCACCTCGACCTCGCCGTCGAACGCGATGGGGTCGTCGTACTGCGAGATCTGGTAGTTCTTCGGGTTGTCCGGGTAGAAGTAGTTCTTCCGAGCGAAGCCCGAGACCTCCGCGATCTCGCAGCCGAGCGCGAGCCCGAGTGCGATCGAGTAGTGGACTGCCTGCTCGTTGACGACGGGCAGGGTGCCCGGGAGGCCGAGGTCGACGGGCCCGATGTTGGTGTTGGGCTCTCCGCCAACCTCGTTGCCCGAGTGGTTCGGGGTGTCGGAGAACATCTTGGTCTTGGTGCCGAGTTCGACGTGCACCTCGAGACCGATGACGGGCTCGTAGAGTTCGAGAGCGCGGTCGTAGTCCATGAGCTCTGGCTTGGCCATCAGCGTGCACCTGCCTTCAGCTGGGGGGCCTGCGAGAGCAGGGGCCCACCCCAGCGGTCTTCGAGAGTCTGTTCGAGTGCCGCGGCCACCGTGTAGAGGCGCGCGTCGTCACGGGCGGCTGCCATGAACTGGATGCCGACGGGCAGGCCGTTCTCCGGCGCGAGGCCGCCCGGAACGGAGATGCCGGGGACGCCGGCGAGGTTCGCCGGGATCGTCGTGAGGTCGGCCAGGTACATGGCCGTCGGGTCTTCCGCCTTCTCGCCGAGCTTGTAGGCGGTCGTCGGCGAGGTGGGTGCTGCGAGCACGTCGACCTCGGCGAACGCGGCGGCGAAGTCCTGCTGCACGAGTGTGCGCACCTTCTGCGCCGAGCCGTAGAACGCGTCGTAGTAGCCGGCGGAGAGCGCGTACGTGCCGAGGAGGATGCGACGCTTGGCTTCGTCGCCGAAGCCCTTGCTGCGCGTCGCGGACATGACTCGCTCGACGGTGGTCCCCGAGGGGTCGGTGACCCGCAGGCCGAAGCGCACGGAGTCGTAGCGCGCGAGGTTGCTGGAGGCCTCCGCTGGCATGATCAGGTAGTACGCGGCCACGGCGTACTCGAAGTGCGGGGTCTCGATCCAGGAGATGATCGCGCCGCGTTCCTCGAGGGCTGCGAGCGCCTCCTGGAATCGCTGCGTGACGCCGGCCTCGAAGCCGGCTCCGTCGGCGATCTGCTTGGGGACGCCGATGCGCAGGCCACGGACGGAGTCGTCCGCGCGTCCCGCGAGCGCCGCCTGCGTGAACGACGGCCACTCGCCCGTGAGGGAGGTGGAGTCGCGTCGGTCGTGACCGGCGAGGACGTCGTGCAGTGCGGCGGTGTCGAGCACGCCGCGTGCTGCCGGCCCGATCTGGTCGAGCGACGAGCCGAGCGCAAGCGCGCCGTAGCGGCTCACGCCACCGTAGGTGGGCTTCATGCCGACGGTTCCGGTGACGGATGCGGGCTGACGGATGGACCCGCCCGTGTCGGTGCCGAGCGCGAGCGGCGCCTCGTAGGCGGCGACGGCAGCGGCGGAACCGCCGCCGGACCCGCCTGGGATGCGCTCGAGGTCCCACGGGTTGTGGGTCGGCCCGTAGGCGGAGTGCTCCGTCGAGGAGCCCATCGCGAACTCGTCGAGGTTGGTCTTGCCGATGATGACGAGGTCGTTGTCGCGGAGGCGCTCGACGACGGTCGCGTCGTACGGAGGCACCCACCCTTCGAGGATGCGCGAGCCGGCGGTCGTCGGGGTGCCCTTGGTCGCGATGTTGTCCTTGACCGCGACGGGGACGCCGGCCAGCGGTGAGAGCTTCTCCCCTGCTTGGCGCTTCGCGTCGACACGTCCGGCTGCGGCGAGTGCGGAGTCGGCGTCGACGTGGAGGAAGGCGTGGACGTCTCCGTCGACTGCCTCGATGCGCTCGAGGTGCGCGGTGGTCGCCTCGATGGAGCTGATGCTGCCGTCGGCGATCGACGCGGCGAGGTCGGTCGCGCTCAGGCGCGTGATGTCGGTGCTCACTGCTCTTCCCCCAGGATCGCGGTCACGCGGAAGCGAGTTCCGTCGCTGTCCGGGGCACCCGCGAGTGCGGCGTCGCGGTCCAGCGGCTCGCCGACCTCGTCGGCTCGCGTCACGTTGTGCATGGCGATCGGGTGGGTCGTCACCTTGACGTCAGGCGTCGCAACCTCCTGCACTTTCTGGATGAGGTGCTGGATCTCGATGAGTTCGCCGGTGACGCGCTCGATCTCGCCTTCGGCGAGGTCGATGCGCGCGAGCTGAGCGAGGTGCTCAACGTCGGCGGCAGTGATGTCGGTCATTCGTCTCCGATAGTGAGTCGGCCAGGGCTGGACAAGTCTAGGCCGCGTGCTGACGCGGCCGTGCTCCATCCGTGGCTACTGGCGTGGTGGCTGCTGCTGGGGAGGCTGGGACGATGGCCCATTGCCCTGCCAGCGGGGGTCGTATCCGGGCTGCCCCGGCTGGGCGGGCTGCTGTCCCGGGTACTGCGGCTGCCCCTGGTAGGGCGGCTGCCCCGGCTGAGCGGGCTGTTGCCCCGGGTACTGTGGCTGCCCCTGGTAGGGCAGTTGCCCCGGCTGGGCGGGCTGTTGCCCTGGATATTGCGGCTGGCCGTGGTACGGCGGCTGGCCGTGCTGGGGCTGCGTTCGCGCAGGCTGGCCGTTCCATCCGCCGGGCTGCGGGTTCTGCTGCGGGCCGCGCGTCGGCGGGAACTGCTGCGGGGCGCCCTGCTGGCGGGGATCGAAGCCCCCGGCCGGGCCAGGGTAGGGAGTGCCCGGGTACGGCTGGCCTGGCTGCTGGCCGGGGTACGGCTGGCCCGGGTTGGGCTGGCCCGGCTGCTGCTGACCCTGGTTGTGCTGGCCCGGATACTGCGGCTGGCCCTGGCGTGGGTCACGCTGCTGCTGGGACGGCGCGCGACCGAAGTCGTTGCCGGCTGCCGACTGCTGCCCCTGCCAGGAACCCTCTTGCTGCGGCGGCTGTCCCTGCTGGCCCTGCGGCCCTGGCTGCTGCCCCTGTCCGGGGCGCGCTACACCCCATGGAGCCTGAGGCTGATACCCGCCTGCCGGGCCAGGCTGCCCTTGGCCCTGACCCTGGGGGCCCGGATTTTGCTGCCCCGGGAACTGCTGCCCCGGCGCCTGCTGGCCCGGGAACTGCTGGCCCGGGAACTGCTGAGCGGGCGCCTGCTGACCTGGGAATGGCTGCCCTGCCGGGTAGGCCCGTCCGGGATTCTGCTGCGGCTGAGGTGGCTGCCACGCTCCCTGGCCTTGGCCAGGCCCGGACTGGGCGCCTGGCTGCGGCCACCCCTGACGAGGAGGCTGGCCCTGGTTGCTCGGCTGCCCGAACTGCGTCGGCTGAGCCACCTGCGGTGGGTTGGCCAGGTGCGGCGGCAGGAACCCCTGGGCCGCGCCCTCACCAGGCGCAGGTGCTGGCACGGGCGGAGGTCCGCCGTTGGGAGGAGCGACGGCGGATGCTGGTGTGCGCTCCCATCGGGGCGAGGCGTCGAAGGGCTGCCAGGGCGCGCTCGGCGCCTGCTGCTGGGCAGTAGCCGAGGATGCTGCTGGCGCCTGCGACGCCGACGCCGCGCTCGGCTGATCCCGGCGCTGCGGGATCGGCACGTACGGAGCTGAAGCCGGCACGACGGGCGGAGGCGGAGTCGGGAGCCCCGCCGGCGGCACGACCGGGACGGGCGCGGGCTGCTGGGCCTCGAACGACGGCGCCTCGCGAGGATGCACCGGCGGAGCGTCGGTCGAGGAGGCGGTGGGGCTGACGTGCAGCTCGGCCGGCGCTTGGCTTTCCGGTGAAAGCTCGGCCTCTGGGCCCTGCTCGCCCTCGGTGCGCGAGTCGAGGGTGGCCGATGGGGCGGTCAGCGGAGAGGAGGGGGTGTCCGCGGCCGATTCGGGAGCCGGATGGGGGTCCGCTGCGGTGGTGTGCTCGACACCGGGATGAGGAGCGGGCGCGGGATCCGAGAGAGGCGCGGGCTCCCGAGCGGGGTCGGGTCCCGTAGTGGGCTCAGGCTCCGAGATCGGCGCGGGCTCCGAGACGGGCGCGGGCTCGACGGCGACCGCGGGAGCGCTGTCGTCTCCGGTCGGGACCGCGGCGGCGGGCGCCACGCGCACCACGAGCACCTGCTGGGCGTCGTCGAGTGTGATCTCGACCAGTCCGTCGCCGGTCGCCAGCTCGTAGCTGGCGGCTCCCGTGCGCTGGAGCTGCGAGTGCGTCCGCGCCGCGTAGGAGTGCAGGGCACGCACGTGGTCGCTCAGGACACCCGCGTCGACGGCGTCGAGGATGGCGCGGGTCGCACGTTCTGCGGTTGTGGCCGCGTCGGGCCCCGCCTGCACCATGAGATGCACCTGGACGCCGGGCGCCGCTTCGACGACGACGCTGTCGCGCGAGCGCGTCAGCGCCTTGGCAGCGAGGACGAGGTGCAGCGGAGACGCCTCGTCGGTCTTCACGACCGACGAGGAGAGCTGCTCTGGGCCACCATCGAGCACGAACGAGC
The DNA here is from genome assembly GCF_002931375.1 of Pseudoclavibacter sp. RFBJ3. Taxonomy (NCBI): domain Bacteria; kingdom Bacillati; phylum Actinomycetota; class Actinomycetes; order Micrococcales; family Microbacteriaceae; genus Pseudoclavibacter; species Pseudoclavibacter sp. RFBJ3. The sequence continues at coordinate 56,352 of NZ_PSXZ01000005.1, read as the reverse complement.
GCACCCGGCCGGCAAGCTCGATGGCCTGCTCCGGGAAGCCGTTGACGTTGTTCCAGCCCCACATCCACGTGCCGGCGCTCTGCGCGACGCTGCCGATGAGCTGCACCGGAAGCACCGTCGCGGTCGGTTGGGTCTGATACGTGATCGACGGGGCGGTGAGGTCGACGTCCCATCCGGCGTCGCCGAGCTGCTCCGTGAGCTGCGCGTGCGCGTCGAAGTGGAGGATGGCGGCGTCGTCCGCCAGATCTTGCAAGCTCACGCTGAGCATGGTTCCCCGTTCCCCCGCGGCGAGCCATTGCCACGGCCTGCACACTGTAGCCGAGCGACCGGTCCGCCGCCTCGGAGTCCGCTTCCTGTCGTCGGTGCGCGCCGAGCTCTCATTCCGCGACGGCTCGCAGGTGCTCGACCGCGCTGGGGCCACCTTCGAGGAGCAGGCGGAAGCCGTCTGCGTCGAGGATGGGGATGCCGAGCTCCTCGGCCTTCGTCAGCTTCGAGCCCGCTCCGGGCCCTGCCGCGACGAAGTCGGTCTTCTTCGACACGCTGCCAGCGGCCTTCCCGCCGGCGGCGATGATCGCCTCCTTGGCGCCGTCCCGCGTGAACCCCTCGAGGGTTCCCGTCGCCACGACGCTCAGGCCGGAGAGCGGCCCCTCGGTGCTGGTCCGCGCGCCGGGGCCCGGATGGTCCGGCGTGGCGAAGCGCACTCCGGCAGCCCGCCAGGCCTCGACGATGTCACGGTGCCAGTCTTCCGCGAGCCACTCGACGATCGCGTCCGCGATGGTCGGGCCGACGCCCTCGACCTGGGCGAGCTCCTCGGCGGGAGCCGCCTCGATCGCCTCGAGGGAACCGAACCAGTCCGCGAGTGCCCGCGCGGCAACGGGGCCGACGTGGCGGATGTTGAGCGAGACGAGCTGACGCCAGAGGTCCTTCGTCTTGGCGACCTCGAGCTGCTCGAGGAGGGTCGTCGCCTGCTTTGAAGGCTCGACGAGCCTGAAGTCCTTCTTGATGCCGGCCTTGCGCCGCTCGGCGGGCGTCATCTCCTCGGAGCCCGGCGGGTAGACGAGCGAGACCTTCTGGAACGGAGCTCGTCGAATGAGCTCGCCCGTCTCATCGTCGGTCCTGGGCTCTCCCGTCTCCGAGTCGCGGACGACGACCTCGATGGGGACGATCTCCTCGAGGGTGAGCGCGAAGAGCCGAGCCTCGGTCTCGAGCGGAGGCAGCTCGGGCACCGTCGGCTGGGTCAGCGCTGCGGCGGTCACCTCGCCGAGCGCATCGATGTCGAGTCCCCCGCGCGAGCCGATGTGCTCGACTCGGCCTCGGACCTGGGCAGGACACGAGCGGGCGTTCGGGCAGCGCAGGTCGACGTCGCCCTCCTTCATGGGACGCAACGGGGTCCCGCACTCCGGGCAATCGCTCGGCATGACGAAGTCGCGCACGTCGTCGCCGCGCAGCTCGAGCACCGGCCCGAGCACCTCCGGGATGACGTCCCCGGCCTTGCGCAGCACGACCGTGTCGCCGATCTTGACGCCCTTGACCCGCACCACGTCCTGGTTGTGGAGGGTCGCCATCCGCACGACGCTGCCCGCCACCTTGACGGGTGCCATGATCGCGAAGGGCGTGACGCGCCCAGTGCGTCCCACGCTCGCCGCGATGTCGAGGAGCTTCGTGTGCACCTCTTCTGGCGGGTACTTGTAGGCGATGGCCCAGCGCGGCGCGCGGCTGGTCATGCCGAGCTCGTCGTGCAGCTCGAGCTCGTCGACCTTCACGACGATGCCGTCCAGCTCGTGCTCGACGGAGTGGCGTTCGGCCCCGTAGTGCTCGACGAAGTCGACGACGTCGTCGACCGCCTCGGCGACCTTGGCGTACGGGGTGACGGGCAGGCCCCATCCTGCGAGGAGCTCGTAGACCTGGCTCTGCGAATCGACCGGTGGTGAGGGCCACGCGCCGATCCCGTGGACGTACATCCGCAGCGAGTGGAGTCGGAGCTCGCCGGCCTCGCGTTCGAGGCCGCTCTTCTTCTCGAGCTGCTGCCGCAGGCCCCCGCTGGCCGCGTTGCGCGGGTTCGCGAAGTCGGGGAATCGCTTCGTGGCCCGCTCCAGCTCGGCCTGCTCGTCGAACTCACCGCGCGTCGCGGCGGGCCGGGCTTCCCACCTCGCCCGGTACTCGTCGACGGCACGGGGGCGCAGCGACGCCTGGAACTCGTTGAGCTGCGTGAACGCGGCGACCGGGATGAAGACCTCGCCTCGGACCTCGACGATCGGCGGGTGCCCCTCGCCCGAGAGCGCTTCGGGGATGCCGTCGATCTGCAGCGCGTTCTGCGTGACCTCCTCGCCCGTGCGACCGTCACCGCGAGTTGCCGCGGTGACGAGCCTGCCGTGCTCGTAGCGCAGGGCGATGGCGAGGCCGTCGATCTTCAGCTCCGTGAGCCAGGCGACTCGGCGGCCCGCGGCCGCCTCCGTCTTGGCGCACCACTCGCGCAGCTCGTCGATCGAGAAGACGTTGTCGAGGGAGAGCATGCGTTCCGCGTGCTCGATGGGCCGCAGGCCGTCAGCGACGCCGCCGCCGACCGTCTGCGTCGGGGAGTCCTGCGACTGCAGCTCGGGATGCTCGCGCTCCAGCTCGTCGAGCTCGCGGACGAGCGTGTCGTACTCGGCGTCCGAGACGAGCTGCGCGTCGCGCTCGTAGTACGCCGCCTGGTACTCGGCGACGAGCTCCCGCACCTCGGCGACGCGTTCCCGCGCATCCTCGAAGCTCGTCACGCTGTCGCTCCTGCGCGGGAGCTGAGCGTCGCCATCGCGGCCTTGCGGCTCACGGAGAGCAGCCAGTCTTTCTTGCCCGCGAGGCGCTTGGCGGCGCGCCGCTCGCTGGTCGTCTCGAGGTAGCTCTGCACGATGCCGACGACGGCGATGAGCACCGCGAAGACGGCGAACACGATCTGCCAGGTGGGTTCGAGCTGCATGAGGAAGTTCGAGGCGAGGAACACCGTGCCGCCGATGAGGAACCAGAGCACGAGGGCGAGGATCCAGTCCTTCGCTCCGAACGGGCGCGCCTCCAGGGTGCAGCGCTTCGCGAGCTGGAGGGCTGGCGCGTCGAAGTGCTCGTCGTAGTCACTGCGCCAGCGCTCCGAGTCGGAGAGGTTCTTGTACTTCGCCGCCCAGCGCTCCGCTCGGTCGGTGAGCATGTCCATCGCCTCGCCGTCTTTCAGGACCGAGCCCTCAGCCTGCTTGCTCATGCCGCCTCCTGCCCGTCTGCGCTGCCTGCAACGCCATCTTGCGCGGTGCTCTCCTGCACGGCGCTCACGGTTCGGTCGATCGTGAACTGGCCGAGCACGCTCGTGCCGACGTAGACCACGGCGGTCTGGCCTGGTGCGACGCCGACGAGCGGCTCGTCGACGACCACGCTCCATTCGACGCCCGGGATGGTGGCGTCGTCACGTGTGCTCGCGGCGCTCGTGCTCACACGCGCGGTGGCGGGGACCGGATCGGCGTGGGCGCGGATCTGGACGTCGCAGCGGAACGCGCCGTCGGCTTCCGTCTTCGCGGCGCCCGTCCAGCTCATCCGCTGGCCGGCGATCTCCGCGATGTTGAGCGCCTCCTTCGGCCCCACGACGACCTCGTTGGTCTTCGGGCGGATCTCGAGCACGAACCGCGGCTTCCCGTCGGGGGCTGGAACGCCGAGCCGGAGCCCCTTGCGTTGGCCGACGGTGTAGGCCGTCGCTCCGTCGTGCTCGCCGAGCTTCGCGCCGGCGCTGTCGACGACCTCGCCGGTGGCTGTGCCGAGGCGGTCACCGAGCCATCCCCGAGTGTCGCCGTCTGGGATGAAGCAGATGTCGTGCGAGTCGGGCTTCTGCGCGACGCTGATTCCGCGCTCGGCGGCCTCCGCACGGACGAGGTCCTTGGAGGGCGTGTCTCCGAGCGGGAAGTAGCAGTGCTCGAGCTGCTGCTGGGTGAGCACGCCGAGCACGTACGACTGGTCTTTCGCCCAAGCACTCGCTCGGTGCAGTTCGACGAGTCCGTCCTCGCCCGTCGCGAGGGTGGCGTAGTGCCCCGTGCACACGGCATCGAACCCGAGGTCGATGGCCTTCTCGAGGAGCGCCGCGAACTTGATCTTCTCGTTGCAGCGCATGCAAGGATTCGGCGTGCGGCCGGCGCTGTACTCCGCGATGAAGTCATCGACGACGTCGAGCTTGAACCGCTCGGAGAAGTCCCACACATAGAACGGGATGCCGAGGAGGTCGGCGGCACGACGGGCGTCCATCGAGTCCTCGATGGTGCAGCACCCTCGAGACCCCGTGCGGAGCGTGCCTGGCATTCGGGAGAGCGCGAGGTGCACGCCGATGACTTCGTGCCCGGCCTCGACGGCTCGGGCTGCTGCGACGGCGGAATCGACCCCGCCGCTCATGGCGGCTAGAACTTTCACCGGATAAGTGTACGTCGGGCCTCCGACACCGCCCCGTGTGCGGAACAGGTAGGGGTCAGCCGATGTGCGTCGCCGAGGTTGTCGTGGCCGGCTCAGCACCGGTCGCGAGCGGCTTCTCCTTCAGGAAGGACAGCGCGATGATGGAGATGACCGTCAGGGGCACAAGCGCGAGGAAGATCGGGATGAGCGCCTCGTTGTACGAGCCGACGATGATGGCCCTGAGCTGATCGGGCAGCTCAGCGATCGCCGCCGGCGTGAAGGAGCTCGCGCCGTCCTCGGCGGCTGCCCCGTCCGGGAGACGGTCGGCCACCATCTGCGTCAGCCGCGCAGCGAAGACCGAGCCCACAACCGCGGAGCCGAGCGTCGCGCCGACCTGGCGGAAGTAGTTGTTGGCCGCCGTCGCGGTGCCCACGATGCGAGCGGGGAACGAGTTCTGCACGATGAGCGTGAGCAGCTGCATGCTCCCGCCGAGTCCGATTCCCATGATGCCGAGGGCGACGCAGATCATCCACACCGGGCTGTCGACCGTGACGAACGAGAGCACCAGGAGCCCGGCACCGAGCACGGCGGACCCCGCGATGGGCACCCACTTGTAGCGCCCCGTGCGCGAGACGTACTGGCCGCTCAGGATCGATGTGATCAGCAGCGCACCCATCATGGGGGTCATCAGCAGGCCGGACACCGTTGGTCCGGACCCCGTCACCATCTGCAGGTAGGTCGGCATGTAGCCGAGCGTGCCGAACATGATGACGCCCGTGGAGAGGCTGGCGATCGTCGTCAGGATGAAGTTGCGGTCGCGGAACATGCCGAGCGGCATGATCGGGTTGGCGGCACCGCGCTCGACGAAGACGAACGCCGTGGCCGAGACGACGGCAAGCGCTGCGAGCAGCAGGATCGTCGGCGATGTCCACGCGTACTGCGACCCGCCCCAGGTTCCGACGAGCACGAGCGCGGTCGTCGCGAGCGAGATGAGGGCCATGCCGCTGACATCGATCCGAGTGCGTTCCTGCGCGGGGCGCTTGGGGAGACGGAGGAGGAAGATCGTCGCCAGCAGCGCAAGAGCACCGAGTGGCAGGTTGATCCAGAACACCCAGCGCCATCCCGGCCCCTCCGTGAACCAGCCACCGAGCAGCGGGCCAGCCACGGAGGAGAAGGCGAAGACCGCGCCCATGACCCCCATGTACTTGCCACGCTCGCGCGCGGGGACGACGTCGGCGATGGCGGCCTGCGACAGGATCATGAGTCCTCCGCCGCCGAGCCCCTGGACGATGCGCGCGCCGATGAGCAGCTCGATCGAGGGAGCCAGGCCGCCGAGCACCGAGCCGGCGATGAACAGCCCGATGGCGATGAGCAGCAGCGGCTTGCGTCCGAACAGGTCGGAGAGGTTGCCGTAGACGGGCATCATGACGGTCGACGCCAGGATGAACGACGTCACGACCCAGCTCATGTGCTCGACTCCGTGGAGCTCTCCCACGATGGTCGGCATGGCGCTGGAGAGGACCGTGTTGTTGAGCGATGCCATGAGCATCGTGACCATCAGGCCGAGGAAGAGCGGAACGATGCTCCGCTTGTGGGACGTGCCGGTGGTCGCGCCAGCCGCGGGCCTCGCTGCGCGCGCGCCGTCGCTCGCGCCGGTTCTTGTGCCGGTCTCGGCGCGGGCCTGCGAATCGATGCTGGGGGGAGTCGTCATAGGGATTCTGAGATCGCTTTCCTGAATACGTCGATAGAGCGGTTGATGGCGGCTTCCCGGTCGACCAGGATGCCGTGGGGGTCGTTCCGGCTGGTGAAGCGCAGGATGGTGGCGGCGAGCGACAGGAGTGCCTTGGCGGACTCGATGCCGTCAGGCAGCGGCTCGGTCGAGCTGTCGCCGTCCTGCTCGGTCAGGATCGCGAGGACGATGTCCTCAGCCGCGCTGATGTGGCGCCTGAGGCGCTCCTCGAGCACTGGGTTCTGGTCGGCGAGCGTGCGCCGCCGCGGGAAGTCGTCGTGGTCGGGGATCGCCGAATCGAGGACGGCCAGCATGAGCCGCATCGTGCGGCCGAACGAGTCACCCGCGCTTGCGCGGAAGTCCTCGAGGGCGCCGTCGGGCAGGGTCGGTGCCTGCATGCCGAGCACCGCATCCTCTTTGCTCGGGAAGTAGTTGAAGAAGGTTCGGCGTGAGACGCCGGCGCGATCGCTGATCGCGTCGATCGTGGTCTCGTCGAGGCCCCGCTCGATCGTGAGGTCGGCAGCGGCATCGTGGATGGCGTGCCAGCAGTCGATGCGGTTGCGTTCGCGGAGGGAGAGGGCTGGGTTCGACACCACTCAAGAATATGCATGAGTGCAAAGTTTCACAAGTGCAACTTTCCTGTGCAGGTCCTGGGTACAGTGGCACCTCGTGTCGACTCTCCCCGCTCCGAACCCCTCAGGCAGCGCACGGTCCCCGTGGTTCTGGACGGCACTCGCCGTCCTCGCGCTGGTGCTCCTCGCACTGAACCTGAGGACCGCCGTCACCAACGCCTCGCCGATCTTCGATCTCATCTCCGTCGACCTCCCGCTCCAGGGCGCCACCACCGGGCTTCTCACGATGCTGCCTCCCGTCGCGTTCGCGATCGCCGGCCTCGTCACCCCGTGGCTGCTGCGTCGCGTGCGCCTCGAGCTGCTCATCGTCCTCGCCCTGGCCGCCATCATCGCCGGCCACCTGCTCCGAGGAGCGGCCCCCGACGTCCCCACCCTCCTCGGCGGCAGCGGCATCGCCCTCCTCGGCATGGGCATCGGCAACATCCTCCTGCCGCCGGTCGTCGTCACGTACTTCCGGTCGCGCATCCCGGTCATGACCTCCACCTACGCGATCGTCGTCGCGCTCGGCACGATGCTGCCTCCGCTGCTCGCGGCGCCCGTCGCCCTGGCCTCCGGCTGGCGGACCTCGCTCTCGATGTGGGGCATCGTCGCAGCCTCGGCAGCCGTGCCGTGGCTCATCCTCCTCGTTCGCGCCCAGGTGCGAGCGGCGCGCGGACACGTGCCGGAGACGACGGGCGCCGTGACGCTGCCGAACGGCAGGCCCGCACGGCCCGCACGCTCCATCTGGCGCTCCAAGCGGGCATGGGCGCTCGCCACGACCTTCGCGATCTCGTCGATGAACGCGTACTGCTGCTTCGGCTGGCTCCCCACGATCCTGCAGGAGCGGGCGGGGGCAGACACGGTCGCCGCGGCCGGCTACCTCTCGCTGTTCGCGGCCATGGGCATCCCGCTCTCGCTGGCGACCCCGCTTGTCATCAAGCACCTCGGCACCACGTGGCCGCTCATCTCCGCGGCGGCCGGATTCGCGCTCGGCTACCTGGGCCTCATCCTGGCCCCAACGGCAGCCCCCGTCGCCTGGGTGCTGCTCATCGGCTTCGGGCAGCTGATCTTCCCCATCTGCCTCACGCTCATCGGCCTTCGCGCATCGGGCCAGCGCGGGTCGGCCATCCTGAGCGGCTTCGTCCAGCTCGTCGGCTACGCCCTCGCTGCCCTCGCGCCGTTCACGGTCGGCGTGCTGGCCACGGCGACGGGCAACTGGTCGATCCCGCTTGGCCTCCTCGCCGTGCTCACCCTCGGCGTCATCCCGCTCGCCCCCGCGCTTGCTGGCAAGTGGAAGATCGAAGACGAGATCCAGCTGGCCCGCTGAATCAGGATTCGAGCTCTGGCTCGACGTCGGTGCGCTGCTCCTCGTGAAGCGCGGCGTAGAGCCCGCCGCCGGCCATGAGCTCTGCGTGGCTGCCACGCTCGACGATGCGGCCCTCGTCGAGGACGCAGATCACGTCGGCGTCCTTCACCGTCGAGAGGCGGTGCGCGATGGCGAGCACCGTGCGCCCCCGGGATGCGGCGTCCAGCGCACGCTGCACGAATCGCTCCGACCGTGTGTCCAGAGCGCTGGTCGCCTCGTCGAGGACCAGGACGGCCGGGTCCTTGAGGAGAACTCGCGCAATGGCGACGCGCTGCTTCTCACCTCCGGAGAGCCGATACCCGCGCTCCCCCACCAGCGTCTCGTACCCGTCGGGGAACTTCGAGATGGTCTCGTGGATGTTGGCCTGCCGGCACGCATCCTCGATCTCCGCCTGCGTCGCCTCGGGCTTCGCGAAGCGCAGATTCTCTGCGATCGACGCATGGAACAGGTAGCTCTCCTGGCTCACGATGCCCGTGTTGGCGATGAGCGCGTCGTGGTCGAGGTCTCGCACGTCGGTTCCGGCGAACCTCACGGCTCCGGATGACGCCTCGTAGAGCCGCGGAACCAGGTAGCCGATGGTGGTCTTCCCGGCACCGCTCGGCCCGACGAACGCGACGAACTCACCGGGACGGACCGTGAACGAGACGTCGTCGAGCGTGGGGGCCGCGTCGGTCTCCGCGTCCGGGTAGCTGAACGACACGTGATCGAACGTCACCTCGCCGAGCCTCGACTCGTCGAGGGGCGTCGGCGCCGGCGACGGCGTGATGGCGGGAGCCAGGTCGAGGTACTCGAAGATGCGGGCGAAGAGCGCCTTCGATGTCTGCACCTCGAGCCCGATGCGCATGAGTCCGATGAGCGGCATCGTGAGTCTCGTCTGCACCGTCGTGAAGGCGACGATCGCCCCGGCCGTGAGATCGACGCCACCCGTGATGAGGTACGCGGCGACGATGTAGACGGCCGCGGGAACGAGCGAGAAGACGATCGACACGAACGCGAAGAAGCTCTGGCCGCTCATGGTCTGCTTGACCTGGAGGCCGATCTGCTTGAGGTTCTCAGCGCGATACCGCTGCCCCTCGGCCTCCTCGCGACCGAACGACTTCGCGAGCAGGATGCCGGAGACGCTCAGCGACTCCTGCGTGATGGCCGTCATCTCGGAGAGCGACTCCTGCGTCTTCGTCGCGATCCGGGCACGCACCTGGCCAACCCGACGCTGCGCCCAGACGAGCGCTGGCATGAGCACGAAGGCGATGATCGTGAGCTGCCACGAGAGCAGCGCCATCGCGACGACGGCTGCGAGGACGGTGACGATGTTCCCGACGACGCTCGTGATCATCGACTGCAGCGTGGATGCGACGCCACCGACGTCGTTCTGCAGGCGGGACTGGATGACGCCGGTCTTCGTGCGCGTGAAGAACGCGAGCTCCATGCGCTGGAGGTGCTCGAAGAGCCGCACGCGGAGGTCGCCCATGACCGAGTTGCCGACGCTGGCCGTGAAGTACGTCTGCACGACCCCGAGCGCGCTCGAGGCGACCCACAGCAGCGCCATGAGCCCGACGATCTTCCACAGCTCGCCGATGTTCGGCCCAGCTCCATCAGGCGGGAAGAGGCCGACATCGAACGCCTGCTCGGTGAGCAGCGGAGGCAGCACCGAGATGGCGGCGGTGACGAGCACCAGTGCCAGCGCGATGGCGATCTTCCGCCGGTACGGCGAGAACAGTCGGATGACCCGCTGCCATAGGTCGTCGATCTGTGGGGCCTGCTCGTTCGCCGCGCGGAGCACGGACTCATCGCGCACGCGGCCTCCGGCAGGGGGCCCGCCTCCAGCGCCTCGCATCGTCATGGCGTCAGCGTAGGCGCATCCGCCGACACTGAGGCGAGAGCCGAGGCCTGCTCAGCGGAGACGACTCGAAACTAGACGGCGCGGTCCGAGAAACCGGCGGTGCGCGCCTGCTCCACGATCCGCGGCAGCACTGCGAGGAGGGCGTCGATGTCCGCAGCTGACGTCGAGGCGCCCAGCGTGAAGCGGAGCGCGCTGAGCGCCGCACGCTCGTCGAGGCCCATGCCGAGCAGCACGTGAGAGGGCTCCGCGATGCCGGCCTGGCAGGCCGAGCCCGTCGAGACCGAGAACCCTGCCATGTCGAGCAGGAACAGCAGCGAGTCGCCCTGGCAGCCGTCGAAGGTGACGTGGACGTTCCCGGGCACTCGCGCCCTGACCTCCACGCCGCGATCGACGAGCGCGCCGTCCAGCGGTGCCCCTCGGAGCTGCGCGCCCGGAATGCGCTCGAGGCCCTCCGAGAGCTGCAGCGCGAGGCCGTCGAGGCGCGCCCCCTCCGCGGCCATATTGGTCATCGCGGCATCGGTGGCCGCCGCGAAGGCGAGCGCCGCCGGCACGTCCTGCGTGCCCGAGCGCACACCCCGCTGCTGCCCTCCCCCGTGGATCAGCGCCTCGACCGTGTGGGCGCGCGCGAGGGCGAGTGCCCCCATCGCGACGGGTCCGCCGATCTTGTGCGCGGAGACGCTGAGCGCCGCGACGCCGAGATCGCGGAGGGAGACGGGAATGTGCCCGAACGCCGCGACTGCGTCGACGTGCACGGGAATCCCCTGCTCGTTCGCGAGCTCGGCGAGCGCACGCACGGGCTGCACGGAGCCCACCTCGTTGTTCGCGAGGATGACCGTGACCAGGGCGATCTCGTCGGCGTGCTCGCGCATCCGTGCTGCCGCGACCTCGAGATCGACGAGGCCTGCTGCATCGACAGGCAGCCAGTCGATGACCGCTCCCTCGTGCGCGGCGAGCCATTCGAGCGCATCCACCGTCGCATGGTGCTCACCTCGAGGCGCCAGGATGCGCGTTCGGGTCGGCCGCTGCCGCAGCCGCGACCAGTAGAGGCCCTTGACGCCGAGGTTGATGGCCTCGGTGCCGCCAGAGGTGAACACGACCTCGATGGGGTCCGCGCCGAGCGCGGCTGCGACGCGCTCTCGTGCCCCCTCGAGCATCCGCTTCGCTGCCTGCCCGTGGCCGTGAATCGACGACGGATTCCCCGTCAGCTCGAGTCCCGCGAGCAGCGCAGCCCTCGCCTCCGGCACCATCGGCGTCGTCGCGGCGTAGTCGAGGTAAACGGCCATTTCGCTCCTCGCCTCACTCTCGACATAGACTTGCGCGATCTGTGCGCACCAGGACGCACGCATGTGACCAGGAAGCCGCCGGACGGCGCCCGGCCGCTCGATTCGAACAGTTTAGGCCTCATGCCCGATTCCCAGACCCGCTCAGACCTCGGCGTGACCCACCGCCAGGGAATCGCGCGCCTCCGCGTGTTCTCGATGCACGCGACCTCGATGACGCTGTGCCTCGTGGCCGCCGACGGCACGGTCACGCGGACCATCGAGATGGCCAGCATGCCAGGCGGCGTCTGGCAGGCAGAATGCGCCGAGCTCGTGAACGGGCAGCGGTACGCCGTGCGCGCCGACGGGCCGTCGAGCGGAACGAACGCCTTCGACAGGCATCGGCTGCTCGTCGAGCCGTACGCCAGGCAGGTCGCGAACGTCGGCAGCCCGGCCGTCCCGGTCTGGACCGCCCAGGTCGTCGAGTCCGAGCCCTTCGACTGGGGTCAGGTGCGAGCACCGCTCCTCCCCCTCCGCGACGTCGTCGTCTACGAAGCGCACGTCAAGGGATTCACGCAGCTCGCCCCGCACATGCCGGAAGACCTGCGTGGCAGCTACGCCGGCCTCGCGCACGAGGACACGATCGCCTACCTCCAATCGGTCGGCGTCACGGCGGTGGAGCTGCTTCCCGTGCACGCGTTCGCGTCCGAGTCGTTCCTGCGGCGCCAGGGCATGGCGAACTACTGGGGCTACAACACGCTCGGATTCTTCGCCCCGCATGCCGACTACGCCTCCCCCGCCGCCCGTGCGGCGGGCCCGCACGCGATCGCGCGCGAGTTCAAGGGCATGGTCAAGCACCTGCACGCAGCCGGCATCGAGGTGTACCTCGACGTCGTCTACAACCACACCTCCGAGGGTGGGCGCGGCGACGAGACGTCCATGTTCCGCGGCCTCGACAACGCCACGTACTACCGGCACGACATGCACGGCAACCCGGTCGACCAGACCGGCTGCGGCAACTCGCTCGACACGTCGGAGGCGATCGTGCGCGAGCTCATCCTCGACTCGCTCAGGTACTGGGTGGAGGAGTTCCACATCGACGGCTTCCGCTTCGACCTGGCGGCGACGCTCGGCCGGAATGCGCACCATGCCTTCGAGACGCATCACCCCCTGCTCGAGGCGATCGTCCGCGACGACCGCCTGGCCGACACGAAGCTCATCGCGGAGCCGTGGGACGTCGGCATGGGCGGCTGGCAGACGGGCAACTTCCCGGAGGACTGGTCGGAGTGGAACGACAGCTTCCGCGACCACGCACGTTCGTTCTGGGTCAGGGACATCGCCGAGGCGCGCAGCTCCGGCGTGCATCCCGAGGGTGCTGGCGCGTTCAGCACCTCGCTCGCCGGCTCGTCCGACATGTTCAGCGACGACCGCGGGCCCCTCGCCTCCGTCAACTTCGTGACGGCCCACGACGGCTTCACGCTTCGCGATCTCGTCTCCTACAACGTCAAGCACAACCTGCAGAACGCCGAGCTCGGCCGCGACGGGACCGGCGACAACCGCTCCTGGAACTTCGGCGTCGAGGGGCCAAGCGACCGCGACGACATCGAAGCGCTGCGCAGGCGCTCCATGCGCAACCTCCTCGGCACTCTGCTCCTGAGCGCGGGTGTGCCCATGCTGACGGCGGGCGATGAGGTCGCGCGGTCGCAGAAGGGCAACAACAATCCGTACAACCAGGATTCGCCCCTCACCTGGTTCTCCTGGGAGCTGAGCGAGGTCCAGCTCGCCCAGCTCGCGCATACGCGCAGGCTCATCGAGCTGCGTGCGCAGCACCAGGTGCTGCGTCCGAGCAGCTTCAACCACGGGCACGCGCTCAGCGAGCACGGCACCAGGCGCCGGTGGTTCGACGCGCTCGGCAACCCCATGGGCGACGGCTCCTGGCAGGGGCCGGGCGGGCGAACCCTGCAGGTGCTGCTGGACGCCTACATCCCGGAAGCCGATGCCGACTTCACGGGCGACGCCGAGCTCGTCGACGGGGTGCGGATGCTCACCGACCGGCTCCTGCTCGTCGTGCACGGCAGCGAGGACGACGCGGCGCTCCGCGCGCCAGCCGTCGACGAGATCACCGGGTACCGGCTCCTCTGGGACTCGACGCACGAGCACCCGGACGAGGCGCTCAGCGCCAGTCGCGTGCTCGTCCCAGGTCAGCTCACCGGTCTCGAGGGACCCTCCGTGCAGGTCTACGCCGTGGACGTCGAGCCGGGACACCACCACATCTAGACCACGGCGTGGGGGTCGTTCGCATTCCGTGACACGCGAACAGCCCCGATGCGGGTGGGTGTTGGTAGCGTTCGGATGTGGCAACGACACCAGCGTCAGACGACCAGATTCCACCGAGCCGCCCACGTCGGGCAGCCGCGAAGCGAGCGAGCACCTCGCCGAAGCCTGCCCCAGCGGCGCAGGACGCGCCAGTGAGCGCAGCGGCAGCACCCGAGCCCTCCTCGGCCAAGGCGCCACGGGCGCGCAAGCCGAAGGCTCCAGCGGCGATGCCGGCCGCAGCCGCGGCCGTCGCGACGGCGCTCCCGCCGACCGGCGACGCCTTCCCGGGCTCCGGCTACGTCCCGGTGATCGGCCGCATCCCCATCCTCGACCTGCAGCCGCAGCTCGTCGACAACCTCTTCCCGACGAAGGGGTACGTGGGCGATGTCGTGCCCTTCTCGTGCGTCGCCTTCCGCGAGGGACACGACATCATCGGCGTCGAGCTCGTGCTCACCGAGCCCGGCGCTGAGGCCACGCGCATCCGCATGCAGCCTGGCCCGAAGGGCACCGACTCGTGGCTCGCCGAGGCGCAGGTCACCGCCGCCGGCACCCACGAGTGGTGGGTCGAAGCCTGGAACGACGACTTCGCGACCTGGCAGCACAACGCGGAGATCAAGATCCCCGCAGGCATCGATGTCGACGTCATGCTCGAGCTCGGCGCGATGGTCGTCGACCGTGCGGCCACCAATCCTGAGCTCACCGCGCATCAGAGTGCCGTGCTGCGGGACGCGGCGACCGCGTCGCGCTTCACCTCCCGGTCCGCCTCCTTCCGCCTCGCCTCGCTGCTCGCCGAAGACGTGCTCGAGGTCGTCGAGGCGCACCCCGTCCGCTCCCTCGTGACGCGCTCGGCCAAGCGCAGCATCCAGGTCGACCGCGCGCTGGCCGGAAACGCGGCCTGGTACGAGTTCTTCCCCCGCTCGGAGGGCGCCAGGCAGGCGGCGGACGGCAGCTGGACCTCCGGCACGTTCCGCACCGCTGCCGAGCGAGTGCCTGCGGTCGCAGCCATGAACTTCGACGTGCTCTACGTTCCGCCGATCCACCCGATCGGGCACACCAACCGCAAGGGGCCGAACAACTCCCTCACGACGGAGCCTGGAGACCCGGGCTCCCCGTGGGCGATCGGGTCCGCAGAAGGCGGCCACCGCGACATCCACCCCGACCTGGGCACCGTCGAGGACTTCCGGTACTTCGTCAGCGAGGTCGAGAAGAACGGCATGGAGCTCGCCCTCGACCTCGCCCTGCAGGCGACCCCCGACCACCCGTGGGTAGCTGAGCATCCTGATTGGTTCACGCAGCTGCCAGACGGCAGCATCGCCTACGCCGAGAACCCGCCGAAGAAGTACCAGGACATCTACCCGATCAACTTCGACGGCGACCGCAACGGCCTGTACGCGGAGGTCCTCGACACGGTCGAGTACTGGATCGACCTCGGCGTCAAGATCTTCCGCGTCGACAACCCGCACACGAAGCCCCTGCAGTTCTGGGAGTGGCTGATCCACGAGGTCAACGCCAAGCACCCCGAGGTCATCTTCCTCGCCGAGGCGTTCACCCGACCCGCCATCATGCACGCGCTCGCGAAGGCCGGCTTCCAGCAGTCGTACACCTACTTCACCTGGCGCAACACGAAGACGGAGCTCGAGGAGTACCTCACCGAGGTATCGAAGGAGTCCAGCGACTTCCTTCGCCCGAACTTCTTCGTCAACACACCGGACATCCTCACCGAGTACCTGCAGAAGGGTGGGCGCAACGCCGCGAAGATCCGAGCGATCGTCGCCGCCACCTCCTCCCCGCTGTGGGGGGTCTATGCCGGATTCGAGCTCGCCGAGAACGTGGCCCGCCCCGGCTCGGAAGAGAACATCGACAACGAGAAGTACGAGTTCAAGCAGCGCGACTGGGCGGCCCAGGAAGCGAGCGGCTACTCCCTCGCTCCGCTGCTGACGAAGCTCAACGAGCTGCGCCGCGCCAACCCGGCGCTCCAGCAGCTGCGCAACTTCGAGGTGCAGTTCAGCGACAACGAGAACGTGCTCGTCTTCTCCAAGCACCTGCCCGCCGAGTACGCCGCCGACGGCGTCGCCAACACGGTGATCGTCGCGGTGAACCTCAACCACTCCGGTATCGAGGAGGCGACCGTCTACATCGACCAGACGAAGTTCGGGTTCGCGTCCGACACGGAGTTCGGGGTGGAAGACCTCCTCAGCGGGCACGAATGGGTCTGGGGCGGCGCGAACTACGTGCGCCTCGACCCATCCACCCTCCCCGCGCACATCCTGCGCGTCAGGCACTCGGCACTCTGACCCGTCGTCCGGTCGCGCCAGGCGGCGCGACCGGACGATCTCGAGAACGGAAACACCATGACCGACGAACTCAAGCCCGCCGCTCCCGCACCGATCGGCGTTCCCGAGGGTGAGCTGCGCTCGGTCGCCGAGGGTACGCACTCCGGCCCCCACGCGATCCTCGGGCAGCACCTGCAGGAAGACGGCCGCACGCTCATCCGAGCGCGTCGCCCCCTCGCGGAGCGCGTCACCGCGATCCTCGAGTCCAGCGGCGAGCGGGTCGAGCTGCAGCATCTCGCCCACGGCATCTGGCAGGGCGTGCACGAGCACGGCCTCGACGACTACCGCATCGAGACGGTCTATAGCGACGGCGTTCCGCACATCGTCGACGACCCCTACCGGTTCCTCCCCGTCGTGGGCGAGGTCGACCAGTTCCTCTTCGGCGAGGGGCGCCACGAGCGCCTCTGGCATGTCTTCGGCGCCCACCACCGCGAGCACTGGGGCACCCACTCCGCTGTCTGGGGCACCTCGTTCGTCGTCTGGGCACCCCACGCCCAGGCCGTGCGCGTCATCGGCTCGTTCAACGGCTGGGATGGCCGGGCGCACGCCCTGCGCCGCCTCGACGCACTCGGCATCTGGGAGCTCTTCGTGCCAGGCGTCACGCCGCACGAGACCTACAAGTTCCAGATCCGCACCGCCTCCGGCGACTGGGTCGAGAAGGCAGACCCCCTGGCGCTGCACGCGGAGCAGCCGCCGCAGACCGCGTCGGTCATCGCGAACCCCAGCACGTACGAGTGGGGCGACGGCGACTGGATGACGTCCCGGGCGCAGAAGGACCCGCACACGGGCCCCATGACCACCTACGAGCTCCACGCCATGTCCTGGCGTCCCGGACTGGGCTACCGCGAGCTGGCCGACCAGCTCGTCGAGTACCTCGACGGCCTCGAGTTCACCCACGTGGAGTTCATGCCGCTCTCGGAGCACCCCTTCGGCGGCTCGTGGGGCTACCAGGTCACCGGCTACTACGCGCCGACCTCCCGCCTCGGCTCGCCCGACGACCTGCGCTACCTCATCGACCGGCTCCACCAGGCCGGCTACGGCGTCATCATGGACTGGGTGCCCGGCCACTTCCCGAAGGACAGCTTCGGCCTCGCCGAGTTCGACGGCCAGGCGCTCTACGAGCACGCCGACCCTCGGCTCGGCGAGCAGCTCGACTGGGGCACGAAGGTCTTCAACTTCGGTGACTCCCAGGTGCGCAACTTCCTCGTCGCCAACGCGCTGTACTGGCTCGAGGAGTTCCACATCGACGGGCTGCGCGTCGACGCCGTCGCCTCCATCCTCTACCTCGACTACTCGCGCGAGGAGTGGGTGCCGAACATCCACGGCGGGCGCGAGAATCTCGAGGCCATCGCCTTCCTGCAGGAGGTCAACGCGACGGCCTACAAGCTCTACCCCGGTATCGCCATGATCGCCGAGGAGTCGACGAGCTGGGCTGGCGTCACGAAGCCGACCGAATGGGGCGGCCTCGGCTTCGGCCTCAAATGGAACATGGGCTGGATGAACGACAGCCTCAGGTACGTCGAGCGCGACCCCATCTACCGCTCCCACCACCAGGGAGACCTGACGTTCTCGTTCGTGTACGCGTGGAGCGAGCGGTTCCTGCTTCCCATCAGCCACGACGAGGTCGTCCACGGCAAGGGGTCTCTGTACTCGAAGATGCCAGGCGACGAGTGGCAGAAGCTCGCCGGCACGCGCCTCTTCCTGGCGTACCAGTGGGGCCACCCGGGCAAGCAGCTGCTCTTCATGGGGCAGGAGTTCGCGCAGCAGACCGAGTGGAGCGAGTCTCGCGGCCTCGACTGGTGGGAGCTCGACAACCCCGGCCACGCGGGCGTCCAGCGTCTCGTCGGAGACCTCAACCGTCTCGCGAAGCACGAGGGCGCGCTCTGGGAGCTCGACGACGACTCGTCCGGCATGGTGTGGCTCAGCGGCGACGACGCAGCGAACAGCGTCCTCGCATTCGCGCGCCGTGGTTTCGACGGCACTCCGGACGTCGCGATGATCTTCAACTTCTCGAACCAGGCCATCGGCGGCTACCGCCTCGGCCTGCCACACGCCGGACGCTGGTCTGAGGTGCTCAACACCGACGCGGAGACGTACGCGGGTTCGGGGGCCGGCAACTACGGTTCCGTCACGACCGAGGACGTCGCGTCCCACGGTTTCGCGCAGTCGGCGGCCATCACCCTCCCGCCGCTCGCAGCAGTCTGGCTCAAGTTCGAGGGCTAGGAGACCCGCAGGCTCGACGGAGCGAGGCCCGGATGCGATCTGATCGCATCCGGGCCTCGCTCTGTTCGCCAGCTCAGGTCAGAACAGCAGGTTCGTGAGCCGTGCCCGTGCAGCCCCCACGCGGGGGTCTGCCACGCCCACGACGAGGAACAGATCGAGGAGGCGTTCGCGCACCGTCGTCTTGCCCTCGGCGTCGAGCTTCGGGAACAGCGTCAGCAGGCGGTCGAACGCGTCGTCGATATGCCCGCCCGACAGGTCGAGGTCCGCGACGTCGAGCTGCGCATCGAGGTCGTCCGCGTTGGCGGCGCCTCGCTGCCGGATCCCCTCGAGCGTCTTGCCCTGGAGCCGGACGAGGAGCTGCACCTGGGCGAGGCCGGCGCGAGCCTCGTCGTCGGCGGGGCGCTCAGCGAGGGCGCGCTCGTAGGCGTCGATGGCTGCGGGATAGTCTCCGCGCTCGAGCGCCTCGAAGGCTTCAGCGTGCAGCGGCGGGAGCGGCGGTGCGGCAGGCTCGGCCTGGGCATCCACCTCGGCCTCAGGTGCCGCATCCACCGCGACGTGGCCCGTGAGCCCCTGCTGGGCAGCGACCTGGAGGATCTCGCCGACGATCTGCGTGATCTGCTCCTGGGGCGGGTTGCCGGAGAAGAGCTGCAGCGGCCGACCGCCGATGATGGCGATGACCTGCGGCTGCTGCCCGAGCTGCGGATGCGCATCCAGGTCGACTCGCACGAGCACGATGCGTCCTTCAGCGCTGCGGACGATGTTCGCGAGCACGGGCGAGAGGGCCTGCGCATCGCTCGACCAGGCGGCGTGCATCTCGACGATGACGGGCAGGAACTGCGAGAGCTGCATGAACTGCTCGAGCGTCTGCTCGTCGGCATCGACCACGACGTCCGGCAGCGTCGCAACCGGCTCTCCGGCTGCTGGCTGCGTGGGCTGTCCTGGAGCGCCGGCTGCCGGAGCGCCGGGCTCCTGACCTGCCGGCGTGTTCGCGCGCTGGACGAGCGAGGAGAGATCGACGGCTCCGTAGAGACTCGCTGGGTTGAGTGGAGGGGTTTCAGCCATAGGTAACCTCGTTGGCGTTGAGCTGGCGTGCGCCGGTCATGGTGTTGGCGTAGCCGAGCAGTTGGACTGCGCCGCCTGTCGCTTCAGACGGCACGTAGAACATGAGCTGGTTGGTGTAGAGCGTCTCGAACCCGAGTGACGAGGAGCTGGCACCGGCAAGAGCGGCGGTGCGGCCCTGGACGCTCAGCGTCGCGAGCTGCGTGCGCGCGCTCAGCTTCTCGACCTCCTCGATGGAGACCGCGATGATCGCGCCCCCGTCGAGCGTCTGCACGCCGAAGGGCGGGTCGTCGCTCTGCCGGGTCTGGAACTCGATCCGGGCCGCGTTCGCGTCGATCTCGCCCGAGACCGTCGCCCTGGCATCGGCGATCTGGGTGCGCAGGGAATCTCCTTCGGGAGAGAAGAGCGCGGCGAACTGCGAGCCGTCGCCGTTGCTGATGACGTCGGCGTAGGCCGCGGCGAGTTCCTCAGGAGCGATGACAAGCGGCTGTGCGAGGCCGTCGATACCGGGGGCTCCGATCTCGACGGGGGCCGCCTCCGGCAGGGTCACGTCGGGGGTGAGCTGCACGATGGATGCCACCTTGTAGGCGTCGCGGGCCGTCGACTGCGTGAGCATCATGCCGAACGGTGCCGTTGGCGTCTCTCCGCCGGCTTCACGGACCACGAAGATCGACTTCGGCCAGGCCTCGGAGGCCTGCGGCACGGCGTAGACGATCTCGCCGGTCGGGAAGGCCACGGGGCCGGGCAGCGCGTTGTCGGCGGCCTTCGCCTTGTACTCGGCCGCGCGCTCCTGGTAGGCGGCCTGGGTGAATCGCGGCGCCAGCCCATCCGGCTTGTTGGCGGCATCCGCTTCCTGGGCGAGCTTGGCTGCGTCGTCGAGGATCTCCGTGAGCTGCTGCGCGTTCACGGCGGGCAGTGCCTCGCCCTCGGTGAGGAGCGCCTGGTCGATCGAGGAGGTCGGGGTCGGCGTCGTGGGCGCACTCGTCGACCCGCCGAACTGCTCTGGCCAGAAGTCGGCGGAGCATCCGGAGAGCGCGATCGATCCGACGAGCAGCACTGGGATGAGCCTGAAGAGTCGCTTCGGGGCCTGGCTCCGGTCGCGACCGCGGGGTCGACGCCACTGCTGAGGCTCAGCAGCGGGCGCGTCGCCGGATGGTGCGGTCGCGTCAGGGCCGGGCGCACCGCCAGCGGGAGGCTCCCCGCCACCGGTGGAGTCGTCGTCATCCGACTTGCCTGAGTCCGCCTTGTCCGTGTCGTCGTCCGCTGGAGGCGCTGCCGACTCGGACGGGGAGTCGCCGGCATCCGGAGACGATGCCTCCTCCTGGCCGCTCCAGCTGAACGGGTCGTCGACCGCCGGAGCAACGGGTGCGCCAGGTGCCGGGCTGACTGCTGCTGCCTCGGCGCTCGGGGCCCGGAAGGAAGGGAAGGCGGCAGCCTGGGGCTGCCGGTCCGCCGCGTCGACGGTGGCCGGTGGCGCCCAGCTGGGCTCCTCGACCGGCCTGAAGCTGTCGTGGTCTGCCTCGACGGATCGAGCGTCGCCTTCGGAGAGCCGGACCGATTCGGCCACGACGCTCTGCGACTGCTCGATCGGATCGACCTCGGACGAATCGAGCCCGTCGTCCGCGACCTGCGTCGAGCCTTCGAAGGAGAACGCCGGCGTCGCCGCGGTTCCCCCGTCAGAGGCGGGCACGACGACCGGGATCTCGGAGGCGAGCTCCTCGCGAGCCTGTCGCTGCGGCTTCGAGCGGCGGCGCATGCTCAGCAGCGCCCAGAGCAGCAGGCCGAGGGAGATCAGCAGCAGGACTCCGCCGCCGAGCAGGAGCGGACCGGCCATGGGCGCGCGTCCGTCGAGCGGCCAGGAGATGGAGATCTCGTTGGGCGCGGAGGCCTCCCCGTCCGACTGGACGAGCAGGGCGAAGCCGACGGGAAGCGTCTGCTGCATCTCGAGCTGCCCCTCCCCCTCGTACTCCTGGAACCAGAGGTCGCTGCCGAGGATGTTGGGGGCCGTCGTCTCATCCGCCGAAGCCTCGCCCGGCGTGAAGACGAGAGCTCCGCTCGTGTCGTCGAGGGTGACGATCTCGTGCTGCGTCGTTCCGACCCAGCCTGCGATGTCCGCCTGGCGCCCGATCGCGACGCGAATGGGGCCGTCGCCGCGGATCGTGATGGATTGCGTGCCAGCGTGCTCGATGAGCGTGTCGCTGGGGATGACCAGCAACGGCGACTCCTGGGTCAGCGTGCCCGTCGCGACGACCGTGTCGGCCGCCCGCGCTTCCGTGACCTGCAGCCAGCCGACGACAAGCAGCGCGACACTTCCGAGGAATGCGATCGCGGCTAGGATGAATCTCACTGAGTGACTCCTTCTCGAGTGATTGCGCCGTGCATCGTTTGTGCGCTCGACGTGCTCCTCTCGCGAGGGTGCCGTCGTCTTCCATGAGGTTCATGGAGACTCTCGACCCCTCAATCTAACGCACCGTGCCCGCACTTCCCCTGGAATACGCCGGTTTCGCCCCCGAATTCGGTGAATGCGCCCGCGGTCACGTCCCGAGAAGCTGCGATTTCCGGAGAGATGTCTCCGCCATTCCGAGCCTCATCAGGGCGCTGTTCGGAGCCGCCGTCTAGACTTCAGGACGTGCGCAGGCGGTCGGCGCGCACCTGCACCCTGACTCACGCGGAGGCGTCCTTGGCATTCGACGACATCAACTTCAACACGGCGATGCGCGGTTACAACCGCGAAGAAGTCGACGAGGTCATCAGGTCACTGCGCACGCAGCTCGCCCAGGCCGGCAACCAGGACTCCGGTGCGAGCCGCGAGATCGCGGCGATGAGGACCCGCATCAAGCAGCTCGAGTCCGAGCTCAACGAGGTCGGCAATCCCACCTACTCCGGCCTCGGCACGAAGCTCGCGGGCACGCTCGCGACGGCCGAGCAGCAGGCGCAGAAGCTCACTGCCGAGGCGCAGCGCGAGGCCGACAAGATCCTCAGCGAAGCGCACCGGAACGCGGCCCGCATCCACCAGGAAGCCAACGACTACGCGGAGCGGGTGACACGTGAGGCGGATGTTCGCGCCTCGCGCGTGCTGAGCGATTCCCGCTCGGAGGCCGACAGCCTCCTGGAGAACGCGAAGCAGGAAGCCGATCTCACGCGCACCAACCAGGAGCGCGAGATCGAGACGGTCAAGGACCAGGTCACGACCGAGCTGCGCGAGCTGCGCCACTCGACCGATCTCGAGATCAGCGCGCTGCGCGCGTCGGTCGACGAGGAGCTGGCCACGAAGCGTCAGGCCGTGGAGAACGAGATCGCCGAGTCTGCCGCTCGCCTCGCCGAGCGGCAGCGGGAGATGGAGAAGGCCCGCGCCGACTTCGAGCGCGAAGCCGCGGCTCGCCGCACGCAGATGGAGCACGAGCAGGAGGCGGAGCGCCAGGCAGCGAAGGGCGAGCTCGACGCGCTCCGCGAGGGTTCCGTCCGGGAGATGAACGCGAAGCGCACGGAGCTCGATGTCGAGCTCTCGAAGCGCCGCAACGCGTTCGAGCAGCAGCTCGTGGCCGCTGGCCGCAAGGCGGAGGCAGCAGCGAAGAAGCTCATCGACGACGCGACCGAGCAGCTCGCCGACCTCAACCAGCGCAGCGAGCAGGTTCGGCGCGAAGCGGGAAAGATCATGGCGGATGCGCGTCGCCGCGCGCAGGAGACGCAGGACCAGGCAGAGCGCAAGGCGGCCGACCTGCTCGAGACGAGCAACAAGCAGGCGCGCGAGCGCAACACGGAGGTCGAGCAGCACACGCAGAGCCTGCTCGACAACGCCGAGCAGCGCCTCTCGGAGCTCCGCGAGGAGCGCGACCAGGTGCAGAGCTACCTCGACCAGCTCAAGCGAGCCTTCTCGCGTACCGACTTCAGCCTTCCCGAGGCCGACGAGCAGATCACGAAGCGGCCCGCCGCTGACGACACCGAGGCGGCGGCTTCGGGCACCGACGCAGCCGAGGCGCACGCCTTCGCGCTCTCGAGCGGTGGCTCCCAGCAGGAGCAGGAGACTGCAGCCGACGACGTGAGTGCGACGTCCGAAACACCAAGCGAGCCCGCTGACGAGAGCACCTCGAAGGACGAGCCGGTCCCTGCTCAGGCCGCGGGCCAGGGCCGCGGACAGAACCCGAGCCAGAAGCGCGGAGGTCCGCGCCAGCGGTAGGCCCAGCGTGCGATCTCGACCCCTCCCGCGCGTCTAGACTCGGATCCCGGCCATCGGCCGGGATCCGATCAGGGGGAACACCGCATGCGCATCGAGAATCCGTTCAGGCTGGGCTTCGTCGCGACGGTCGGCGTGCTCGTAGCTCTTGTCCTCGGTGGCATGATCGCCTCGCTGAGCACGATCCTCACCTATATCGGTGCGGCACTGTTCCTGGCGCTCGGCTTCGAGCCGATCATCGCGTTCCTGGAGCGCCACCGCTGGCCCAGGTGGGCGGCGATCATCTCCTCGCTGGGAGGAGCCGCGCTCGCCCTCGGTCTTGTCGTGTGGGCGCTGATCCCGAGCATCTCGAGCCAGGTCGAGCAGCTCTCGGCTCGCTACACGTCGATCGTGAACGACCTCGCGGGCTCGAACGTCATCGAGTGGGTCGACGAGCGCTTCCCGGATCTCCAGGCCCAGGAGTTCGTGACCGACGCGCTCGAGTGGCTGCGCAACAACCTCGCCGCCATCGGCGGTGGCGTGCTCGAAGTCGGCTTCGGCATCGTGAACGCCTTCTTCGGGGTGCTCATCGTCTTCATCCTCATGCTCTACTTCGTCTCGAGCATGAACAGCATCAAGCGCGGCTTCTACCAGCTCCTGCCGGCCTCCCGCCGGGCCCGCACGGCCGAGCTGACCGAGCAGATCACGGCGTCCGTCGGGAAGTTCGTCCTCGGGCAGCTCGCGCTCGGCCTCGCAAACGGGATCCTGTCCTTCACGTTCCTCTCCATCATCGGCGCGTCGATGCCCGCCGTGTTCGCGATCATCGCCTTCCTCGGCTCGCTCATCCCCCTCGTGGGAACGCTGTCGGCGTCGGTCATCATCGTCGTGCTGCAGCTGGCGCTCATGCCCGTCGACAGCAGCGTGTGGTGGATGGCCGCCATCTACTACGTCGTCTACATGCAGGTCGAGGCCTACGTCATCAGCCCTCGCATCATGAGCTCGGCCGTGCAGGTCCCCGGCGCCATCGTCGTCATCGCCGCGCTCACGGGAGGCACGCTCCTCGGGCTCCTCGGCGCTCTCGTCGCGATCCCGATCGCGGCGGCCATCCTCCTCATCGTCAAGGAAGTCTGGATACCGGCGCAGAACGAGCGCTAGCCTCACGGCCGCGCAGGCCGAGCGTTGCACGGCCCGTTCTCCACCTATGATTCGAGGCGTGCAGAGCATCCAGTGCCCCCGTTGCGCGTCGCTCGTCATGCTCGAGTCGCTGTCGTGCGACGCCTGCGCGACGCCGATCGCCTTCCACGACGAGACGCAGGTCTTCGTCGACGTCAGCGGCGGAGCCGTCCTCGTCGAGGGCAGGCTGTGGCGGGAATGCGGGAACCGGAGCTGGAGGTGCAACTGGCTCGTGGAGGACGGAATCGCGACCTCGTCATGCCTCTCCTGCAGGCTCGTTCGCAAGCGCCCTGAGTCCGACGACACCCTCGCGCTCGAGAAGCTCGCAGAGGCGAACGCGGACAGGCGGCGCCTGCTCGCGCAGTGCCTGCACCTGCGCCTCCCCATCGAGAGCTACGCGGAACGTGACGGGGGTCTCGGGTTCGACCTGCTCTCGAGCCGGAGCTCAGGCCAGCGAGTGTCGATCGGCCACGCGAACGGCATCATCACGATCGACCTGGCCGAGACCCTGGATGCGCACCGCGAAGCGCTCAGAGTGCGTCTGGGCGAGCCGTACCGCACCCTCCTCGGTCATTTCAGGCACGAGATCGGCCACTACTACCAGTCGATCCTGCTCGACGACGAGACGCTCCTCGACGAGTGCCGAGAGCTGTTCGGGGACGAGCGCGCGAGCTACCGGGAGGCGCTCGAACGCCACTACCGCCTGGGCGCCCCCGAGGGCTGGTCGGCGTCGTACATCTCCGAGTACGCGACGATGCACCCCTGGGAGGACTTCGCCGAGACCTTCGCGCACTACCTGCACATCCTCGGATCGCTCTGGACGGCCGCCGCCTCGAACGTGGTGCTGCAGCCGGAGACGACCCCGCTCCTCGACTACACGGAGGAGCCCATCGAGCGGGTGCTCGCCGACTGGCACGAGGTCTCGCTGCTCCTGAACCGCTTGAGCAGAGCGATGGGCCAGAACGACCTCTACCCGTTCGTGCTGAACGCTCCGACCGAGGTGAAGCTCGGCTTCATGCACCGGATCGTGACGCGGATCACTCGCCGCTCGGCCACGACGAGCTGAGCGGAAGCGCCGCCGGGTTCGTGTGCTGCACTATCTCCGTCAGCACTCGCTTCGTCTGCTTCTCCCCCACCCACAGGTGCCGACCGTCGTCGACGGGCACGAGCTCGAGGTTCGGGAGGTGCGCGATACGCTGCGCCGCCTCGTCGGGCTTGAGGAAGTCGTCGTGCTCTGGCACGACCATGACGACCGGGATGCGCGCGTCCGCCCAGCGGTCGAGCTCGGCTTGGCTCGTGCGCCGCAGGGGCGGGGACAGCAGGATGAGGCCCTTGACGTCCGCGTGCTCGTGGCCGTGCTTGAGCGCGAGCTCGGTGCCGAACGACCAGCCGACCAGCCACGGGTTCGGCAGACTGCGTTCGCGGACGAACGCCATGGCGGCTTCGAGATCGGCGCGCTCGGTCTCTCCGTCACCGAACTCGCCGTCGCTCGTGCCTCGCGGAGAGCTCGTGCCTCGCGTGTTGAAGCGAAGCACAGCCAGGTCCGCCTGCGCGGGCAGACGCAATGATGCCTTGCGCAGCACGTGCGAGTCCATGAACCCGCCTGCGGTGGGCAGGGGGTGCAGGGTGACCAGTGTCGCGACCGGCTCACGGTGGAGGGGCAGCGCCAGCTCCCCGACGAGGGTCAGGCCGTCGCTCGTGTGCAGCTCGATCTCCTCGCGGCGAGCTGGCAGCTCCGTTCCGCTCCGGATCTCGATGGACTCGCCAGCTTCTCCGGCCGTCGATGCGTCGGTCATGCCATCCTCCAACAGTGGTTGTGCCAGTGGCGGCGGGCCGCCAAGGCGTGCTCGTCTCCGAGGATGCCCTCGGCCCGCCAGACGACGACGTGCGCGACTCCCGCCTCGACGGCGTTGGGGCAGCCAGGACACACGTAGTCCTTGACCGCCCGGACCGCCGAGATCGGCTGCACGGTGTAGGAGACGCCGCGGCGCACCTCCGTGCGGCGCCAGCCCTCGCGGAGACGCTCCAGCTCGTCGGCCTGGTCGCCAGCGCGGTCGGCGGCGGCCTGCTGCCGCTTCGCCGCGCGACCGCCCTTCGTCCTCGGGGACGGATCACCGCTTGGACGGCGGGATCGGTTCGAGCGGGGCATGACAACCATTCTAGGAAGCTCGTGGGAACCGAGCTGACAGACGACGCCGCGTGACTCTGAGGTCACGCGGCGTCGTGAGGCTGAGCCCAGCGGGCTCGAGGAGAAGTGGATCAGTACCAGTTGTTGGCTTCCGAGTGCGCCCACGCGCCGCACGGAGTGCCGTAGCGGCCCTTGATGTAGTCGATGCCCCAGCGGATCTGCGTCTCGGGGTTCGTGCGCCAGTCAGAGCCGTGCGTGGCCATCTTGCTGCCGGGAAGCGACTGTGGAATGCCGTAGGCGCCGGACGAGGGGTTCTCGGCCGCCGCGTTCCAGCCGGACTCGCGCTGCCAGAGCTTCTCGAGGCAGGCGAACTCGCCGGTACCCCAGCCCATGGACGCGACGACGTCGGCGGCAACCGCCTTCGACGTGCCCGGGTCGGGCGCGACGTAGTCGGGGCTGCTGTTCGACGACGACGACGACGAGGAGGAGGAGGAGGAGGAGGAGGAACTCGACTCCTTCTCGGTCGGTGTCGGAGTGGGGGTCGGCGTCGGGGTCGGCGTCGTCACGACGATGCCGGCCAGATCGTTGTCTCGCGGAGTCGCAGTCGGGGCGGCAGTGCCCTCATCTTCGACCGTTGCCTCGCCACTCGCCTCGACGGCGGAGACCAGGCTGACCTCGTATCCCTGGGCCCCCGCGGCAGTCAGGTCCGCGACGCTCGGCGCGATCGCAAGAGCTGGGGAGGCGCCGCCGGCGACACCCGCCTGCAGGATGGCCGTGAGCGCAAGGGCACCGACAGCGGTGCTCGCGGCGATGGGGACGATGATCTTCGCCCGTGAGCGTCGTGCGGCCGTCGGACGCGCTGCTCGCGTCGAGCCTGTGCGCTGCAACGTGGTCATTGATCTCCCGGGGTTGGAACTAGGGACTCCCCGAGGATAACGGAATGGTCACGGAATGGCAACGAAAACGGCATCAGTCGCCCGCCGACTGCCGCAGCCATTCGCCCCGGACGTCTGACCGGACTCCCGGTCAGTAGCAGCTCCACTGCCCCCAGCCGGCCTTCGCCTGCAGCATCTTGGCGCGCATTGTCTGCTCTTCCAGCGATGCGTCGGAGGGCAGGCCCGTCCCGCCGACGGACTGCCAAGTGGGAAGCGAGAACTGGTACATGCCGTAGTAGCCGTTCCCAGTGTTGATCGAAGGGTTGCCACCGGACTCGCACTGCGCGATGCGGGCCAGCGTGGCGTCGATGCTCGGGTCCGAGGAGACGTCGGCCTCCTTGTACGAGGATCCCCCGGATGAGGAGTTCTTGCTCGAGTTCGAGGGGGCGGACTCGGGCTCGGGCTCCGGCTCGGGCGTCGGCGTCGGCGTCGGGGTGACCACGACGATGCTGGCGATGTCACTCGTACGGCTCGTGTCCGCCGGCACCGCATCCACTGCGGAGACGAGGCTCACGGCGTAGCCCTGCGCACCCGCGGCGGTCAGCTCGTCGACGGACGCGACGGAGACGACTTCGCTCTCGCCCTGCCCCTGGACCCCCAGCTGGACGGTCGCAGTGACCGCGAGAGCAGCGATCGCCACTCCGGCCAGGGTCGGAACGATCACGCGGGCTCCCGCACGTCGGCGGAGGCCTGCGGGCCGTGAGGCCCGCGTCGAGCCGGTGCGGATGGCGGTGGTGGTCATGCGGGTACTCCCAGGTGGTTCGCGGTGGCGAGGTCTTCAGCCGAAGGTGACGCTGCGGTCGTGGGCAGCGGGTCCGAGGTCAATAGGAGCCGTTGTGCTGGTTCCAGGCGGCGCACGGGGTGCCCCACGCTCGGTCGATGTAGTCGATCCCCCACTTGATCTGCGTCAGCGGGTTCGTCTTCCAGTCGGCGCCCATCGTGGCGAGCTTCTCAGCGGGCCACGATTGCGGGATGCCGTACGCACCGGAATCGGCGTTCTCGGCCAGGTAGTTCCAGCCGGATTCCTTCATCCACAGCTTGTCGAGGCAGGACATCTGGTCGGCACCCCAGCCGTACTGGGTCTTGACCATCTCCTCGGTGATCTTCTTGAGCGAGGCAGGGTCGGTCGGCACGACGTCGATGCTGACGCTCGAGCCCCGGTCGTCGATGGTGGTCCCCTGCGAGCTCTCCCCCGAGACGGCGAGGACCGCGTACGCCTGCGCCTGCTCCTGCGACAGCTCCTGGATGCTCGGGCTCAGCGACGCGTCGGCCGAGGCTGTGGCCCCGGCACCCGTGAGGGTGGTCACTGCGATGGCCCCGGCTGCGACGACGCCGAGCGCCGATGAGCCGAAGATCGCGGCGCGGCGCTTGGCGCGAGTCTTGCGACGCTGGCGAGCACGCTCTCCGCGAGTTGCAGTGGTTTCCGGCATGGAGCTCCAACCGATGGGCCGAGGGGACCACGCAATCGTAACGGGGAGGTCACGATTTGACAACGCTCAGGCTCAGCTGAGGTGGCAGGTGTACCTAACGAATGGCGAGCATGACGTCGATGACGGCGTCGATGAGCAGGTCGACCTGCGTCTCCTTGTAGCCGTGGCGCTTCGGCGTGAACGCGACACCGCGGACCTCGCGGAGCGACATGGCGGTTCCACCGCGCAGGAAGTCAGCGAGCCTGCTGGAGAACTCGTCGACCTCCTTGACGTCGTATCCACGCTGCAGGACGGAGACGCGATCGAAGCGCTCGCCGTCTTCGCGACGGAGCCGAGCGAGGACCGCCCGGGCCGTCGTCTTCGTCTCGCGCAGGAAGACATCACGGCCGACCCGGTCGATGTGCTCGTCGCGTTCGCGGATGGCGACGGCGTCCTCGAGGCGCTCGAGCGCGGCATCGACGTGCGGGGCGGAGTACCCGCCCTTGCGCATCGTGAACGCCGTGTGGCGGATGCTGCTCGTCGAGAGGCGCTTGCCCTGCGTGCCGTTGTCGAAGTTGTCGTAACGCTGCCGGGCGACGCGGAATGCACGGTCGACCTCTTCGGCGTCGTAGCCGAGGGTGCCACGAGATGCCAGAGGGAATGAAGTGCTGCTCACGCGGTCCATTGTGCCGCATCACGAGCGAACATGTCGCACGGCTCCCCGGTGGGGCATCACCAGAGCGTCGAGTCTGCGCTCCAGAAGTACAGCGCGAACGCCATCGCTCCCGACGGCAGGATCGAGTCGATGCGGTCGAAGAACCCACCGTGCCCGGGCAGCCAGGAGCTCATGTCCTTGATCTTGAGGTCGCGCTTGATCATCGACTCGGTCAGGTCGCCGGCCGTGGCGGTGATGAGCAGCAGGGGCCCCATGATCAGGCCGAACCACCAGTCCTGGTCGAGGAGGAAGATGCTGACGAGGATGCCCACGACGATCGACGTGAGGCCGGCACCCGCGAACCCCTCCCAGGTCTTGCCCGGGCTGATCTTCGGCGCGAGCTTGTGCTTGCCGAAGTTGAGGCCGAAGACGTAGGCACCCACGTCCACGGCCACGACGATGATGAGGAAGCCGAGCACCCACCACTGGCCGTCCTCCTGCGAGGTGAGGAGCACCGTGAACGAGCCGAGGTACGAGACGTAGATGAGGATGAGCGCGGCGGCCAGGAAGTCGGCCCAGACCGCTTTCCGCGGTGGCCGATCGGTGGACACCGAGGCTTCCACGAGCCGCCACACCGTGACGACGAAGACGCCGATCAGCAGCGCGAGCCACTGCCCGACGACGTCGAAGTAGTAGGCGACAGGTTGGATGGCGACGGCTGCGACGACAAGCGGGATGCGCGGCACGTCGCGCCCGGCGCCGCGCATCGCGCTCGCGAGCTCGATCGTCGCGAAGATGACCATCGCGACCGCGAACGGGATGAAGAGCTGCTTGATGAAGATGAGGCTCGAGATGAGGAGCGCCCCGAGCACGACGCCGAAGAAGATCGCGAAGGACAGGTTGCGCCCACTGCGGGCGTTGATCGCGTCGTTGCGTGCCCGCAGCTTGTCGCGCTGCTCCCGCACCTGGGTCCGCGCCTGCTGCGCGCGCGATTCCAGGTCGTGAAGGATGTTCGTGCCGGTGTCACCAAGCCGCGATGGGCGGAGCGGGGTCAGGGGCGGCGCAGGAGCGCCGTCGCCCATGACCGGGAGATCGTCAGCAGCCGCGGGGGCTCCGGCCGCTGGTGCGCCGTCGCCCTCGCTGGCGGCGGGACCGAAGGCGCTCGGCGTCTCGCGCGCTTCGGAATCCGCCTCTGTCTCCCGGACCTCGCGGTCCAGGCGCTCGCCGGGGTCTGCCCCGTCACTCCCAGTCGTGGACACGAGCGACTAGACCTCGAGGAGCTCGGCTTCCTTGTGCTTGGAAGCCTCGTCGATGCGATCGATGTGCGCCTTCGTGAAGGTCTCGAGTTCCTTCTCGCCGCGAGCGATGTCGTCCTCGCCCACTTCGTCCTTCAGCGCTTCGAGGTCGGTCTTCGCCTTGCGACGGATGTTGCGGACGGCGACGCGCGCCTCCTCCGCCTTCGTCTGCACGAGCTTGACGTACTCCTTGCGGCGGTCGGCCGTGAGCTCCGGCATGACCACGCGAATGAGGTTGCCGTCGTTGCTCGGCGTGACCCCGAGGTTCGGCCGCGACACGATGGCCTTCTCGATCTCCTTGAGGGCCGACTTGTCGTAGGGCGTGATCACGAGAACACGAGCTTCGGGGACGGCGATCGACGCGAGCTGCTCGAGCGGCGTCGCGGTGCCGTAGTAGTCGACGGGGATCTTCGTGAAGAGCTGGGGGTTCGCCCGCCCCGTTCGCACCGTCGAGAAGTCTTCCTTCGCGTGGTCGACGGCCTTCGCCATCTTGTCTTTGGTCTCGGTGAGCACGTCGTTGATCACGGGGTGTCCTTTCCAGGGCGTTCTGCATCATCCTACCGAGATGGTCGGATGCGCACGCCACGCTCGAGGGCGCGGCGCACTGACGAAAATTGTCGCGGGGTGGCGGTTGCGGTGGGGCCCTCGACTAGTCGAGGCTCGACGTGACGAGCGTCCCGATGTCCTCGCCGAGGATGGCGCGGGCGATGTTGCCCTCTGGGCTCATGCCGAACACGCGCATGTCCATGCCGTTGTCCATGCAGAGGCTGAAGGCGGTCGAGTCGACGACCTTGAGGCCACGCTGGAGCGCGTCCTGGTAGGTGACCGAGTGCAGCAGCTCGGCGCTGGGGTCCTGGCGCGGGTCGGCGGTGTAGACGCCGTCGACACCGTTCTTCGCGACGAGCACCACGTCTGCTCCGACTTCGAGCGCACGCTGTGCGGCGACCGTGTCGGTCGAGAAGTACGGGAGGCCGGCGCCGGCGCCGAAGATGACGACGCGGCCCTTCTCCATGTGGCGCTTGGAGCGGAGCGGAATGTACGGCTCGGCGACCTGGCGCATCTCGATGGCGGACTGCACACGGGCGGGGGTGCCCGCCTGCTCGATGAAGTCCTGCAGCGCGAGGGCGTTCATGACGGTGCCGAGCATGCCCATGTAGTCGGCTCGCGCGCGGTCCATGCCGGCGTTCGCGAGCTGAGCGCCGCGGAAGAAGTTCCCTCCGCCGACGACGATGGCGACTTCCACGTCGCGTGCAGCAGCGGCGATCTCCTTGGAGATGCTCGTGAGCACCTCGGGATCGACACCCATCTTGCCTGCACCGAACGCTTCGCCAGAGAGTTTGAGGAGAACGCGTCTGCGCGGGGCCTGTGGTGACATTTGTGCTCCTTGTGGGATCGCTGATCGTCCACGAGCCTACCTTGTGCGGAGCGCGCACGAGTCTCAGCGGACCTCCTCGAGCGGGCTCCGGGGACACGAAACGGGGCCGGATGCTTGCGCATCCGGCCCCGAATTCGTGTGCGTCTGGCGTTAGGCGCCGACGCGGATGCGACCGAAGTCGACGACGTTGACGCCTGCGGCGTCAGCGATCTTCTTCACGGTCTGCTTGTTGTCGCGAGCGTAGTCCTGCTCGAGGAGCACGATCTGCTTGAAGAAGCCGGTCAGGCGTCCCTCGATGATCTTCGGAAGGGCTGCCTCTGGCTTGCCCTCGCTCCGAGAGATCTCCTCGACGATGACCCGCTCCTTGTCGATTGCCTCGGCAGGAACGTCCTCACGGGTGAGGTACTGCGGGTCGAACATCGCGATGTGCTGAGCGATGCCGCGAGCCGTAGCCGCGTCGTCGCCCTCGTACGCCACGACGACGCCGACCTGCGGTGGCAGGTCCTGCGAGGTGCGGTGCAGGTAGATCTCGAAGTTGGCGCCCTTGAGGAGGCTCACCTTGCGGAGTTCCATCTTCTCGCCCAGGATCGCGGCGACGCCATCGATGGTCTCCTTGACGGTCGTGCCGTCGACGGGGGCGGCAAGCGCCTCGTCGACGTTCGACGCGCCAGCGGCGGCCACAGCATCGAGCACCTTCTCGGAGAGTGCGATGAACTTGTCGCCCTTGGCAACGAAGTCGGTCTCGGTTGCGAGCTCGATGAGCGTCGCGGTGCCGTTTCCGTTGTCCTTCGCGGCGACGAGGCCTTCGCTGGTGGAACGGTCAGCGCGCTTCGCGTTGCCCTTCGCACCCTTGAGGCGGAGGATCTCGACGGCCTTTTCCTTGTCGCCGTCGGCCTCTTCGAGCGCCTTCTTCGTGTCGACCATGCCAGTACCGAGCTGCTCACGCAGCTCCTTGACATCAGCGAGGGTGAAGTTAGCCATGTGTGGGGTTCTCCCTAGTGCTTGAAGTTACTTGGACTCTTCGACGGCTTCGACAGCCTCGGCTGCTTCAGCAGGCTCGGCGGCCTCGGCAGGCTCAGCTGCCTCGACAGCCTCGGCCTCGGCAGGAGCCTCGGTCTCAGCAGGAGCCTCGACGACGGCCTCAGCGGCAGGAGCGTCGCCCTGCAGCAGGTCGTTCTCCCACTCAGCCAGCGGCTCGACCTCGGCCTGGCCTTCGGTCGGCTTCTGGTGGCGCTGGATCAGGCCCTCAGCTGCTGCGTCGGCGATGATGCGCGTCAGCAGCGCAACGGAGCGGATGGCGTCGTCGTTGCCCGGGATCGGGTAGTTGACGTCGTCCGGGTCGCAGTTCGTGTCGAGGATCGCGATGACCGGGATGCCGAGCTTCTTGGCCTCGTCGATCGCGAGGTGCTCCTTCTTGGTGTCGACAACCCAGAGCGCCGAAGGCGTCTTCGAGAGGTTGCGGATACCACCGAGCGACTTCTCGAGCTTGTCACGCTCGCGACGCTGGATGAGGAGTTCCTTCTTCGTGAAGCCGCGCGTCGTGTCGTCGAAGTCGACGAGGTCGAGCTCCTTGAGACGGTTGAGGCGCTTCTGGACGGTGCCGAAGTTCGTGAGGAGGCCACCGAGCCAGCGCTGGTTCACGTAGGGCTGGCCCACGCGGGTCGCCTGCTCGGAGATGGACTCCTGAGCCTGCTTCTTGGTGCCGACGAAGAGGATGGTGCCGCCGTGTGCGACGGTCTCCTTGACGAAGTCGAAAGCAGCATCGATGTAGCCCAGCGACTGCTGGAGGTCGATGATGTAGATGCCGGACCGCTCGGTGAAGATGAATCGCTTCATCTTCGGGTTCCAGCGACGGGTCTGGTGCCCGAAGTGCACGCCGCTGTCGAGCAGCTGGCGGATGGTGACGACTGCCATGGTCGTTCTCCCTATTCGAATGCGCATTCCTGCGCGCGGTTGTTCTCTGCGACCGGCGGCCGCACAGCCTGGTGCCCAGCGCGCACCCGCTCTCGCACCGAAGTGCTGGAGACCGATGGATGCACGCCTCGATGGGCACGCGAAGTCAGCCCGCATGGCGGGCTGCTGGCGTCAGTCTACACAGGAGCGGTGGCGCAGGGAACCGGTGCACGGACTCAGGTGCAGCCGAGCCTGTGGACAGGCGTCCTCCACACCTCGTGGTCGTCTGCCGCAGGGGCCCGCTCACCGGGCACCACGATGACACCATGCACCGCACCCCGGAGTCCCCAGCGTCCCTCGTCCGCCCCCGGCGCGGTCTCGCGACGCTCATTCTCCTCCTGCTCATGGCCAGCGCGACTCTGGGCGGCGCTCCGCACGCGGCCGGGGCTTCGAGCACGTGGAGCTGGCCCGTGGAAGCGCCTCCGAACGTCGCTCGTGGATTCGACCTCGCCGCCCGGTACGGGGCCGGCCACCGCGGCGTCGACATCTCCGCGGCACCGGGCGACGACGTCCGCTCCCCCGCCCCGGGAACCGTCACGTTCGCGGGCTTCGTCGTCGACCGACCGGTGCTCTCGATCCAGCATGCCGACGGCCTGCTCGCCAGCTACGAGCCGGTCGTCACACAGCTGAGACCGGGAGACGTCGTCTCCACCGGTCAGCGCATCGGAGAGCTGAGCATCGGGCATCGCCACACGCCCGAAGGGAACCTGCACCTCGGGGTTCGACGCGACGGCGCCTACCTCGACCCCGCCCCGCTGTTCGGGGTGCTGCGACCTCCTGCGGCCGTCTTGCTTCCCCTCTACCGATGAGCAGCCGACGCTCGCCACGACCCACACCAGAAAGGCACCACATGTCTCCTCTCCACCAGCAGCGACCGCCCTCGCCCGCCGGGACTGCCCATCGCACCGCGCACTCCCCATCACGCTGGATCACTCGACTTCCTCGCGCCGCAGCTGGCCTCGTCATGCTCGCCATGACCGCGTCGTTCCTGCTGTTCTCCGGAGCGCAGACCGCGAGCGCAGCCGGCTACGGCCCCGGCTTCGACGACGCCCAGAACGGCGGACAGGGACGGATCGGGGCCTACAGCTTCGAGGGACGCAACGTCTACTGCCTGCAGCCCTGGCTGCCCCGCCCGCTCGATGAGACGACGAAGGGAAGCGTCGTCGATGGCGAGCAGTTCCAGATGAGCGACGACGACACAGCCCGCGTGAACTGGGCCATCTCGACCCACGGGCAGTCCGCGGACCCGACGGTGACCAGCGCCGTCGCCATGTTCGTCTGGTCGCTCGCGGCCCCCGAAAGCTACTCGGGCCATGCGGTGAGCGGAGACGAGCACTACCTCGGACGTGTGCCCGAGGAGAAGCGGGCAGACGTCGGCAGCACCCTCGCGGCCATTCGCGCGGATGCGGCGAAGGTCGGCGCCAGCGCGCCGGTCGACCTCA
Organism: Pseudoclavibacter sp. RFBJ3; assembly: GCF_002931375.1. Taxonomy (NCBI): domain Bacteria; kingdom Bacillati; phylum Actinomycetota; class Actinomycetes; order Micrococcales; family Microbacteriaceae; genus Pseudoclavibacter; species Pseudoclavibacter sp. RFBJ3. The sequence goes on along the minus strand of NZ_PSXZ01000005.1, from coordinate 20,703 downwards.
AGGGCAGCCTTGCGTTCACGACCGACGGGGCAGATGCGAGAATGGGCACCGTCACCCTGGCAACGGAGGTACCCGGAGCCACGGGAACAGTGGTGCTGAGCGGCGCCACCTTCGTCGCCACCGGCGCCGAGACCTCGACGATTCGAGGCGGAGAATCGGCTCCGATCGTGGTCAGCCCCGCGGCCCTCGACCGCGGGCCCGTCACGGTGAGCGGCACCGCGAGCGTCACCTCTCCGTCTGTGCCCTGGGCCGCGAAGATCCTCGTCCTGCACACGCCAGGCGCTCAGCTGCTCGGAGGAAGCGGCGGCACCCTGCCCGGGGAGTTCACGGCCGTCGGCCAGGACCGAGTGCCTCGGGTGCCCGTCGCGACGCCGACCCCAACACCCACACCGGCCCCGACGGCGACGCCGACAGCCACGCCGACCTCAACACCCAAGCCCACGCCGACGGCAACGGCAACGGCAACGGCAACGCACCCCCCAACGACTCCGCCCACACCAATGGCAACCCGCACACCAACGGCCACGCCGACAGCCACAGCCACACCGGTACCGAGCGTGACCCCGAGCGCTCCTCCGATCCCTGCGAGCTCTGCCCCGACGAGCCCGCCCGTCAGCGCCGCGCCGCCCTCGGCTCCCGCGATGACGACACCTCCGGGGAACACGAACCCTCCGGAGAGCTCGAACCCTCCGGAGAGCTCGAACCCTCCGGAGATCTCCAGGCCGAGCACGACGCCCACGGCAACGCAGAGTGCCACCGCGTCGCCGCCGGCGTCCACGACGCCGGCACCCAGCGCGAAGGCGGGCACTCCAGCGCCGAGCACGGCGCCCGCGTCACCGCCGGCCGCCAGCTCGGCAGCCGCAGAATCATCGCCGTCGAGCTCGCCAGACGCCCTTGCCCAGACCGGGGCCGCAGGTATCGGCTGGCCCCTGCTCCTGGGCGCCGGAGCGCTTGTCATCGGCATCGGCGCGCTCGCCTGGGGACTGCTGAGTCGCCGACGCCAGGCCTGACCCGCCTCCACGCAGCGGAGCCAGATCCGCGAGGACGCAGGCACGCCTCGGCGGCCAGACCCGGCCGTCGAGGCGTGCCGGCCTGCCGGCCCGCTGGCCTGCCGGACTGCATCGTCCAGCGTCCAGCGTCCAGCCGTTTAGCCGTCCGGGGTCCAGCCAGATCGACCCCGGCTTCAGGCTCGGGGATGCGCCTGCAGGTACGACGCCTTCAGGCGCTCCGCGGAGACGTGGGTGTAGATCTGCGTCGTCCCCAGGTCGGAGTGGCCCAGGATCTCCTGGACGGCGCGGAGGTCCGCTCCCCCATCCAGCAGGTGCGTCGCCGCAGTATGGCGGAACGTGTGCGGCCCAGAAGGGCCACCGCCGGGCGCAGCTCCCAGCACCTCACGGGAGAGCGCGTACACGGTGCGGGCATCCAACCGCCCGCCGCGAGCACCGAGGAACAGCGCCTGCCCAGAACGCGGCTGCTCGAGGACCGGCCTGCCGACCTCGAGCCACCGCTCGACCGCCTTCGCAGCGTGCGCCCCGAACGGCACCACTCGCTCCTTGTCGCCCTTGCCGACGACCCTCACCACGCGCCGCCCCAGATCGACTGCCCCGACATCGAGCGAACAGCACTCCGAGACACGAATGCCCGACGCATACAGCAGCTCGATGATCGCGACATCGCGCTGCTCCACCGGATCGCCCGAGGACGCTCGCTCGGCGAGCGCGTCCAGGATCCCCCGCATTCCGTCAGCCGACACCACCCGCGGCAACGTCGACCCCGCCTTCGGGCTCTTCAGGCGCCGCGCCGAATCCGGGCCGCGGCCGGTCTCCTCGAGCCACGACGTGAACCCGCGAAAGGAAGCCGCCATGCGGGCGATGCTCGACGCGGCCTTGCCCGCCTGCGTCTGCTGCCACAGCAGATCCCTGAAGACCTCCAAGCTGAGCGCACCCGGCCCATCGATCCCAGCGCGCTCGCAGGAGTCGAGCAGGATGCCGAGATCGCCCGCATAGGCCTGCGCAGTCCGCGGCGACAGCCCACGCTCGGAGCGCAGCGAGCGCAGGTAGGCGTCGACCGCGACCGAGAGCTCCTGCATGCCCACCATCGTAGGTCGCAACCCAGACACCACGGCCGCGGCGTGAACCGGCAGCCTACGACTTGGCGTGGGCCGGCTTCGCGTGGTGCGAGCCCCCGCCCACCTGGCCAGGATGAGCCGACTCGGCGTGCGCTGGCCTCGGGTCTTCCAGGATGCCCTTGCTCGGCCACCAGAAGCGGTCACCGGTGAGGAAGGCGAGCGCCGGCACGATCACCGTTCGCACCAGGAGGGTGTCGAGGAGCACGCCGACGCACACGATGATGCCGATCTGCGTGAGCGTGATGAGCGGCAGGACACCGAGCGCCGCGAACACGGCGGCGAGCAGGATCCCAGCGCTCGTGATCACGCCTCCCGTCGCCGAGAGCGAGCGGATCATCCCGTCCTTCGTTCCGTGCTTCACCGCCTCCTCGCGAGCCCTCGTGACGAGGAAGATGTTGTAGTCGACGCCGAGCGCGACGAGGAAGAGGAAGCTGAACAGCAGCACCGAGGTGTCCAGAGCTGGGAAGCCGAACACGTTCTCGAACAGCAGCCAGCTGGCACCCACCGACGCGAAGAACGAGCCGACGACGGTGAGGAGCAGCAGGATCGGGGCGACCAGCGACCGCAGGAGGAGCAGGAGCACGACGAACACGACCGCGAGGATGAGGGGGAACAGCAGCAGCTGGTCCCGGTCCTGGGCGGCCTGCTCGTCGAGGGCCTGAGCGTCCAGGCCGCCGACGATCGCGTCGGCGCCGTCGACCTGGGACAGTTCCGCGCGGAGGCGCTCGACGGTGGCGAGTGCCTCGTCTGTCTCCGCAGGAGAGGAGAGCCCGACATCGATGCGAGTGATCTCGCCGCTGGAGTCACCCACCGATGCTGTGGCGACACCCTCGATCTCGGCGGCACGATCGGCCACCGCCTGCGCTGCACCGGAATTCGCGACGACGACCGCCGGTGCGCCTGCCAGGTCGGGGAAATGCTCGTTGAGCAGCTCCTGCCCGACGACCGCCTCCGGCGTGGACGTGAACCGCTCCGTCTGAGCGAGCCCGACCTTGATGCTGGGCGCGACGGCGGCGAGCGCGATGAGCACGACGATGCCGGCGCCCGCGACGATGGCTGGACGCTTCGAGACGCCGGTTCCGAGCTTGAACCAGAAGCCCTTGCCGTGCTGATCGTCGCCGACGCGTGGCACGACCGGCCAGAAGATACCGCGAGGGAAGAGCACGAGGGTGGCTGGCAGGAGCACGAGCGCGAACACCATGGCGATGACGACGCCGATCGCGCAGGCGAGGCCGAGGACGACGTTTCCGCCGAGCGAGGCGAACAGCAGCGTCGCGAGGCTCAGGGCCACGGTCCCACCGCTCGCGATGATGGCGGGGCCCGCGCCGCGCAGGGCGGTTGCCATGGCCTCGCGCCTGTCGGCCGAGACACGGAGTTCGTCTCGATACCTGGCGATGAGGAGCAGCGCGTAGTTCGTGCCCGCGCCGAAGACCAGGACGGAGAGGATGCCCTTGATCGACGCATCCATGGTCAAGCCGAACGCGCCGACGATCCGGGTGGCGACGATGCCGGCGACGCCGTCGGCGAGCCCGACGACGGAGAGCGGGATGAGCCAGAGGACGGGGCTGCGGTAGGTGACGATGAGGAGGAAGGCGACGACGAGGACGGTGACCGTGAGCAGCGTGAAGTTGGCGCCCTCGAAGACTGCGGCGATGTCGACCGCGAAGCCCTCGGGGCCCGTCATGACCGGGATGAGCCCGTCTGGCAGCCCGTCGGCCGCGGCGGCTCGCATGGCTTCGGCGCGCGCGGACTGTGCATCGACGTCGGTGGTCGCGTCGAGCGGCACCGTGAGGATCATGGCCTCGCCGTCTTCGGCTGGGAAGGCCGGCGGCAGCGCGTCGACGCCCGCGGCGTCGGCGATGCCCGAGCTGGCCGCGGAGACGGCCGCCAGATCGTCGGGAGTGAGCGCTTCGCCGTCGCGGTGGAACACGAAGAGCGCGGCGCTGCTGTCCTCGGTCTCGAAGGTGGCGAGCGCTTCCTCGACCTTGGCGGACTCAGCGGAGGCGGGGAGGTCGCCGGCTGGCGCGACGTCGCCGCTCTCACCCGAGCCCCAGAAGAACGCGAGCCCGCTCAAGACGACGAAGACGGCGATGACGATCGCGCCGCTCGCCTTGCCGGTGATGAATCGGATGATGCCACGCATGGACGAACCACCTAAATGCACTAGTAATCAATTTGCTTAGCTAACCTAGCGCTAGGATGTGTTCCATGCAATCCGGGGATGAACGGGGTCGCGCGTTTCCGCGCGTGCATGAGTCGACCGCGCTGCTGCGCGAGATCCTCACGATCTCCGACGAGTACGAGGTCGTCGTGGCGAAGGAGCTCGAGGTCAATCACACCGATCTCGTGGCGATGCAGCACCTGATCTCCTCGGGTCACCTCACCCCGTCCGATATCGCGCGCCGCCTCGGCATAACGACGGCGGCGGTGACGGTCGTGGTGGATCGGCTCGTGAAGGCGGGGCACGTGCGTCGTGAGCCGAACCCGAGCGATCGCCGCGGTGTGCTCGTCTTCCCGGAAGAGGATTCGACGGCGAAGGCCCGCGGCCTGCTGGCGCCGATGATCATGGACATCGACTCGGTCGCCCAGGACTTCGACGAGGCTGAACGCGCGGTCATCGTGCGCTACCTGGAGGGGGTCGTCGCGAGCTACCGGGAGCACCTTCAGCCTCCGAGTTGACCCGGACGATGCGCACCACCCGCGCCTTCCCCCGTTCCTCAGCGTCTCGCCTGGGTGGTCCTGGTCCACCCTGCGGCGCTCTCTCGGGCAAGGCCGTTGAGTTCGAGCTCCGCCAGACCCGCCGCCGTCTCGGCGACCGTGAGCCCCGCCGCCGACGCGATCTCAGCGCTGCGCTGGGGCCGCCCGACTCGGAGGGCGTCCCTGGCTCGTACCGCGTTGGATGAGGGTCGATCACCGTCAGCTCGCTCGCGGCCGCCTTCGCCTGGCCATGCGGCTCCGTCCGGCAGTTCGAGCTCGCTTCCCCGGTGATCGCCGAGGAGCTCGACGATGTCGTCGACCGAGGTGATGAGCGAGGCATCGGACTCTCGCAGCAGCCGGTGGCAGCCGACCGAGGCCGCACTCGTGACGGGGCCGGGCACGGCACCCAGTGGCCGACCGAGCGTCAGCGCGTGGGCAACGGTGTTCGCGGCTCCGGACCTGCGCCCTGCCTCGACGACGACGGTCGCCGAGGCAAGGGCGCTGATGATGCGGTTGCGCTGCAGGAACCTCCATCGCGTGGGCGCTTGCCCGATCGGGAGCTCGCTGACAAGTGCGCCGTGCGCGATGATCCGTTCCAGGAGGGCGCGGTTGCCCTGCGGGTAGAGCCGATCAGGACCGCCGGCGAGCACCGCCACCGTTGGCGCCCCCTCGGCGAGGGCCACCCGGTGCGCGACGGCGTCGATGCCGTACGCGCCCCCGGAGACGAGTCCGAAGCCGCGGTTGGCGAGTCCGCTCGCGAGGCGCACCGTGACCTCCTCGCCGTAGCTGGTGGATGCCCGGGCCCCCACGAGCGCGACGGACCGCGTGAGCTGGCGGAGCGTGTCGAGGGAGCCGCGAACCCAGAGCGCGCACGGCGCATGTGGGCCGAGGTCGGCGAGCTGCGTCGGCCATTCGGGGTCTCCGGGGAGAACGGCGCGCACTCCGAGTCGCGCCGAGCTGCGCAGGATGGCCGCGGTGCGCTCGAGGTCGAGGCGGTGGTGCCACCGTTCGACTGCCGTCGCGAGCTCGTCGAACGGAATTCCCGCGCCCGAACCGCGCTCCCTGGCCCGCCGGAGCAGAGCCCCGGAGACGACCGCTTCCAGGGCCTCGACGGGGCCGAGTGCCCCGATCAGCAGCCCAGCTGTGGCGTCGCCCGGCTCGACCGTACAGGACCAGGCCAGCTGCGCGATCCGGGCCTGCACGGCTGCGTCGCCGAGATCGTCGACCTTCCCGCCGCTCACCCCGGCCAGCGCGTCTCGCAATGCGGCCGGGTCGGGCCACGACTCGCGTGCCTGGCCGTCTGCTCGACGGACGTGATCGGTACCGCGATCGTGCGCGCCGCTCTGCGGTTCCTGTGCTGACAATCTCCACCTACCCCAGTCTGATTCGATAGGACAGCGCTTCGTGCACGTGGTGGACTTCCGGGCGCGATGCTCCGTCGAGGTCGGCGATGGTCCAGGCGACCCGGAGGACACGATCGTGTCCGCGCATCGTGACCTGCCCGCGTTCGAGCGCGATTGCGAGGGGTGCGTAGGCGTCGCGCCTCGGGCGGTGCTCTGGGGCGCGCAGCCATCGCGAGACGATTCGGGCGTTGATCGTCCACGGCGTCGACTCGAGTCGCCTCCTGGCGCGTCCGCGAGCTTCTTCGACCAGCCCGCGCGCCGTGGCTGTGCTGATGCTCGGATGCGCGGCTTCCTGCCCGGCGTGGCCCAGCTGCGCCTCGTGGTCCACGAGTCGGGCCCGGGCGGCCGAGACGCGTTCGACCCGCAGCTGGAGGTCGATTCGGTCGAGCAGCGGACCGGAGAGGCGAGCGAGATAGCGCCGTGGGGCTGAGGCATCGCAGCGGCACTCCGCGTCGGGGTCGCCGTGGTTTCCGCAGGGGCAGGGGTTCGCGGCGAGCACGAGCTGCATCTCGGCGGGGTAGGCCGCCCGACCCTGGGCGCGATGGATCTCGATGACGCCGTTCTCGAGCGGCTGGCGCATCGAGTCCAGCGTGTGGCGCGCGAACTCGGGCGCCTCGTCGAGGAAGAGCACCCCGCCCGTCGCGAGCGAGATGGCACCTGGCCTGATCAGGCCGCTTCCACCGCCCAGCAGCGCGACGGCCGAAGCGGTGTGGTGGGGCGCTTCGAATGGCGGCCTGCGGTCGAGGCGCGCGGCGAGCGGCATCCCTCTGAGCGAGCGCACCGCGGCCAGGGTCACGGCGGCCTCCGGCTCGAGGTCGGGGAGGATGCCGGGCAGTCGCTCCGCGAGCATGGTCTTGCCCGCGCCCGGCGGTCCCAGCATGAGCAGGTGGTGGCCGCCTGCGGCAGCGATGATGAGGGTCCGGACGGCGGCGTCGCTGCCGACCACGTCGGACAGATCGAGCGCCGACCCCGCGCTGAGCGCCCCGGTCGGGTCCTCGCTGCGCTCGCGCTCCCGCACCGCGACGGACCGCCCTGCCGAGCTCGAGGGGTACTCGAGTTCCTCGGTGAGCTCGTCCGCATCGGCCCCGTAGTGCAGTGCCACGGCCCGCAGCGAGGTGACGGCGACGACGCGGATGTCCTCCACGAGCTCCGCCTCCGCCTTCGAGTCCGCAGGCACGACGACGGTATCGAAGCCCGCGGCTCGCGCGGCGGCCACGGCAGGCAGGACGCCGACGACGGCCCGTACCTGCCCGGTGAGGGAGAGCTCGCCGATGTGCACCGCGCGCGTCGGCGACTCGGCCGAGATGATCCCGGCAGCGGCGAGGAACGACACCGCGATCGCGAGGTCGAAGCCGGCCCCGTGCTTGCGCAGCGAGGCGGGATACATGTTCGTGACGACGCGGCTCGCCGGCAGCGGGCATCCCGAGCTCTGCAGCGCCGCCCTGACCCGCTCGCGCGCCTCCCCCAGCGAGGTGTCCGGCAGCCCGACGAGCTTGAAGAACGGCAGGCCCGGGCTGATCTGCGTCTCCACCTCGACGAGCTCCCCGCCGAGCCCCTCGAGCGCGATCGCCACCGAATGGCCGACCGTGCCCTGCGTCACGCGCCCACCCCCACGACGTGCTGCACCGTCGGCGTGCGATCGCTCGGGGCGATCACCGCGATCACGTCGAGCCGCATCGCACCGCGCTCGTCCGGGTGCGCGAGCATCCAGAGCCCCGCTAGCCGCCGCATACGGGCCAGCTTCGTCGGCGTGATCGCCTCGAGCGGATGCCCCGCCGCCGTCGACCGCCGCGCCTTCACCTCCGTGAACACGATGAACCCGCCCCGACGCGAGACGACATCGATCTCCCCCTCGCGGCACCGCCAGTTCCGCTCGAGCACATCGTGGCCGCGCTCCTCGAGATACGCGGTCGCGAGATTCTCCCCGAGCCGCCCCAGCTGATCCTTGGCACGCATCCGCACCACCTCCCTTGCCGGGAGTCTGGACCGCCACGCACCGCTCGCCCACGTTGAGACCAGCCGCTGTGGAGTGCCGGGCGTCCACAGGACGAGCGTCAGCAGAGTCGCCGACCGACGCCGGAAGGAATGCGGCCCGGAACGCGGGTCCCCGGCGGTCGTTCGGCCCGGTCAGCCGCGCTGCGCGAGGGCCAGCGGCAGCACGGCGCTCGCACCCGCACGGCGGAGCTCACGCGAGCAGACCGTCATGGTCCAACCGCTGTCGACGAAGTCGTCGATGAGGAGCACGGGCCCCGCCGGGATGTCGAGCGACCCCGCCGAGAAACGTCCCTCGACACTGGAGAGCCGGAACGCACTGTTGCCACCCGGCTGGCCCGCCGGCCCGCCGCGAACCAGATCAAGCGACCCCAGCAGCGGCAGACGCCCCGCACCGGCGATGCCCTCGGCAAGCGAGGCGCTCAGGCGGGGCCTCGAGCGCGAGGGAACGAACACGACTCCCTGCGGCCGGGCCGCCCACTTCCACTCGGACAGGATGCGGATGCACGCCTGCAGCAAGGGCCCCGTCACGGTCGTCTCCGGCCCGGCCGAGTCGAAGAGCTCCCGAAGCGGACCTCCCCAGCCGAGGTCGCTGAGGCGCGCGAGCACCCGACCCTCTGATGCCTGCTCCTCCTTGGGGATGCGCCCCTTCAGCTCGACACCGAGGCTCGCCATGCCGCTCGGCCATTGGCGCCTCGGCGCGATGTCGGCGCCGACACGATCGAGCGCGGCCCCCGCTCTCGCCTGCACCGCCGCATCCGTCGTCGAGTCGAACCAGACGCCCGCGCAGTTGTCGCAGCGCCCGCACGGCGCCGCGGTCGAGTCGTCGAGCTGACGTTGCAGGAACTCCATGCGACAGCCGTCGGTGCGCTCGTAGTCGATCATCGACTGCGCCTCCGCCGATCGGGCCGAGGCGATACGGGCATAGCGCTCGCCGTCGTAGCTCCACGGCTGGCCGGTCGAGACCCAGCCGCCCTGCTCGCGTCGCACAGCGCCGTCGACGTCGAGCACCTTGAGCAGCAGCTCGAGGCGAGAGCGTCGGAGGTCGACCGCCGACTCGAGCGCGACCGTCGACCGCGGTGAGCCGCCAAGCGCGCCGAGGACAGCCTGCGCGCGCTCCTCGTCCGGCATCGAGACCGTCGCGAAGTACTCCCAGATGGCGCGGTCCTCCTCGCCCGGCAGCAGCAGCACGTCGGCCGACGCGCTCGAACGACCGGCTCGGCCGACCTGCTGGTAGTACGCCACGGGCGACGACGGCGCCCCGAGGTGCACGACGAACCCGAGGTCGGGCTTGTCGAACCCCATGCCGAGGGCGCTTGTGGCGACCAGGGCCTTGACCTCGTTGCGCTTCAGCGCGCCCTCGAGGCGCTCGCGCTCATCTGGGTCGGTCTTGCCCGTGTACGCGGGTGCGTGGATTCCGGCCTCCCGGAGGGCCGCTGACGTGTCTTCGGCGCCCGCGACCGTGAGGGTGTAGATGATGCCGGATCCCGGTAGCTCATCGAGGTGCTGCAGGAGCCACGCCAGCCGCTCACGAGCGTTGCCGAGTCGGAGCACGCCGAGTCGGAGGCTGGCTCGCGCGAGCGGGCCGCGGATCGTGAGGATGCCGCTGCGGCCGAGCTGCTCCTCGATGTCGTGGACGACGCGCTCGTTCGCGGTCGCCGTCGTCGCGAGGACGGGGATGTCGGTGCCGAGCCCGGAGATGAGGGACGCGATGCGACGGTAGTCGGGCCGGAAGTCGTGACCCCAGTCGGAGATGCAGTGCGCCTCGTCGACCACGACAAGACCCGTGCGGTTAAGGAGCTCCGGCAGCTGAGCGTCTCGGAACTCCGGGTTGTTGAGACGCTCGGGTGAGACGAGCAGGACATCGATCTCGTCGGCGGCGAGCTGCTCTCGGATGCTCGCCCACTCGTGCGCGTTCGCCGACGACATGGACACCGCCCGCACGCCCGCGCGACTCGCGGCCTCGACCTGGTCGCGCATGAGGGCGAGCAGCGGCGAGATGAGGATCGTCGGCCCGGCGCCGCGGGCGCGCAGCATGAGGCTCGAGATGAAGTACACGGCCGACTTGCCCCAGCCGGTGCGCTGCACGACGAGGACTCGTCGGCGCTCGTCGACGATCGCCGAGATCGCCTCGAGCTGTCCGTCGTGGAAGACCGCGTCGTCTCTGCCGACAAGCGCCCTCAGGATCTGAGTGGCTGCGGATGCGGTGGCGTCGGGAATCATCGTCTCTGTCACTCCACGAGGCTCCCACGGACCACCGACATCAGCGTCCACTCGGCGCGTCGCCGCGCGCCCGCTATTCGTCGAGCGCGAGTTCCTTGGGAAGCTCGAACTCCTTCGAGCCCGTCTCCTCGACGTTGACGTCCTTGAACGTCAGCACGCGAACCTGCTTGACGAAGCGGTCGGAACGGTAGATGTCCCACACCCACACGTCTTTCATCGTGAGCTCGAAGTAGAAATCGTGCTCGGTGTCGCGCCGCACCAGGTCCACGCTGTTCGCAAGGTAGAAGCGGCGCTCGGTCTCGATCACGTATTTGAACTGCCCCGCGACGTCGCGGTACTCGCGAAACAGGGAAAGCTCCTGCTCGCGCTCGTAATCGTCGAAATTCTCGTCGTCCATGATCCGCCCAGTCTACGGGGTCGCGGCGCGAAGCCAGGTGTGCCGGTGGAGCTCGCTCGGGCCCGCCGCGGCGATCGCCGCGAGGTGGGCCGCGCTGCCGTATCCCTTGTTCGATTCCCAGAGGTATTCGGGATGCGCCTCACCCGCCGAGACCATGAGGGCATCGCGTTCCAGCTTCGCGATCACGGACGCTGCTGCGACCGAGGTGCAGTCCCGGTCGGCCTTCGGGCGCACCACGACGCGGAGCGGCGTCGACAGGCACGGCGAGAGCCAGTCGTGCGAGCCGTCGAGCAGCACGACGGCGTCAGCGACCGGGACCCCGCTCGCGTGGAGTTCGGCGAGCGCCCGCTTGGCGGCGGCCCCGAGGCAGGCGGTGATGCCGCGCTCGTCGATCTCGATGGCACTCGCGTACCCGACGCCGACGCTCATCGCCCACGCCTCGATGCCCGCGCGTGCTTCGAGCCGGCGCTTCGCGCTCAGCAGCTTGGAGTCGCGGACGCCCGCCGGGGCCCCGAGCTCGATCCTGGCGGCGTCGATCGCGCAGGCTCCGACGGCGACGGGCCCGGCGATGGCTCCGCGCCCGACCTCGTCGACGCCGATGACGACGGGGGCGGTGAGCAGCAGCTCTCGCTCGACGTCGAGCGTGGGGTCGACGGGTGGTGTCACTCCTGGTCCGTCCGCTCCGGGACGCGGTCGAAGACCTCGGGGTAGTTGCCGAGGAAGGTGAAGCGATCGAGCGGCCAGTTCAGCAGGAACGCCTTGCCGACGACGTCGTCGACGGGCACGAAGCCGCCTCCCGGCTCGTCCTGGTGGTACCGGGAGTCCTCCGAGTTGTAGCGGTTGTCGCCCATGACCCAGAGGTGCCCCTCCGGGACGGTCACGTCGAACGGCAGACCGGAGGCCGCCTGCCCGTCCTGGAGCAGCAGGTACGGCTCGCCGATCGGCAGCCCGTTGATGAGCACCTGGCCGTACTCGTTGCAGCACGAGACCGTATCGCCAGGCAACCCGATGACCCGCTTGATGAGGTGGTTGCTCGTCTCTTCCGGCTTGAGGCCCACGAACTCGAGGGCGCCGTCGACCGCGGCCTGCGACGCGGTCTTCTCCGTCGGCGCGACGACCGGGAGCCATCCGCCCGGATCCTCGAACACGACGATGTCGCCGCGCTCGATGCCGATCATGTCCGGGACGAGGAGGTTGACGAGCACGCGGTCCTCGACGACGAGCGTGTCGTTCATCGACGCGGAGGGGATGTAGAAGGGCCGCAGCAGGAAGGTCTTGATGAGCATCGACATGACGATCGCGAGGACCGCGACGATGACGAGGTCGCGCGCGAACGAGAGCATCGCCTTGCCGAGACGGCCGGTGCGCTCCGGCGCGGGCTCATCAGCGGCGATGAGCCCCGTCGCGTGGATGGGCGCGTCGGCGATCTCGGACGCGCCCAGTCCCGCAGGGCGATCGGTGCGACCGAGGCGGTGCCTGCCCTCGTGCGGCGCTCGTCCGTGAGACGGAGCGCGGCGATCGCGCGCACTCGCGTCGACCATGGCGCCCCCTCAAGCTCGGTCCGCCGTGGCGGTTGTGGTGTTTCGTCCGGATCGACACGAATGGCTCCCGCTATGGGGAGCCATTCGCCTACTGCTGAAGCCTAGTTGTCGCGCTTCTCGCGGATCTTCGCAGCCTTGCCACGACGACCACGGAGGTAGTAGAGCTTCGCGCGACGCACGGCGCCGCGGGAGACGATCTCGATCTTCTCGATGACCGGGGTGTGCACGGGGAACGTGCGCTCCACGCCCACCTGGAAGCTGACCTTGCGGACCGTGAAGGTCTCGCGGACGCCAGCGCCCTGACGAGCGATGACGACACCCTGGAAGACCTGGACGCGCGAGCGCGTGCCTTCGACGATGTTCACGTGCACCTTGACGGTGTCGCCGGGGCGGAAGTCTGGGACATCGCTGCGCAGCGATGCTGCGTCGATGACGTCGATAACGTTGGTCATGATTTCGCTCTCTGCAGTCGCCACAGGTCGGCTGCGAAGGTCAGTGAAGAGGTTGGCGTGCATCGCGAAGTGCTCTCGTCCCCTGTGGCAGAGTCGAGCCGCGGCACAAGGATCTAGTAAACCACGCCCGACAGACGCCCGCAATGCGAACGCCGAGCGGAACGCGCGCTCAGCTGCGCTCTTCCGGGTCGGGGTCGAGGGTGATGACCTTTCCGGCATCCGGTCCGGACGCTCCCCCACCTCCCGCGGGCGGCCCTCCCCGCCCCGACGCCCCGGGCATCCCCGGGGTCGGCATGCCGGGCATGCCGCCGAACAGGCCGAACGGATTCGCCTGCGGACCCGCGGTCTGCGCGGCGGCCAGCCGCTCCTGGACGACAGCCGTTAGTCGCCTGCGCGCGACGGAGCCCGCGACGACCATGGACAGGAACGCTGCGGCGAGCACCCACAGCCCCGGCGCGTCGGGAACCACGGCCCCGACCGCCCAGAGCAGCCAGGGCACGACGATGAGGGGGACATCGCGCAGCTGCAGGGCCTTGGACTCGCGGATGTCGGGCCTGAGCCAGAAGTTCGCGGAGAGGATGAGGAGCCCGGCGACGGCGGCGAGACCCGCGAATCCGAAGACGAACAATCGCCCGACCGGGGCGCCGATGATGAGCCACCCCACGAACTGCCAGGCGGCGAGGAAGAGCGCCGCGGGGAGGAGTGCGCGGTAGACGAGTCGGCCGATGCCCATGTGCCAACGCTACGGGAGGTTCCCGAGCGGAGGCAGATCGTTCGCTCACGGCGCGAGCGCCGGTACGATTGTCGGATGATCGAGCTGCGCACCCAGAAGGAAATCGAAGAGATGCGACCTGCGGGGCGCTTCGTCGCCGAGGTGCTCAGCGAGCTCTCGCAGAGCGCCGCAGTCGGCACGAACCTCCTCGAGCTCGATGCTCGAGCGCACGAGCTGATCACCAAGCGCGGCGCGAAGAGCTGCTACATCGACTACCACCCCTCCTTCGGCAACTCGCCGTTCGGCAAGGTCATCTGCACGTCGGTCAACGACGCCGTCCTGCACGGCCTTCCCCACGACTACGCCCTCAAGGACGGCGACCTGCTGACGCTCGACTTCGCGGTCGCGGTCGACGGCTGGGTCAGCGACTCGGCCATCACCGTCGCGGTCGGCACGCCCCGTGAGGCGGACCTGAGCCTCGTGGCGACGACGGAGGTGGCACTGGATGCGGCCATCGAGGCCGCGCGCGCCGGCAACAAGCTCGGCGACATCTCCCACGCCATCGGCCAGGTCGCGAAGAACGCCGGCTACCCCGTGAACGTCGAGTTCGGCGGCCACGGAGTCGGCCGCACCATGCACCAGGAGCCGAGTGTTCCGAACCGCGGGCGCGCCAACCGGGGCATGCCGCTCAAGCCGGGCCTCGTGCTGGCCATCGAGCCGTGGTTCCTCGAGACGACGGACAAGCTGGTCCAGGACGCGGACGGCTGGACGCTGCGCAGCGCAGACGGCTCGCGCGGCGCGCACAGCGAGCACACCGTCGTGATCACCGATGGCGACCCGATCGTCCTGACGGCGCGCAGCTAGCGCGCCGAGCTGCTAGCGGGCCTCGGGCGGCAGCAGCTCGGGGCGGACGCGTCGCGTGCGTTCGATCTGCTGCTCGTGGCGCCAGGTGGCGATCTTCGCGTGGTGCCCGCTCAGGAGCACCTCTGGCACCTCGCGGCCGCGCCACACGGCGGGCTTCGTGTAGCTCGGGTACTCGAGCAGGCCGTCCTCGTGCGACTCCTCGACGAGCGACTCCGGGTTGCCGACGACCCCGGGGACCAGGCGACCGAAGGCCTCGATCATGGCCGTGACGGCCACCTCTCCCCCGTTGAGCACGTAGTCGCCGAGGCTCACGAGCTCGACTCTGGCGCGCTGCGCGGTGTCGTCGAAGACACGCTGGTCGATGCCCTCGTACCGCCCGCAGCCGAACACGATGTGCTTCTCGAGCGCGTAGCGCCGAGCGGTCGCCTGCGTGAAGACCGTTCCGGCGGGTGATGGGAAGACGACGAGGGGTCTGGTGTCGCCATCGCCCGCCTCCTGGGCTGCCGCGTCGGTGTCCGCTGCCGCGTTGGTGCCAGCAGCCGTCTCGGCGTCGGCGGCCTCGTCGAGGATCCTGTCGATCGTCTGCCCCCAGGGCTCTGGCTTCATGACCATGCCGGCGCCACCGCCGTAGGGGGTGTCGTCCACCGTGCGGTGCCGGTCGGTCGTCGCGTCGCGCAGGTCGTGCACTCGGACGTCGATGATGCCGTCCTGCCTGGCCCTGCCGAGCAGGGACACATCGAGCACCTGGAAGAACTCGGGAAAGATGGTGACGATGTCGACGCGCATGGGCTCCAGCTTAAGCGGATGCGCGCCCGCGGTTGATCGCGGGCGCGCAGACGTGAGGATGGTGGAGGCTCGGTTACTCGGCCTCGGTCTTGGTCTCGGCCTTGGCAGCGACGGGCTCGGCCTCGGCAGCGACGGGCTCGGCCTTGTCGGCAGCAGCCTCGGCCGGCGCCTCGGCGGGTGACTCTTCGATCTCCTCGAAGAGGCCTCCTGGGGGCGTGACGCTGACGATGCCGGCCTCGAGGTCGACGTCGGCGACGATAGCCTTGACGAGCGGGACGAGCACTTCCGCGTCTGCGGTCTTCACGACGAGCAGGTCCTGTGCAGGGAAGTGCTCGACGCGGACGACCTGGCCGACGGAGACGCCCTCGCGCTGGACGTCGAGTCCGACGAGCTGGTGGTCGTACCAGGCGTCGTCTTCGAGCTCCTCAGCGTCGTTGGAGTCGACCCAGAGGATCGCCTTGGCGAGACTCTCGGCCGCTGTGCGGTCGGAGACCCCGACGAAGAATCCGACCGGGTGGCCGTTGTACCAGCGGAGCTCCTGGAGCTCCAGGCTCTTGCCGTGCCACTCGCTCTCGGCGGGCACCTGCAGGCTGAAGCTGGCGCCGGGCACGAAGCGCCGGGCTGGCTCGTCGGTGAAGAGCTCGAGCTTGACGGCACCCTTGAGGCCGTGGGCCTTGGTGAGCCGCCCCACTCGGAGCTCGGTGATGCCCTTCTTCTTGCCTGCCACCTCAGTCGTCAACTACGTCGACGCGGACTCGGCGGCCATCGGCAAGGGCGGTCACGACGGTACGCAGCGCCTTGGCGGTGCGGCCGGAGCGACCGATGACGCGGCCGAGGTCCTCGGAGTGCACACGCACTTCGAGGACCTCGCCGCGTGCAGCCGTGCTGCGGTCCACGCGGACATCGTCGGGGTGATCGACGATTCCCTTGACGAGATGTTCCAGCGCGGAAGCGAGCATGACTAGGCCTCGACCTCTTCGGTCGCTGCTTCTTCGGTGACCTCGGCGGCCGGAGCTGCCTTCGGCTCAGCCTTCGGGCGGAGGACCGGCTTCTTGCCGGCGTCTGCCACGAACGGAGCCTTGGCCTCGGGTGCCTTGACCTGGTTCTCGGTCGAGCCTTCGCCCGTGAACTTGCCCCAGTCGCCCGTGAGCTTGAGCAGGACGACGACGGCCTCGGAGGCCTGTGCGCCGACGCTCAGCCAGTACTGTGCACGCTCCGAGTCGACCTCGATGAACGAGGGGTTCTCGGTGGGGTGGTACTTGCCGATCTCCTCGATGACGCGACCGTCGCGCTTGGTGCGCGAGTCGGCGACGACGATGCGGTAGTAGGGTGCCCGGATCTTTCCAAGGCGCTTCAGACGAATTTTGACAGCCACGTGTCTCCTGATGGTGTGTGTATCGGCGAACGACAGCCGGAGGGCGTGGGGCACACTCGGCAGAGCTCAATGGTGAACCGTGGGCCGGATTAGAGGGTCGAGCCCACGAGGCTCAACTGCCTAGTTTGGCAGATTCTCGGCCAGTTAGCCAACCGCAGAATCGTCGCCGGACCCCGAACGACTCTGCGGGTCGATCGAAGCCTCATTCGCGCGCTCCGCTCGGCGCTGTCTGCGCTGCACGAAGAAGAGGATGATCCCACCCACGAGGACGAGGAGAACGGCGCCGACGACGTAGGGCACGAAGTCCTGGGCCCCGGTCGTGGCGAGTTCTGCGAGGGCATCCGAGTAGCGCATGGGGCCTCCGATCTCGGGCGGCGCGTGCCGTCGCCCGACTCCTCCATCTATCTTGCGGCGGATGCGGATCGGGCCGCAATGCAGACACGCCGCGGGCCCTGGTGCGTCTACGCTTCAACCATGCGTTTCGCCTCATCAGAGCGTTCGACACTCGGTGTCGAATGGGAGCTCGGTATCGTCGACGCTGCGTCGCGCGAACTGACCGGCATCGGCCATGAACTGATCTCTCGTCTCGACGATGAGCGGTTCACGAAGGAGTTCCTCACGAACACCGTCGAACTCGTGACGGGCGTGCACCGCTCGGCGGGGTCGGCGGTCGGCGAGCTCCGGGAACTCAGGGACGAGCTGCTGGCCGCCGCGGATGCCGCCGGCGCCGGTGTGATCGGCTCTGGCACGCACCCGTTCTCCAAGTGGCGCGAGCAGCAGCGCTCGCCCGGCGAGCGCTACCGCATGGTCGCGGAGCGATCCGGCCGCTGGGGAGGGCAGCTCGCGATCTGGGGCGTGCACACCCACGTCGGAGTCGAGGACTGCCGGAAGGTCCCGGCGATCATGCGAGCCGCGTTGGCGAACTACCCGCTCATGCTCGCCCTCTCCGCGTCGAGCCCGTACTGGCAGGGCGAGGACACGACGTTCAGCTCCCACCGCACGATGATCTTCCAGCAGCTCCCGACCGGCGGCCTCCCGCCGGAGATGGAGACGTGGGAGGACTACGAGCGCGTCGCGCACGATGTGCTGCACACGGGCATCGTCGACGAGGTGCAGGAGCTGCGCTGGGACGTGCGCCCGTCAGCACAGTGGGGCACGGTGGAGATCCGCATCTCGGATGGGGCGACCAACCTCCGCGAACTCGGGGCCATGGTCGCGCTCAACCACGTGATCGTGGAGCACGCGTCTCGCCAGCTCGACGCGGGCCGCGACACGGATCGGCTCCCCTCGTGGTTCGTTCGCGAGAACAAGTGGCGCGCCGCGCGCTACGGGCTCGACGCCATCATCATCGAGGATGCGGAGGGCAACGAGCGTCCCGTGACCGAGGTGCTGACCGAGCGCATCCAGGGCGACTACCTGCGAGTCGCCGAGGATCTGGGCTGCGCTGACGAGCTCTCAGCGATCGCGGACATCATCGAGAGCGGGTCGTCGAGCGACCGCCAGCGCCGCGTCGCCGAGGAGCACGACGGCGCGCTTGTGCCCGTCGTCGACTCCCTCATCGCCGAGCTCAAGGCCTGACGCGGCACCTCGGACGGTCTCGAAGTCTCTCCGTCAGACTTTGTTACTTTGTCAGGACATTAGGTGTATGCTGACTCTCGTCCTCGTTCACCATCGGACTGAAAGTTGTACAGAGCCGTATGACCACTACAACAGCTACGTCGCCCCTCGACCTCATCACGCTCGGTCGTGTCGGCGTCGACATCTACCCCCTCCAGACCGGAGTCGGGCTCGAGGACGTCACGACCTTCGGGAAGTTCCTCGGCGGCAGCGCGACCAACGTCGCCGTCGCCGGAGCCAAGCACGGACTGAGCTCGGCGGTCATCACCCGCACGGGAGACGACCCCTTCGGGCGGTACATCGTCCGCGAGCTCGAGCGCCTCGGCGTCAGGAGCGACTTCGTCACCCGCGACGACTCGCTTGCGACCCCGGTCACGTTCTGCGAGATCTTCCCCCCGGACGACTTCCCCCTCTACTTCTACCGCCAGCCGAAGGCTCCGGACCTCAACATCGAGACCGAGACGCTCGACCTGGACGCGATCCGTGACGCCAAGATCTTCTGGGCGACCGTGACCGGCCTCTCCGAGGAGCCGAGCCGCGCGGCCCACCACGCGGCGTTCGCAGCTCGCGCCCGCCGCGACCACACCATCCTCGACCTCGACTACCGCGCCATGTTCTGGCCGGACGCGGCCACGGCGACGGCCGCCATCGAGCCCATCCTCGCGCAGTCGACCATCGCCATCGGCAACAAGGAGGAGTGCGAGGTCGCGGTCGGCGAGACCGAGCCGCAGCGCGCCGCTGATGCGCTCCTCGAGCGAGGCGTCGACATCGCGGTCGTCAAGCAGGGCCCCCGCGGCGTGCTGGCGAAGACCCGAGAGGGCTCCATCGAGGTGCCGACGCACTTCGTCGACGTCGTCAACGGCCTCGGAGCCGGCGACAGCTTCGGCGGGGCCTTCTGCAAGGGGCTCATCGCCGGGTGGGACCTCGAGCACATCCTGCGCTTCGCGAACGTCGCGGGAGCCATCGTGGCGTCGCGACTCGAATGCTCGACCGCGATGCCCTCGACGGCGGAGGTCGACGAGATCCTGAAGGAGAACTCCCTTGCCTGAGCACTACCGGATCCTCGACGACGCGGCCTTCGAGCGCCTCCGTGACGCTCGAGCCGACGGCCCCTCCGCGCTGCGGGCGGCCCTCGCCAATCGCGTCCGGCGCTCGTCGCTGCTCCCCGAGGATCGCCGACTGTTCTTCGTCGCCGCCGACCATCCGGCACGTGGCGCCCTCGGCGTCCGTGACGACGCCATGGCGATGGCCGACCGCTACGACCTGCTCGACCGGCTCGCGCTCGCCCTGTCCCGCCCCGGCGTGGACGGCGTGCTCGGCACGCCCGACATCATCGACGACCTCGCCCTGCTCGGCGTGCTCGACGACAAGCTCATCGTCGGCTCCATGAACCGTGGCGGACTCCGCGGCGCGAGCTTCGAGATGGACGACCGCTTCACGGGATACGACGTCGACTCGATGGTTCGCGACGGCATCGACTTCGCGAAGACGCTCGTCCGGGTGAATCTCGCGGATGCGGGCACCGTCTCGACGCTCGAGGCCAACGCCCGCGCCGTCGACGATGCAGCGGCGGCATCCCTCCCGATCATGCTCGAGCCGTTCATGAGCGAGTGGAAGGACGGCCGGATCGTCAACGACCTCTCCCCCGACGCCGTCATCAACTCGATCGCCATCACCTCCGGCCTCGGCAACAGCTCGGGCTCGACCTGGATGAAGCTGCCCGTCGTGCCCGAGATGGAACGCGTCATGGCGGCGACGACACTCCCGACGCTGCTGCTCGGCGGAGAGCCGAACGGCGACCAGGAGGCGGTGTACGCCAAGTGGGCCGACGCCCTCGCCCTCCCCGGTGTCCGCGGGCTCGTCGTCGGCCGCACGCTCCTCTATCCCGCCGATGGCGACGTCGCTGCCGCCGTCGACACGGCCGCGAGCCTCGTGCACACCCCGAGCTGAGCTCGGACCCCCAACACCCTCTCGTCGCGGCAGCTGCCGCTTCCACCAGCGCCGCTCCCGGCTGGCGCACCACAGCGAAGGAAGATCCATGACTGACACTGCTCTGCCCACGATCCAGCACTGGATCAACGGCGCCTCCTCGACCTCGACGCCCGCGCGCACCTCGCCGGTCTTCAACCCCGCCCTCGGCACCGCGACGAGCAACGTCGCTCTCGCCGACGACGCGGAGATCAACGCAGCGATCGCCGCCGCGAAGGCCGCATTCCCCGGCTGGTCGAACACCTCGATCGCGAAGCGCCAGAACATCATCTTCAAGTTCCGTGAGCTGTTGAACGAGCGGAAGCTGGAGCTCGCGCGCATCATCACCTCCGAGCACGGGAAGGTCGTGTCCGACGCCGCTGGCGAGATCCAGCGGGGCCTCGAGGTCGTGGAGCTCGCGACCGGGTTCCCCCACATCATGAAGGGCAACTTCACCGAGAACGCCTCGACCGGCGTCGACGTGTTCTCCATCAAGCAGGCCCTCGGCGTGGTCGGCATCATCAGCCCGTTCAACTTCCCCGCGATGG